>CALZJV010000834.1 GCA_945787595.1 uncultured Desulfobacterales bacterium | reverse complement strand
AATTCTATCGATGTGCCGCATGTGATTATCGAAGTGGACATCAATAAAGTGCAATGTTTCGGCTATGTCCAGTGGCCCGCCATAAGGATGGCGATAGACCAGATCGTCTTCATTTTCTGACTTTATTTCAGCAAGCAACCCTTGCAGCTTTTTTCGAATATTATCCCACTGCTTGAGAAGCTCGTCCAATTTTTTGAGTCGCATGACAATGATCACTAACCAGCCTTATACTTCCGGACGCTCTCCAAAGATCGGTCCGACTTCCCGGGTCCGTTTAAGCTCGAAAAATCCGGGCATACTGCCGGCCGCAATGATCGCATCCCAGAACTTAACGGCATCTTCGCCGGTCGGTGCGGGACTCATGACAGGGCCGAAAAAACCGGGGCCCCGGCCGCCATCGAGCACGATCTGCGGCACACCGACATCCGTGCCGGCTTTGGCGATAGCTTGATCCATGTCGGCCTGGATGTCTTTATCCAGCGATTCATTCTCAGCGGCAGCCGCCAGCCTGGTTGGTAAGCCGCACGTTTGCAGGATTTCCTCCAGGGCTGAGGGCTCATCGATGTCTCCTTCATCATGATGATAGCATGCTCCCATGGCGGTATATATTTTCCCGACGCTTTCGTTGCCGAATTCAGCCCGAACCGCCGCCGCAACGCGCAAAGCTTTCAAGCCGATCTCATGCAGTATTTTATAATCTTCCGGCACCTCACGATCCTTGTTGATCAGCTTGAGGCTGAAGAATTTCCAATATACCTGAATCTGTTTTTGTCGTCCAACATCTACCATCCACCTGGATGTGATCCAACACCAGGGTCAGACCGGATCCCAGTAAAAATCCACAATGTTTTTTGAATCAACCATTGCTGTCTCCTCCTGCTTCTATCAGGTGCATTAGATTTCATCATGAATTAGATTTCCAAATCAAGTGTTTTTATAAAGAACTAAGGTGTCAAATCTTGTTTTAAGACTTGAATTTTGAATAAATTACACTATAATTTTCATCTGGACAAGGTCAGTTTTCCAGCAACAGTGGTTTAAACCCGGGATCTTCTTTTTTGAGGAGCATCTTTCGATGAACAAAGCTTTTGTCAAAGACGACGATACCTGGCAGGACCCGGAAATCGAGCTCGACCCCCGGGCGGACATTCCGGGCGGCAGCCGCAATTACATGACTCCCCGGGGAGTTCGTAAACTCCGGGATGAACTTGACGATCTGGTCCGGCATTCGCGCCCGCAGCTGCTGGCAGTCATTAACCGTCTGACCCGCGAAGGATCAGGCCAGTCGGATGCAACGTACCGTGACACCCGCAAATCTCTGCAACGCCTGGAAAGCCGGATCGTCTTTCTGACCGGTCGGCTGGCAATCACGGATGAGATCGACCCCCTGGACCAGGACGGCGACAAGGTGCGTTTCGGTGCGACAGTGAGTGTGCAACCGGCCGAGGGCCCGGATAAAATTTACCGGATCGTGGGCATCGACGAGGCCGACATCGAACGCGGGCACATCAGCTGGACCTCGCCGCTGGCCCGCGCCCTGCTGGACGGCCGGTCGGGGGACGTCATCAAGGTGCGCACACCGGCCGGGGAGCAGGAATTGGAGATTGTTGAGGTTCGTTATTGCGAAATAAAATAGTTAACGGATCAGTTTCTAGGAGTAAAATATGTCAGACCAAATTATCCGGGACCGCGCCTGCGGGGCCATCATGGGAGCATTTATCGGCGATGCTCTGGCTTTAGGCCCTCACTGGTATTATAACCTCGCCGAGCTTCGCCGAGATTATGGTGATTGGATCGACGACTACACCGATCCAATGCCAGGCCGATACCACGCCGGCCTCAAAGCCGGCCAACTTTCCCAGGCCGGCTTTATCCTCACCCTCATGATTCGCTCCCTTGTTGATTGTGGCGGCCACGATGTGGCTGACTTTTGTCGCAAGATGGATGAAGAGCTCTTTCCGCTTCTCGATGGTACACCGGTTAATGGACCCGGGGGATACACCAGCCAGTCTATCCGGCAGGCGTGGCGACGCCGCGTGCAGCAGAACCTACCCTGGGGGCAAACCGGCGGCCATGCAGATACTACCGAAGCCATCGAACGCACCCTTGCCATTGCCGTCCGCTACGCGCAACATCCCGCTCAACTTGCTGCTGCCATAACCGACAACACCATCCTTACCCAGACTGATGACACCGTTGTCTCGATGACAGTTGCTTACTGCGCAGTGCTGGGTCTTCTGGTTCAGGGGCACCCGCTGGACACGGAATTGTCGGGTAAACTCATGCGGTTAGTAAAAAGCGGGGATTTGCCCTTTCACGCCGTGACCCGCGACAATCTTCAGCCGCCACGGCCCGGCGAGACCGATCCGCCCCGCGCGGGTCGCTTCGCATCCCCGGACGCTTTGCTGACGCCTTCCTACATGGCTGCTGCCGCAGTAGATCCGGAAATCCGAGGAGTAAAATATGTCAGACCAAATTATCCGGGACCGCGCCTGCGGGGCCATCATGGGAGCATTTATCGGCGATGCTCTGGCTTTAGGCCCTCACTGGTCCGCAACGATTTTGAATCGGCCGTGCTCCATGCCGTCAATGGAGGCGGGCAAAATCAGGCGCGTGCTATTCTCACCAGCACCTTGGTAGGCGCGCAAACCGGTATCTCGGGTATCCCCCGGCGCTTCATCGACGGGCTCAATGAAGCAACCATACTCATAAAGCTGGCCGAGGATTTGGCTTCAAATATCGGGGAATCCTGAGCCCCGTTGCGTGAGGGTTGGTAAATAAGAAATTATGATAGAAAAACCCGGACGGGCACTTATCCTGATCTCCTGCGCCTGCGCTATTTTCTGGCCAGGGGCATTTATATTCGTCTTTCCCGGGGTTATGCGCCAACACTGGCAGGAGGCCTTCAATGTCGGCGGAGGTGCGATTGGCCGGACGGTTTTATTTGTTCTGATCGGCGCCACCTGCTTCATGTACCTTTGCGGACGCTGGCAGGAAAAATACGGTCCCGCAAAGCTGGTCGCCTTGGGGACCGTCCTGTGTGGCAGCAGTGTTATTTGGCTGGGTCGGGCTGAGGACATGACTGCTGTCTACGCCTGGGCGTTTTTAGTCGGCGCCTCATCGGCCTTTATTTATGTCCCGGCACTCACGGTGGTGCAGCGCTGGTATCCTGAAAAACGCGGACTGGTCTCGGGATTTTTTAATATGGCCTTCGGTCTGTCAGCAGGCATCATGTCTCCGGTGTCCTCCGCTTTATTGTCAAGCTGGGGCTATGAAACGATCAACCTGGTGCTTGGTTGTGTGGCGCTCATCATCGGCCTGGCTACTTCGACCCTGATCCGATTCCCGGAGGTGCAGTTGTCGGCGCCGACAGCCGATACGAAGATTGGGCCGAAAAGCCGCTCGGTGGTTGAAGCCTTGAAAACCCGCGAATTCTGGTATTTATGGCTCACCTGGGCATTGGCCGGCGCCGCCGGTGCCAGCATGCTGACTCTGGCTACCGGATTCGGATTGGCCCGCGGGCTGAGCCTCACTCAGGCCGTCGTTTTACTGACCGGTTTTAATCTGACCAACGGCAGCGGTCGATTGGTGAGCGGTTTTATTTCAGACCGGTTGGGGAGCAGCCCAACGATGGCGGTCAGCTTTACCTGTGCTGCCATGGCCTATTTCATCATGCCCCATTCGGAAGGCATTTGGCTGTGGACCGCCCTGGCGGCGGTTATCGGCTTTGCTTTCGGGGCCCTGTTTACAGTCACCGCACCGCTAGCCGGCGACTGCTTCGGCATGGCCCATTTCGGTGCCATCTTCGGGCTGATTTTCACCGCATACGGATTTTTGTCCGGACCGCTGGGTCCGTGGCTGAGCGGCTATATTCTGGATCTCACCCAGGGCAACTACACACTAGTTTTTTCTTATCTCGGATTTATGTATCTGGTTTCCGCCGGCCTCATCCTATTGGTTCAGCCCTGGCGCGAATGTCGGTTGTAAACCCCAATAACCGGATAAATTCAGGTTTATGCTTTTTTTTGTGATTGGATGGAAGAAAGAAAATGCAAAAATTGCATCAGGGTAAAGAAAGTAGGAGGCGAGATCTGAAACTGGATAATTGCCATCGGTTGGCACTCTAAAAAAAAGGTCTGAGTATAACCCCAACCGGTAAATGGCTCGAAACAGTTTTGGTACAGACCGGCATCAATGATGTCGGCATCCCCGTGTTTGCGCGGGGGATATCGCCCAATTCTCCTTGGAAAAACGGACCGGGTCGGGTGGGGCAGCCCATCTTGATAGGCCGTGTGGCCGTGAAGGCCGGGCTCGCAGTACCTGCCTGGCTGAAGGCAGCATATGAAACCAAAGGCGTTCGGCACCGACGGGATCTATTACGACCCCTATGTGGCGCTGCCGCCGGAACGTGAAGAGGCGCTCGGCCTAAAGCGGGCCGAATTCGATGAACTGTTAGTCAAATCGGACATTGTTACTTTGCATGTCCCATCGAGTGAGGCCACCCATCATATGATTGATGCCGCGGCCCTGTCTCGGATGAAACCAACCGCCATTGTTATCAACACCTCCCGCGGTACGGTAATCGACGAAATTGCCCTCTGCCGGGCACTGGAGGACAACAAAATTGCCGGCGCAGGGCTGGATGTCTTCGAAAAAGAGCCGTTTCGAAAGGATAATCCCCTGGCAGCAATGCCCAATGTCGTCCTGACCCCTCATATTTCGGCCGGCACCCGGGATGCACTCAAAACGAAGATGCGAGCGCTTTTTCAAAATATCCAGTATTCTGTTTGAA
>CALZJV010000833.1 GCA_945787595.1 uncultured Desulfobacterales bacterium | reverse complement strand
GGGAGAAAATATCGACAAATCCAATGACAGCGGTCGTTCTAAAATCAACTCGGACAGGTAACGGCCGACGGCCGGCGCCTGCTGCAGCCCGTGACCGGAAAAGCCGTTGGCTAGAAATAAACCTCTGGTCTCCGGCCACTCTCCGAGAATAGCGTTACCGTCCAGGGAGTTGACGGCATAAAGTCCGGCCCAGCCTCTGACCAGTTTGAGTCTGTCAAACGCCGGCACAAACGCGGCCAATTCCGGCCAGAGTAATTCCATAAACCGTTTATCATCCCAGCTGAATTCATATCCGGAGGGATCCTCCGCCATGGATTTGCCCAGCAGGATGATCCCTCCGGTTTCGGTTCTAAAATACATTCCTGAGGGCAAGACGGTTAGTGGAAGCGGGCCCTGGGGCTTAACGGCTGTGTCCAGTGCAAAAATCTGGCGTTTGACCGGCATCACCGGTAATTTTACACCGGCGGTTTTAGCCACTTGGGCCGCCCAGGCGCCGGCGCAGTTAACAATACAGCCGGCTGTCAGCATTGTGTCCTGGATTGTTTGAACTCCGGAGACCCTGCCATGTTGCCCTCTGATTTTTTCAACTTCGTCTTTAATATATTCTGCGCCCATGGATTTCGCCTTGGCCTTGTAGGCCATCAGCACGGCATAGGCATCAAAGTGGCCGTCGTCCGGACCGAAGGTGCCGCCGGCCAAACCCTTTGGTTCGTAAAGGGGGTAACATCGCTTAATTTTTTCAGGAGACCACCAGTCGGCCCGGCATCCCAGACTCTGCTGCAGGGCCAGGGCTTTTTCGGCCCCCCGGCGACCGGCCTCCTTCACCAGGAAAAGATTGCCTTCGCGACGATGATAGATTTTGGGTCTTTGACCCTCAACCGCCATGGTATCTTCGAACTGCTCAAGGGTTTTTAAGGCATATTGGGAGATTTCGATGTTTTGTTTGAGGCTGAACTGGATGCGGGCGTTGGCCATCGAAAGTGTCGTCGAAGCTTTGGCGTAGGTGGGATCCCGTTCTATAACGGCCACCTTGAGCGTATGGTCCGTTTTCATGAGGTAGTAGGCTGTGGCGCTGCCCATGATGCCGCCGCCGATAATGATTACGTCGTAGATTTTGCGCATCATTTTTTCTGTACTTTTCTTTATTATTTGTATTTAATCCTTAGGTCCAAGCTGTTGAATCGACGTGTGAGTGGTGAGTTGTGGGTTGTCCGTTGTAGGGTTTGCACGGATGCTTTTTTACGAACCAATTCGGACATTTTTTTATCGATCGAATTAGCTTGGGATGTGCTTCCTCCTCCAATTTCTTCCCGCTAACCACGGACAACCAACAACTGACCGCGCCTATTTGAAGCGACTTGTTTAAAGATCTAGCCAAGTTCCGATGCCCTTGTCCTTTGCTTTCTGGTAAATTAGTGGTGCGACAGCCATATCATTCAGGGCCAGGCCCAGGTTGGCGGTCATGGTGCGCTCCTCAGGTGTCTGACGTCCTGTTTTCTGCCCGGTGGCCAGCTCGCCCAGGTCGGCATGAAGCTCGGGTATGTCTTTGAAATAGCCTGCTTGTTGCGCCATGCGAAACTGATTGATATCGTCCGTGCAAAATCTGTCGGTATCGTGCATGGCCGCCGGCTGCCAGTAGGCGTCGTAATCCACCAGAGAGGCAAAGGCGCCTTCATCCATCCATCCGGCCTGGATGGTGCCGTGGGGTGTTTTCATCATCGGCCCGGCCGTGACCACGATATCACAGCCGGTTACCGCTTCCTGCGGCGTTTTCACCGGTATTACCTCCAAATCAAATTTTTTGCTGATTTCTCCGGCAAATTGTGATTGGACATCCTGTTTCACATCGTAGGCCATGACTTTTTTCAATGAGAAGAGAACCTTCATTGCTTCCACATGGCTGCGTCCCTGAATGCCGCAGCCCAACATCCCCATCACAGCGGACTCCGGGCGGGCAAGATAGCGGGCGGAAATCGCACTGGCGGCACCGGTGCGTTTGGCAGTAATCCAACCGCAGTCCATGACGGAAAGGGGCAGACCGCTATTCACATCGTTGAAAATCAGCAGCCCGGAAATATAGGGCAATCCCTTTGAAGGATTTTTAGGGAAACCACTGACCCATTTAATCCCCGCAGAGGCCAGATCCGGGATGTAGGCCGGCATGGCGTGGATGAAATTATCGCCGCCGCCGGGGTGAATACCCGGCTTGGGGGGCATCTCGGTGTTGCCTTGCCCCTTTGCACGAAACATCTTTTCCATGGATTCAATAATTTCGGCCATCGTGAGCTCCACCGCGGTTACATCGGCATAAGATAAATATAGCAGCTGGTTGGTTTCGGTTTGCATG
>CALZJV010000832.1 GCA_945787595.1 uncultured Desulfobacterales bacterium | reverse complement strand
TTATCTTGCGAATGAACTTTGCGATCGACTGACCGATTTCATCCGGTGAATCCTCTTGTATGAAGTGTTTGCCCATAACAGTAACTTCTTCCTGATTGGGCCAAGTCCTACAGAAATCACGCGCCCTACCCACTAAAATTGCGCCTGGTTCGGCATTTATAAATAATTTGGGTATGTCAGATTTGGAAAGCCATTCACCATATGCTGTTACAATCTCTACGACCTCTTTTGGTAGGCCTTCGATGGGAATCTGGCGTGGCCAGGTTAGGGTCGGGCGTCGATCCTCGCCCGAATTGAGAAAAGGTCGGCGGTAAATGTCCATTTCAGTTGGGGTCAATTTTCGAATCACAGAGGCAGGCAATACCAACTCGACAAAGTAGTTCTTGTCCAGAACCATCTCCTCACCGGCGGGGGAGCGGAAGCCCTGAAAAATTTTGCTTGCATCTTCCGGCCAATCACTCCAGTTATAGTGAATGAGAATGGCCTCCATGTAAACAATACCTTTAACCTTGTTTGGATGACGATAAGCCCAGTCGAAGCCCAATGCAGAACCCCAGTCATGAATAACGAACGTCACGTTCTCGGTTACGCCGATCTCTTCCAACAGCGCATCCAGATATTTTCTGTGTTCAATGAAAGAATATGAATCAGGCCCACTGTTTTTTAGTTTGTCTGAGTCTCCCATCCCGATTAGATCCGGGGCGATACATCTGCCCAAATCGCTTAGATGGGGAATAATATTTCTCCATAGATAAGAAGACGTGGGGTTGCCATGATTATCTTGCGAATGAACTTTGCGATCGACTGACCGATTTCATCCGGTGAATCCTCTTGTATGAAGTGTTTGCCCATAACAGTAACTTCTTCCTGATTGGCCCAAGTCCTACAGAAATCACGCGCCCTACCCACTAAAATTGCGCCTGGTTCGGCATTTATAAATAATTTGGGTATGTCAGATTTGGAAAGCCATTCACAATATGCTGTTACAATCTCTACGACCTCTTTTGGTACGCCTTCGATGGGAATCTGGCGTGGCCAGGTTAGGGTCGGGCGTCGATCCTCGCCCGAATTGAGAATTTTGAATTTGGATTTTCTCATGTCTGGACCATGCTTTTGAGCAAATTCGGTTTTGGTTTCTTGATAGGGATTTCCTCGACATTTCACTTTGTTGATTAGCGGGACTGGTTTGGTGGCTTATAAGAAATAGGGTGCCTATAGGTATTGGCATGAAAAGAAATATAGGTGGCCTCCGGCGGCATTTCAAAAGTATTATCCAATCGGTAAACCGCTACCTCTTTCCTCTCCAAGACCTTTCCCTCGGCATCAACAAATAACACATAAACTTTAAATCCGTCATACCTGACCTTAGTTTTAGCTTTTACCTGAACACTTAATTTAAATTCACCAGCCAGCTTATAATATTGATATTCCAAAAAGATCGTGTTTGATTCCCATATTCCAGTGTGCGGACCACCTTGGCGCAATGAAATACGATCCTCGGGTGCAACCGTCCTTTGCATACCTTGACAGGCAATTAATAAAATTGAAAGGAACAAAAGACAACTTTTAAATGCCCTCATAATTACCCTCATTAATTCCATTTGAAATCTCCTTACCGGGAATTGAAACGTTGAGAAAAGCTTAATTACCTACTTCCTGCCAGTATCACTGGGTGATGTCAATTTGCAATACTTTGAGATTTACATAACTATGGCAATTTATCGCAATATGACGTTAAGCGGATTGGGGCGAGTTTTATTAATCCCCCTTGTTATTTTATTGACAATCAACTGTTTTTTCTATAAAGACATTCTAATCAAAAATAGATCGGATTAATATATTAGTGTGCATCATATATGATCCAGAAGCTTTAGGCCACCTTAATTCATTCTATTTTGTGTTCATCCTAAATTTCACTCTGAGTTCCTTCTCCTGAACCGAGCAACATCCGTGTGATTTACTTTTAAAAATCGGTTGCTTTTAACCTGAATTTTTTTAGAGCGAGCTATTATGTCACCCTTTGGATTTCCAATGCCAGGCAAAACCGTCTTATCAAGTTATTCCGATCAGTGAACCGCCTTATTTCATATAAAGCGAGAATTGTGCAGTTTCAATGCTGGCGGTTTTATTTTTGATAATTATTTAAATGATGCGGAACTATTAGAAATACTTGACTATTTTTGTCAGTTCAATTATTATATAATAATATCAATGCGATCCTATCGAAATTAATTCAACATCTCAAAATTATAACTAAACATAGGGAGGATCATGAATAAACTGGAGCTCATTAACACGCTGAAGAATGAAAGTCAGATTTCGAAGAAAGAAGCTGCAACGGTTGTAGATATATTTTTTGGAAAAATTTCTGAAGCGCTTGCAGAGGGTGACCGGGTTGAAATCCGTGGGTTGTGCTCGTTTTTTGTTAAGGAATATCAGTCTTACAAGGGTAGAAATCCCAGAACCGGCGAGACGGTTGATGTGGCTCCCAAGAGATTGCCGTTTTTCAAATGCGGGAAAGAATTGAAGGACCGGGTGGATTATTGATTAACAGCATTTTTTTTGATACTGTATTTTCATGCTTCCAAAAATTATCAGCGCCCTAGTCGGACTCGTCGCAATCGGTATTTTTATCTGGAAATTTAAAGATACCCAAATGTGTAGACCGTGAATCATGCTGGCTGTTGCCGGGGGCGTAGGTTACGCTGCATATTGGATTTTAAATCATTTCTTTGTCTGATTCTTATAACCATGATCACACCGGAAAGGACTATTCCCCACAAACTCGCCTCCCTCAAACAATCTAAATTCAGATCAGATATTTCAATAGTCTTACCCTCAAATACAACTGAAGCTTTTGCAAACAGTTGAAAGCTTGGAGGTATTACCAAGCACCCTTGCAAATTCTAATTTATCCATTATGCCTAATTCCTATTTTTTGTGAATCTTAGGTTTTGTCCGATCCATATCACCCCTCTCTCCGAGCTGTAGGCTCTTAGGCTCTACGAGCCGGAAGCCGGGGTGGACCAAAGCCGGGCCCTCTGGACCCGGATCTTTACTCCCCTGCGGAAGGTGCTCGAAGTTTTGGCATTCCGACAAATCCGCTTTTCCTTTTATAGCCTTGATAAGCATCTTCACCACCGATGGCTGATCTTTGATGATCAAGGTATTTGTAGACGAATAAGCTAGAATTTTGCCCTGGGGTGAAAGAAAAGGCGCCAAGACATCAGCCAATTGTTTAGCATCCGCATGTTCGAGCGGCACCATGCAGATGATAACCCTCTCCTGATATGAGTGTGGTTGTGCGGCATTTACCATGCTCGAAAAGATCAAAAGAATTAAAATTTTGGCAAGCAGTTCGGATGCTTTCATGATTTTCGATGGTCAATTTGCGAAATAACCAAGACTCGGCATTCAGCCGAAACGGACTTAATGTAAAGGTTACACAGGCAGCCGATTTTGGCAAGATTCAAGCAAATATTTTAAACATTTACAAGCTTTTCTTTTAGTGATATCGATTGTCAGTGCTGCGACAATCCGGCATAGCCTTGCCCCACGCGCGTTATCATATATAGACAGTATTCATATGGCTTCCCGGTTGGATCGAGGCCACCTGCATCAAAATAATTAAATATTAAGACATAAAGAAAGTGGACCAAAATTTGACTACCGCGATAGCTTCAGCAACTAGCCTGGGCACTAAAAAAGGAGGGAAAATCCATGCCTGCAATAAAAGTCATTGAAGATTTATTGAAGTCGGGGAAAATAACGCGACGTGAATTTGTGACACGAATTTCGGCTTTAGGATTGGCCACCGCTGCTTCTCCCCTGTTGCTGTCGCACACTGCACAGGCTGAGTCTCCCAAAAAGGGCGGACGCCTTAGAGCCGGCATGGCCGGAGGAGCAACCACCGACACATTGGATCCGGCGACCATGACCGACTATGTACCCCTTTTTATCTTGTTTGGTCAACTGCGCAATTGTTTGACGGAAGTCGATTATCAAGGGAATGTTACTCCCGAGTTAGCTGAAAGCTGGGAAGCCTCGAAGGACGCTAAACAATGGATCTTCAACCTTCGCAAGGGGATCGAATTTCACAGCGGCAAAACCATGGAGGCCGAAGATGTGATTTTTTCGATCAATCATCACCGCAAAGAGGCATCCAAGTCCGGTGCGAAGGCACTTCTTAAATCGATCACCGACATTAGGGCCGATGGCAAACAACGCGTTATCATTACTCTGAATGCCGGCGATGCGGACTTTCCTTATATTGTGAGCGATTATCATCTCCAGATTATGCCGAACGGCATCACAGATTTCGACAAAGGTGACGGAACCGGCCCTTATAAGTTAGTGAAGCACGAACCGGGCGTGCGCTGCATTACCAAACGAAATCCCAACTATTGGAAGGCAGGGCATGGGCACTTTGACGAAGTGGAGACCATTTGTATCTCCGATGTGACCGCACGAACCAACGCTTTAAAATCGGGCCAGGTGGATTATATCAATCGCTGCGAGCGCAAAACTGCGCATTTGCTGAAACGAGTACCCGGAATCCAGCTTTTGTCCGCCACCGGCACCACTCATTATACCCTGCCCATGTTTGCGGATGTTCCACCGTTTGACAACAATGATGTTCGGTTGGCCTTAAAGTATGCTAGCGACCGTGAAGAATTAGTCAAAAGGATTTTACAAAAGGATTTTACGAGGTTTCGGGCAGGTGGGCAATGATCATCCCATCGGTCCCAATCAGCGCTATTTTGCTTCGGAATTGCCTCAAAGAACATTCGACCCGGAAAAAGCCCGCTTCCATATGAAAAAGGCCGGTACGGAGGGCGAGACCCTCAAACTGCATGTGGCGGATGCTGCTTTCGCGGGTGCTGTTGACACCGCTGTACTCTTTCAAAACCAGGCTGCTAAGGCGGGCATAAAAATTGAGGTGGTCCGGGAACCGGATGACGGTTACTGGTCCAATGTCTGGATGAAAAAACCTTGGAGCGCGTGTTACTGGGGCGGGCGGCCCACTGAGGATTTGATGTTTAGTATCGCTTATGCTTCCGATGCAGCCTGGAATGATAGTCATTGGAAACACAAACACTTCGACAAATTGTTGCTGGAGGCACGCGCTGAGCTGAATGACGCTAAACGACGGCAGATGTATGCTGAAATGCAACGTATCGTCAGAGACGAAGGGAGTGTCATCATTCCCATGTTCGCCAGCATCGTGGAAGCGGCCAGTACAAAACTGAAATACGTGAACTATGCGGCCAATTATGAATCAGATGGCGGTAAATTAGCAGAACGGTGGTGGTTCGCCTAACCGCCCACGATTCGTCCGGGTTTGTAAGCTGCCCTTAATTACGCATAGGGTGAAAGGACTATACAAGATCGCGAGGCGTCCTCGTGTTCCAGCTCTTTTTAAAGACTACGTCATTGCCCTTTTTTGCTTCGAGACCGGCCGTCATATAAAACCAATTTTCATCCGACCACATGGCGCTATGAACCTCAGTGGACACATGCCAATGGCTCCGACCGGTAAATGTTTGCCAGCTAAGATCCGCTCTGGCATTCAATGGATCATCGGGGCTTATGCGCCATGTCTCCAGTCCTTTTAAACTCGTTCGCAAGCCGTGTGCCCGAATGATGCGCTCTCCGTAGTCGTCTTTGTTTCGAGTGATTACCGTACCGTCAAAGGCATCCCTTTCTATGGTCCATCCCAATCCTGGTTGGCGTAGGAGGACCTGATCTAAGGGTGATGCGCTTTGAGGTGATGAGAAACGAATCCGTTTTTCCGGTCGTATCGGCCGGGTGGGCAGTTGGACTTTACTTTTTTCAAGATGGACGGACAAACGACTGCTATGTGGCGAGGGCCATACCAAGGGCCAATATGCATTGGATAGAGACAAACTCAAACGATGTGAGGGTGACAACGCCCAAGCGATTTCATTCATCTGAATTTTGATCCTGTAGGTGCGGCCCGGAATCAAAGGCTTCGGGTGTTCATGGCTATCGCGGTGGGTCAGGTTAAGAATCCCATAGGTAATACGAGAAATTTGGTAGTCGGGTCGCAAATCGCACAGCCTGGCTGCTAACAATGCATGCGGTTGGTCCGAAGACACTTCAATCGATAAGGTCGGAGCACCACAAATTTCTGTACGCTCCTTGAATGGTTCCGAAACAAAGGTTAATGACCCCCGATCATCGATGTGTTGGTCCAGAGGAAGCTCGGGACCAGTGCCGAAGGCAAACCAGCGTCCGCCCTGCGCACCAACGGTT
>CALZJV010000831.1 GCA_945787595.1 uncultured Desulfobacterales bacterium | reverse complement strand
CCTCGATGGGCACACCCAGCTCTTCGGCAACGATCTGACCGATGACGGTTTCCGCACCCTGCCCGATATCGGCGGCCCCCGTCAGCACATTTACCGCCCCATCCCGTCCCAATTGGACCACGGCCCCGGAACTGATGTGGCTCATATTGCTGACCCCGCTGGGAAAAGAGGCACCGGCCAATCCCACGCCCCTGCCCAAGGGTAATTTGCCCCTTTTTTCCTTCCATCCGATGGCAGCAGCGGCTTTCTTGACCGAGTCGGAAAACCCGCAGGTGTTGATAACAAACCCGGCGGGATGGGGAGCCCCGGCATGGATACTGTTTTTAATTCGGATTTCGGCCGGATCGACACCGATACGATCTGCGATGATATCCAGCTGGCGCTCCACCGCAAAGCGTGCCTGGGGAATTCCATGTCCCCGCATGGCACCACCCACCGGTTTGTTGGTATAGATATGAGAGCCTTCATAGATCAAATTCGGAACGCGATAGGGGATCATCAGGAAAAAACAGGACAATGCTATCATGGTCGGGGCCGTGCTGTTGTAGGCGCCGCCATCCGCAAAGGCTTGAAAATTCTGGGCAAGAATCGTGCCGTCCTTTTTCACACCCGTCTTGACGGTAATATACATGGGATGTCTTTGCCGGGTGGAAGTAAAAATTTCTTCCCGTTCATAAACGAATTTTACCGGCTTGCCGAGGTGGATGGCAAACCAGGCGGCACAAAAATCCTTGGCAAACAAGTCAATCTTTTGGCCGAAACCGCCGCCCACCTTGGGTTTGATAATCCTCACCTTGCTTTCGGCAAGCTGCAGGGTATTGGATAAATTTCTCCTCAAAAAATACGGTATTTGGGTTGAAGACCAGACGGTGAGTTCCCCGTTCAGCGGATCAAACTGGGCCAGGGCCGCATGGGGTTCGAGGGGGGCATGATTGACAGCCTGGGAGTAAAAGGAATGCTCAAAAATATCGTCGCATTCTGCAAAGGCCCTTTCGACATCTCCGAATTCTTTCTTGATAAAAAAGGACGTATTGTTTTTGACTCCGTCGTGAATCAGGGGAGCCCCTTCTTTTTTGGCCTCCAGGGGATCAAATACGGCCGGCAGCTCTTCATAATCCACTGTGATAAGCGCCAGCGCTTCCTCGGCAATCTCCGGATCAATGGCGCAGACTGCGGCAACGTCATCCCCGATATAACGCACTTTATTTCTTGCCAGCGCATGTTCATCCTTGGCCTTGGGTACGATACCGTACATTCGATCGGGGATATCCCGGCCGGTGACCACGCCTTTTACACCCGGCAGCTTTTCTGCCCTGGAAGTGTCGATGTGCAGAATCCCGGCATGGGGCACAGGACTTCGCAGTACTTTCCCATGGAGCATCCCGGGAAGGACGAGGTCATCTGTAAACAGGGCGGCCCCCTTTACCTTCTGAGCCGCATCCAGCATGGGTACACGGGTTCCGACAACATTCAGTTCTTTTTCCATCTAAACCTCCTCGCCGGTTTTCTCATTGACACTCATCACGGCTTCAACGATTTTCTTATACCCTGTGCAACGGCAGAGATTGCCGGCCATACCTTTTTTAATCACGTCCTCCGTCGGGTGTTCGTCTTCAGTCAGGATCGCCTCGGCGGTCAATATCATGCCCGGTGTACAAAAACCACATTGGAGTGCCCCTTGGTCGATAAAGGCGCGTTGCAATGGATGCAGATCACCGCCTGCGGCCAGACCCTCAATGGTAATGATTTCTTTGCCGACGGCATCCACTGCCAGCATGATACAGGAGAGATAGGCTTCGTTGTTGATGAGAACCGTACAGGCCCCGCAGGCACCCAGATCACATCCGCGTTTGGTGCCCATCAATCCCAATTTGTCCCGCAATACTTCAAGAAGTGTATGATTCGGGGAAACCAGCAGCTCATGGGTATCACCATTGATGTTCAGTTCAATCACCTTTTTCATTAGCATGACCTCCTCGTGGCCTCATTCACGGCGCTTTGAAACAATATATTCATCATTTTTCTCTTATGCGCAGGAGAAAAGATGGAATTCTTAACCGGCGCGGCTTCTTTGGATGCGAGATCGGATGCTTCTTCCACGATGGCCTGACTCAAGTCCCTACCATCCAAAAAGGATTCAAGCTGTCGGCCTCTCAAAGGGTTTTTATCCACCGCCGTAAAAGCAACCCGATACTCTTTTTTCTCCGTAGATGCCCAGAAGGCAGCCCCCACAATAGGAAAATCGATGCTTTCACGATTCGCATATTTGGTGTAGCTTGATATCCCATCCGCCGCTTCCGCCGGTATGATAATCTCGGTGAGGATCTCGCCATTGCGGAGATTAAGCGGTGCTTTTCC
>CALZJV010000830.1 GCA_945787595.1 uncultured Desulfobacterales bacterium | reverse complement strand
TGAATAATTTTCATATTTATAGGTTCATCGTTCAGGGTTCAGAGGTTCAACCTGCATTGACTTAGACAGGATTTACAGGATCTACAAGATTATTTTTTTTAGTATAGCTATATCCTGTCCATCTTGCTTGCCGCGGCGAAGCTTTTTAGCGAAGTCTGGTTGATCCTGTCAGAAAAATAAAATCGTATCTCGTTAATTTTTTAATTCGATTAAACTGGCCGCTTCGGCGGCCAGCAGGACTGCCGAACCCTGAACCTCTGAACTCTGAACACCTAAATTTTATCCTGATTATTGTCAACGTTTTATTGATTTTTCTATCTGCATTTATAATCGGTTAGGAATGCAGTTATAAAAATTCGGCTCTATAACCAAAACAAAGGTTGTCAATAGAAGCCGGTGGATGTTTCGTTGCAAATCGTGAAACTGTCTGAGGGGCTTAGTGAGCGTTAAGCCGTTCAGTGACTTTTGCGGATAATTTGCATGAAAAGATGAGCCTGTTCCGCAATGGTATTTACAGATTTGGTCCTGAACGGCATTACGCTCACTTGGACCCGAGTTTTTCACGGTTTGCAATGCAATATCCACCGGCGGCGATATTACCTTTTTTAGCTTATAGTTCCGAGATCAGTACTTGTCTGGCAAAAAATTGCTCAATTAGGTTGAAGCAAGTGCCAGCGCATTTGCCGCTTCCAGCTGGAGTCCATCGCTGTCATGAACCAGCCAGTGAAGCTGGTAGGATTTAAGAAGGGCGGGCTCGCTGGGGAGAAATTTTCTGCTGCTCAAATGGTAGACGAGGCTCTTTATCACGCCTTCGTGGGTGACGACGAGCATATTCTCTCCGGGCCATCGGTCGAAAGCTTCCTGCAATGCCCTTTGGCTTCTTGTCAAAACGCTCTTTCGATCTTCACCACCCGGCGGGCAAAAACCCCAGCCGGCATGTATCTGTTCGTCCAGCACCTGCGGTGCTTCTGCTTCGATCTGTGGGAAAGTCTTTTCCACCCATTGGCCCCAATCCTGCTCCTTGAGCCGTGAATCGATTGCCATTGGAAGCTTCAAATAGGCATTGATTATCTCAGCTGTTGCCAGAGCGCGGCCTGTGTCACTGGCAAGAAGACGATTCCATGAGAATTGATCTAAAATCTTACCCCAGCGGGATGCCTGTAGTTTGCCTTCCGGAGTCAATGGAGAGTCGCTGTATCCCTGAATTTTTTTTTCCCGATTCCAGACAGTTTGAGCGTGGCGAATTAGGCCAAAACGTGAGATTTTATATGGATCTTGCATCTATCATCTCTGTAATAGTTCAGCCGCTAAGGCACCCAAACACAAAGGTTATTATATAATTCTAATGAATTAGTAAAATAAAGCCAATCTGTTATCGAATTTCTCGCTGCTGGGCAATTGCGTTTAGCGCTAGCTCAAGTTCCTGATAATTTTTATTTAAATCATGAAATTCCCGCACATAAGATTTGGCAGCAAAACCCATCTGCCGTCTTAGATTTTTGTCGACCATTAGACGTTTGACGGCATCCACAAACGGCTCCAGAGCATACATCGGTGCCAGCAATCCGGTTTTACCATCCTGAACAGCCTCCGGAACCCCGGCATTGTCAAAAGCAACCACCGGCAACCCGCAGGATTGAGCTTCCAGAAAAACCATGCCCAATGATTCTCTAATGCCGGGAAAAACAAATACATCGGCGGCACTGTAATAGCGATACATATCTTTGCGCGGTATTTTTCCCAGAAATAACACTCGATCAGCCACCAGCTCATTGGCCAATTGCTGCAGTTTTTCTCTTTCTTTGCCATCGCCGGCGATGACCAGTCGAAAATTTTGCCCCTGTCGACAAAGCTCGCCGCAGGCCCGAATTACCCAGATGAGCCCTTCGGTTTTGACATCCGGTCTGAACATGGCGGCGGAAAAAATTACCGGATCGTCTTCTATATTCCAATTCTTTCGCAGTTTCTTACGGGCGTTTTCGTCAAAGGAAAATTCACCTGGAATAATGCCCGGTGCCACATAAGTAACCCTGTTTTCGGGCAAAAGGCGTTTGAGATTTAACAGATCGAAAGATTTATTGCTGAAAACGTGATTGGCAGCACATAGGGAATTTTTATTCAGATAAAATCCCGGTTTAGCTTTCCACTGGCGCTTGCGCTTGGTGGAATAAATGCCCTGAAATATGACGTAAGGAATATTCAATTTTCTGGAGATCGCGGGGCCCAGTAAATCAGGTGCTTTATAATAGCTATGATAGGTAAACCATAAATCTGCAGAAATGTCAGAAAATTTCTGCACAACCTGCCTTCTCTCCCAAATCAATTTCAGCCATAACCAGGGCTTCCAGTATATCCAGCGGCATCG
>CALZJV010000829.1 GCA_945787595.1 uncultured Desulfobacterales bacterium | reverse complement strand
TGTTCAACCGGTTGCTTTCGGGGGTTAAAGAAGGGGAGACCCTTCTTTTTCTGATCGATAGGGGTGGAACGACGAGTTTTGTGACACTCAATGTGAAAAAATAATAGAAAGTACCTCGAAAGTGAATCCGTCTCTGATTGAGATTTCAATGGCATATCAGGGCAAAGAAGGGCAGCTCGTTGAATACTTGAAGGGGGAATCGGAAGCCATTGTCAAACCGGAAAAGGCCAATCTGATGAAGCGTCACATTGAAAAAACCAAAAAGCTTTCTGAACTCACACGCCTGCAGGATAAAGAAAGAACAACTTGGTTAACATAAGGAAAACCAACGATGAATTGGCTTAACGTGATCATCGGTATACTTCTACTTTTTATTGGCCGCCGGCTTTTCTGGCTGTTTGTGGCCTGCGTCGGTTTTGCCAGTGGTTACCACTACGCCCAGCAGATAGGGGCCGTCCATTCTCCGGTCCTGCTCCTGATTTTGTCCATCGCCGTCGGCGGGTTGGGAGCAATCATCGCGATCTTCTTTCAGAAGGCAGCCATTGTGATTGCCGGTTTTGCCGCCGGGGGGTACATCGTTCTTACTCTTTTCGATCAGGTTGCCCGGTTGTCCGCCCAGATGGCCTGGCTGCCGTATATCATCGGCGGCATTATTGGCGCCATCACCCTGTTTTTTGTTTTTGACTGGGCTTTGATTTTTCTATCGACATTGACCGGCGCCACCCTAATTGTGCAAATGGCGGCATTCAACCCCTGGGTTGAAATTGCCTTATTTTTAGCCCTGGTTATCGCGGGAATGGCTTTTCAGGCCAAAACCATGACCGGCGAACGCCGTGTGCAATGACGCCGTAATGCCTGTTATCTTGACTTCCATAACCGCCGGGGGGACTATATCAAAGCCTATCTGGATCATCTGATCAAATGGGATTTTGCCGAAATTCATCTTGAATGATCCAAATTTTTCAATCTACTCAAACCGCAATGAATTTAGCGAAATAAAATCTCAGCGAAGAGGAGGTAAGACGATGATAATCCCAAAACTGCATCGAAATTTATTTTATAGCCGATATCTTTTTTTCATGATGCTGCTATTTTATGTCGTCGCCTGTGCGGAGGTCCCGATCACCCACCGTAAGAGTTTGCGCCTGGTGCCGGAGTCGGAACTTCTGACAATGAGTTTGCAACAGTACAGCGAGGTGCTCAAAAAAAGCAAACTCTCAACGGATCAACAGAAGGTGCAAATGGTTCGCAATGTGGGGTTTAAAATTGCAAAAGCAGCGGAAGCATTTTTGGTAGAGGCCGGTCAAAGCGCTAATATCAAAAACTACCAATGGGATTTCAACCTGATCGAGGATGCCAAAACGGTCAACGCCTGGGTGATGCCGGGCGGCAAGGCGGCCGTTTATACGGGAATCCTGCCTTATACGCAGAATGAAACGGGTCTCGCCGTGGTCTTGGGCCATGAGGTGGGGCATGCGCTGGCCGATCATGGCAACGAACGGATGAGTGAAGCACTTGTGGCGAACATGGGCGGCACGGCGCTTTCCGTTGCCCTGTCCAGGCAGCCGCAACAAACTCAACAGCTGTTCATGACAGTATACGGCGTGGGGGCCAACGTGGGATTTTTGCTGCCTTACAGCCGTCTGCATGAAAGCGAAGCCGATCGCATTGGTTTGACGCTCATGGCCCGTGCGGGCTATGATCCCCGCGAGGCAATCCCGTTTTGGGAACGAATGGGCAAACAAGAGGGGCAGCGACCGCCGCAGTTTCTGTCGACCCATCCGGCACCGGAAACCCGGATTGCCGATATCAAAAAATACCTCCCCGAAGCATTGCCTTATTATGAAAAATCGTCAAAATGAAAACGAGCACTTTATTATGCCTATATAGCTTCAATCTGCTGCATCTTCTGCCGCTGCCGGCGAGATAGGAGTTTGGGGACGGAATCGAGTGAGTTAAAATCCCCTCAGATATCCTGTCTCCAATTATTTTTTTCCTCAGCTACCAGCGGCAGTAATTTTGAAGATGTATTTATTTCCTAAAGAGCTGTACAATTAATCGTTGAGCTGTTTTGAATTTGTCATGTTGTGCGATTTAACTGCGCCTGATTGAGGGCGATTTTAGCTTTGGCTAGCCGGTTGTAGTCTTCTTAAATTTTGTTCTATTCCTCTAAAATATCTCGGCAGTATATTAACAAGCCGTCATATCGAATCAGTCATAACCACTTTTTTTTTCTGAAAAATATCAACATTACACCTGCGACAGCAAGCATTACGCCCCAAAAAAAGAAGTAGCTGTATTTAAATTTGAGTTCGGGTAAATACTCGAAATTGGTGCCATAAATGCCGGCAATAAATGTGAGCGGGATAAATA
>CALZJV010000828.1 GCA_945787595.1 uncultured Desulfobacterales bacterium | reverse complement strand
TTTAATTTAGCTAAAAACTGATGTTGTTTCGCTTCAGGATGAGACTTCGCTCAAAATGAGGTTCCAGATGAGACCTACAAGTCGAATCAGATGAGGTTCAGCATTGCGCTTGTCGGGCCACAGGAGATGTTCGGTTTATCTATTCGAGGACATCTCTACAATGAGAGCGTGGTGATAGTCAAGAAAAGTCAAATTAAATGGCTTCTATTTGAGTTTTGAGTGATTCAATTTCTTGCCGTATCTATCTGAAATATTATTGGCTCTCCACACCCCTATCTAAAATTAATTATCGTTTATCCTATCCCTCAGCTTCCCAGAGGATCTGAACGTGACTACTTTCCTTGGTCGCATCATCATGTCTTTGCCTGTCGCCGGGTTTCTGCCTCTCCGCTCCGTTTTTTTCTTGACGCAAAACTTTCCGAAGCTTGAGATCAATACGTCTTCGCCGTTTTCCAGGGTGGATTTGATTAGTTCAAGCAATATTTCGACGGTCTCGAAAGCTTTTTGTTGGGTATACCCGTTGTTTTCAACAACGGCTTCGACGATGCAGGCTTTGGTGAGGGTGCCTGTTTTTGGCATTGAGGCCTCCTTTCACGAGGGAGACTTCACGTTACCGGTAAGAGTTTGATTTGTCAATTAAAATTAAGTATCCGGAAATGGCCTTGCGCTACAACTAAGCTGCAGAATTGGAATAAAGGGCACTCGGAAGGCTGTTATTGCGGGATTGCGATGGCTGGCAGGGGGGACAAAGAAATTTCTCAAATGTACAAGGGCAATAGCTTTTTCAACAATCAAACCTTATTTAGATTAGACAAACTAATCCACAATAACGATGGGATCAAAATATTAAGATTTGCTGACCAAACCCACAATTGCCGGGAGTTGTATGTTTCACATATCCAATCCACATACCGAAGCGATTTTATATCGTGCCTCCTCCCACATAGCCAAAACCCATCGTATTTATTGTGGGTTTCTTCTGTCAATCCACCATTATATTCATTTTAAACAAAATATTTTTACTTGATAAATTCATTTATTTGTGATTTTCTGCGCCTTTTTCGCCAACCTAAAAATCATTACGGATAATTTTGTTTATGATAGCTTCAACTCATGATGGGCGTTTTCATGCTGATGAAATATTTGCGCTCGCTGTACTGAATTTGATATTCCCTGATCTTGAAATAGTTCGCAGCAGAGATGAAAAGGTTTATAAAAACGCGGACATAATTGTGGATGTGGGTCATGTTTATGACGCTGAAAATCTTATTTTTGACCACCATCAGAGGAGTTTTTCACTAAAAAGAGAGCCGGGAATTCCCTATGCGTCTTTTGGCCTAGTATGGAAACACTATGGTGAATTATTATGCGGATCATCTGAAGCAGCTGAATATATCGATTCTGCAATCGTTCAAGCAATTGATGCCGATGATAACGGAATTGATATTTATGAAACCAAAATTGATGGGACAGGATTTCATACATTATCAGATATCATTGAGTCGTTTGTCCCCAGACATGTCGATGATAGTGATAATGTACAAAAAGGATTTGACCGTGCATTAAAATTTGCCACCTCTTACATGAATAGACAGGTTAAATTGGCAAAAGAATTATTTGAAGTTGCATTACCAATTATTCGCAATGCTATAAAGGTTGCTGAAAATCCTCGGATATTGATATTCAAGAAGTTCGATAAAACATGGTTGAATTTTATTTCACGCGAGTCTGAAGAAGCCCTATTTGTTATTTTCCCCACGCATAGAAAGACTTGGGCAATCAGATGTATTCCAAAAAAAGGCAAAAAGTTTGAATATTGTAAATTACTACCTGCAGAATGGGGCGGAAGACAAAAGGATTTCGCTGAAATATCTGATGTTCAAGATGCCCTTTATTGCCATAATGGATGTTTTCTTGCAGAAGCTGACAGCCTTGAAGGAGCTGATGAACTAGCGGTTATTGCTCTGAGAAATTGATTTTCTTAGGAGCTATGATTAAGTTTTACAACCTCCCGGAATTTACTTCCCGGCTTCTTCATAGGTTTTTTCTAAAAGCTCTTTGACCTTGGCGACAAGCTTAGCATTCGAGTAAGGCTTGGTTATATAGGCGTCCGCACCAAGTGCCAGACCTTTGGCGATTTCCACTTCACGTCCCTTGGCAGTCAAAAAAATGATTTTAACGTCCCGATAATTGGGATTCAAACGGACAATTTCGCAAACCTCATATCCGTCCATTCCGGGAAGCATGATGTCCAGTATCACAAGATCCGGTTTGTAATGATAAATCAGATCCAAGGCATCTTCGCCCCTTTCTGCTATCATGACCCTGTAACCCTGCTGTTCCATCAAAAACTGGATGGGTACCACGACACCCGGTTCG
>CALZJV010000827.1 GCA_945787595.1 uncultured Desulfobacterales bacterium | reverse complement strand
GGCCCGTGAGAGGATTACGTTTACCTCCAATATGCAAGATGCCGTCAAAGATGCCGATTACGTCATTGAAGCGGTCCTGGAAGTGTTAAATCTGAAACGACAAATTTTTGCCGATCTGGAAAGATTGGCCCCACCGCATGCGATTCTGGCAACCAACAGCTCGGCCATCATTAGTTCCAACATCGCCGACGCCACAAAACGCCCGGGCAAGGTCCTCAACGTGCATTTCTTCAATCCGGCGCTCGTCATGAAGCTTGTGGAGGTCGTCCAGGGTCCCCATGTATCGGACGAAACCAGAGAAATCTCCATGGCGCTCTGTGAAAAACTAGAGAAAGTGCCGGTCCACCTTAAAAAAGAAGTCGACGGATTCCTACTGAACCGTATTTTCGGCGCCATCACCCGCGAGGCCCTCTGGCTGCTGGAGATGGGCGTGGCCAGCATGGAAGACATTGATAACGCCCAGGTTTACGGTGCCGGGCATCCCATGGGAACCTTTCGCCTGATGGATCTCACCGGTATCGATTTAACCTACACCATGGGGATGGAGGCCTTCCGGGAAACCGGCGATACCCGCAATCTGCCCAGCCCAAGAGTGGTTGAAAAGTACACTAAAGGCGAATATGGCCAAAAAACCGGTAAGGGCTGGTATGATTATTCCTAGGTTGAAAGGTTCAGGCCTGCCCTGGCGCGACTGCTTTTGAATACGTTTGGAGTGCCATCAAATAGATGCGACCGTCAGATCAATGAAATTCGTATATGATCCAGGTCTGGGCCAGGGGTTCAACGTTCAAGGTTAAAAAATAACCGGCATAGGGCATAGCGTAAAAGACAGGTGTATTTGAATTCGGAAATGGGGTAAGAATGCAGGAGATAAAGTATACTAAGTTAACTAGTTGATGAGTTGACTCAGCAAGTTGATTCAACTTAATAAACTCAATCAACTTAATCAACTAAATGTACTCAATCAACCCAATCAACTAACTCAACCCAATCAACTTAATCAACTAACTCAACCCAATCAACTATGCCAAATTAACTATTTATTTTTAATCTCTCTACTGGGTCTCCAAATAACCATTAACCAATAACGAATATCTTTCCAAAAAAACATCGGAGGCAACTGTGGCCACCAAGTTTGTTAGCGAACGTAATATAAAATTTCTTCTCTACGAGGTTTTCGATGTTGAATCTCTGACGAAATACGAATACTACGCCGAACACAATCGCAAGATGTTTGACATGGTTTTGAAGGCCGCCGTTAAATTGGCAAAGGATCTGTTGTTCCCCATATTTGAGGAAATGGACCGCAATCCACCCGAATTGGTCAATGGGGAAGTCAAGGTCCATCCTGCCGTCAGGACGATCATGAAAGAATTCGGTGATGGCGGCTGGATTTCCAGCCGGGTGCCCTTTGACCGGGACGGTGAACAACTGCCGAGTCTGGTGGCCGACATCTGTGAATTTATTTTTGCCGCCGCCAATTATTCGGCCAACGCATATCCTGGCTTGACCTTCGGTGCCTCCCACCTGATTGAATCCTTCGGCGGCAAAGAGCTGTATGACCGCTACGTTCCCAAGATGCGGTCCGGCCAATGGCAGGGCACCATGGCCCTGACCGAACCGCAAGCCGGCTCCTCTCTGGCGGACATCACCACCATGGCCCAGCCGACGGCTGATGGGTTTTACGGCATCAAAGGACAGAAAATATTCATATCCGCCGGCGATCACGACGGCGTCGAAAATGTGGTTCATTTGATGTTGGCCAAAATCGAGGGGGCCCCGGCCGGAGTGAAAGGGATTTCCCTTTTCGTGGTGCCCAAGAAACGATTAAATGAAAAAGGGGACCTGGTACCCAATGACGTCGCCGCTTCGGGCGTGTATCACAAACTCGGTTATCGCGGCTGCCCTATCGCACAGCTCAGTATGGGGGATAATAATGACTGTCGCGGGTGGCTGGTCGGCGAACCGCATAGCGGTTTGAAATACATGTTCCAGATGATGAATGAGGCCCGCATCGGGGTCGGCATGGGCGCGGCGGCCATGGCGACGGCAGCCTATTACGCATCGCTGCAGTATTCGAAAACCCGACACCAGGGGCGCAAGGTCTCCCACAAAGACCCCAATTTGCCGCCGATTGCCATCATAGAACATGCCGATGTTGGAAATTCTGACACCGGTTGCCAAAAGCTACCCCTCGGAGATGGGTATCCAGGCCATCAGCCAGGGGTTGCAATGCCTGGGTGGTTCCGGCTACTGCGAAGACTACCCGTTGGAGCAATATTATCGCGACTGCCGGATTCATCCCATCCACGAAGGCACCACCGGCATCCAGGCAATCGATTTGCTGGGCAGAAAGGTGATCATGCAAAACGGCCGGGCTTTTTTGCTGTATATCAATGAATTGCAGAACACGATAACGGCCGCTGGTAAATATAAGGAGCTTGAAAAGTTTGCCGAAGAACTCAACCAGGCGCTTACCAAACTGCAGGAAGTCACCCGCCACCTGATATCAATTGCCCAGCAAGAGGGTCCCGAAGCCTTTCTGGCCGATGCCACCCTCTATCTTGAATTTTTCGGCCATGTCGCCATTGCCTGGCAGTGGCTGCTCCAGGGAAAACACTGGGCCTGGCCAAGCGGCTTATGGACGATGACAGATTGACCCTGGAGATGCAGACAGACTTTTTTAACGATTAAATATAATTTGGACACAGATCGGCACGGATAATCACGGATAAAACAATTTTTTCTGGAGCCGATGGGGCTTCCAGAAAATCTGTCTAAATCTGTGTTTACCCGTGTCCCAACAGTAAAAAATCAGTCACTCATGATTTATATAATCCGATGATAGATCTATGGAGATCAAATTGATGGTGGCTGGTTCCTCATCTAAGGATGAAGGCTTAATTTCCTTTTTCGATTATTTAAAAGGCTGGCTACCCCTGGTATGGCGACTTCCAGCCATACAGCACAATCGCAAACAGGTTACTAATGTTGCTGTTGAAAACCGGGAATCCTGGGGCAGTATGCTCGAAGAAAATGCGGTAAAATTCCCGGACAATCCGGCCATTAAATCCGAAGAAGCCTGTCTTTCCTACAGGGAATACAATGCGGCCGTCAATCGCATTGCCAATTTTTTTATTTCAAAAGGTCTGGCAAAAGAAGAGGTGGCCTGTGTCTTTATGGAAAACCGCCCCCAACTTCTGATTGTCTACAGCGCAATGGCCAAAATCGGCGCTATTAACGCCATGATCAACACCAACCTGCGCCAGGATTCATTGAAACACTGCCTGACCCTGCATCCGGCAAAAATTTATATCGTCGGCGAGGAAGTCATAAACGCCTTTGAAGAAGTAAAGCATGATTTGCAATTACGGTCGAATCAAAAGCTTTATTTTATAGCGGACAATGGTCAAAAGCCGGCTCCCGGCGGTTTTATTGATTTGAACGAAGCCGCCGGAAATTCTCCTGTGTCAAACCCACCCACCACCGGCGAAGTCAAACCGGCAGATACCATTGCCTATGTGTTCACCTCCGGCACCACCGGCGGCATGCCGAAGGCCGCGGTCATCAAACATGGCCGGCTGGTGCGCTGCAAGTATTATAACGGAAAGATTGTTTTGAAATTGAAACCGCAGGACACCCTATATGTGCCCCTGCCGTTTTTTCACACCAACGCCCTGGCGCTCAGCTGGCCGACGGTCTTTGCAAACGGGTCCGCTGTTGCCATCCGGCGCAAGTTCAGCGTCAGCAACTTCTGGAGTGATGTGCGCAAGCACAACGCTACCGCCTGGTGTTACATCGGAGAATTATGCCGCTACCTGATCAACCAGCCGCCCCAACCCGATGACCGCGACCATCCCTTGACAAAAATCATCGGCAACGGCCTGCGCCCGGATATCTGGCATGAATTCAAAAATCGATTTGCCATTTCCAAGGTCTATGAAATCTACGGCGCCGCCGAATCCAATCTGTATTTTGTCAACCTCCTGAACCTTGACTGCACGGTCGGAAGCTGCAGGCTTCCCTATGCGATTGTAAAATACGACATCGATGAGGACATTGCCATCAGGGATGAAAAAGGATTTATGCAAAAGATTGAGGTCGGCCAAACCGGGTTGCTGCTGGGTGAAATATCGGAATCAAACCCCTTTTCCGGTTACACCGACAGACAGGCAACCGAGTCCAAGATTCTGCACGACGTCTTTCAAGAAGGGGATGCCTGGTTTAACACCGCTGACCTGATCCGCGATATCGGCTACGGACAGGCCCAGTTCGTGGATCGAACCGGTGACACCTTCCGCTGGAAAGGTGAAAATGTCTCAACCACCGAAGTCGAAGCCGTGGCCAACACCCTACCCCAGGTCTCCCTGTCATCGGTCTATGGTGTCAAGATGCCTGGCAGCGACGGACGTGCGGGTATGATAGCAATCATCCCGCAATGCAAGGCCGCAGATTTCGATTTAAAGGCGCTTTATCGACATTTGCAGCGATTGCTGCCATCCTATGCGACACCCAAATTTGTAAGATTGAAGGTCAACCTGGAATGCACAGCGACACACAAAATCACGAAGGTTGCGTTGAAAAAGGAAGGTTTCGACCCGGATTCAGTAAATGATGCGCTGTATGTGTTGTTGCCGGGCAAAGCTGATTACCGGCCTCTGACCAAAGAAATATATAAAAATATATTGCACGGCGAATATAAGTTTTAAAGAATGTGGAAGGTGGAATGCGGAAGGCGGAATAATAAAACGGATGGCTGAAATAGAAACTTAAACGTATCTGCGATCGACTGATATTTTGGGTTTAAGGGAGAAACTATGAAATTGCTTCAACCTAGCAAGTACATGGCTCTTTATATTCTA
>CALZJV010000826.1 GCA_945787595.1 uncultured Desulfobacterales bacterium | reverse complement strand
CCACAAACACGGGCGGAACTTATGGGTTATTAAACGTGAAAGGAGAGCCCAACATAGTCCCGGAAGGTGAAGTGATTGGTGCTATCATCATACACGAAGATATTACCGATAAAAAGCGCGTTGAGGAGGAGCTAAAAGCATCAGAGGAAAATTACAGGGCGATATTTGAATCCGTTAATGATGCAATCATGATCCATGAGGCTAAGACCGGCAGGCCACTGAGCATAAATCCTAAAATGGAAGAGCTACTTGGTTATGGCGAAGAAGAAGTCAAACACATGAAAGTAAGTGATTGGACTGTTGGTGATCCAGCGATTATGCAGAAAGAAGCCATGCGAAGAATAAAAAATGCTGCTCTTGGAAACCCACAGCTTTTTGAATGGCATGCCAAAAGAAAAGACAACAAGCTGATTTGGGTAGAGGTTAATCTAAAAAACGCCATTATTGGAGGAAAAAAATGTGTCCTTTCTGTCGTTCGCGACATCACAGAGCACAAGCGGACAGAAGCAGCGCTCCAGGAGAGCGAGCAGAAATATCT
The DNA here is from genome assembly GCA_945787595.1 of uncultured Desulfobacterales bacterium. Next base: position 2,888 of record CALZJV010000826.1, on the reverse strand, counting down.
ATCTCTTCTGGAAGCAAATCCTGATCCTGTGGTTGTCTATGATATGGAGGGCAAGGTTATCTATTTTAATCCTGCCTTTACCCGTGTTTTTGGATGGTCATTGAAAGAGCGGATAGGACAGAAAATGGATGGTTTTGTACCAGAGGAGAATTGGCCGGAGACCAGGATGATGATCAAGAAGGTAACGGAATCTGAACAACGATTTTCTGATCTTGAAACTTGCCGTTACACCAAAGAAGGGAAGATTATTCCTGTCAGTATCAGTGGATCTTTTTATGAGGATCAGGAAGGCAACATGGCAGGCTCCGTCATCAATATACGAGACATTAGCGAACGAAAGAAACTTGAAGCCCAAATTCAGCAAACCCAAAAGATGGAGGCTATTGGCACCCTGGCCGGCGGCATCGCCCATGATTTCAACAATATCCTTTCCGCCATAATGGGGTTCACCGAGATTTCCCTGGGACATGTTGAAAAAGATACAGACCTTTATTCCAATCTTGCCAAAGGCCTGGTCAAACATATTCTCACCTTCAGCCGTCAGACTGAGAAGGAGCACAAGCCGGTTCAGGTAAAGCTCATCGCCAAAGAAGCCCTTAAATTCCTCCGATCATCCTTGCCCACAACCATCGATATCCGCGCGGACATTCAAAGTAATTCGCTGGTATTGGGTGATCCGACGCAAATTCATCAGATTTTAATGAATTTGTGCACCAATGCGGGTCATGCCATGCTGGAAAATGGCGGAGTGTTGCACGTCAGACTTGAAGATGTTGAACTTGACGTGGATTTTACGGCCGCCCATCCGGATATGAAACCGGGCGCTTATATCAATTTAGCGGTAAGCGACATGGGTTGCGGCATGCCATTGCAGGTACTGGATCAGATATTTGATCCTTTTTTCACTACAAAAAAAACCGGTGAAGGCACAGGCCTGGGGCTTTCTGTGGTGCACGGTATTGTCGGGAGCTATGGCGGTGCGATAACGGCTTACAGCGAACCAGGGCAAGGTTCTACCTTCAATGTCTATCTGCCAACAATAGAAAGAGACGAGGCGCCGGTTTCAACAGCGGAAGAACCTATTGCGACCGGGACCGAACACATTCTGTTCCTGGATGATGAACCGGCGATAGTAAATATTGGGAAACAAATCTTGGAATCATTGGGTTATAAGGTTACCACCCGAACCAGCAGCCTGGAGGCTTTGGAACTGTTTAGGACCAAGGCGGACAGCTTTGATCTAGTGATCACCGATATGACCATGCCCAACATGGCTGGTGATGAATTGGCAAAGGAATTGATACGTATAAAACCTGAGATCCCTATTATACTCTGCACCGGATATAGCGCCCGGATCAATCAACATCAAGCAACGGCTATGGGTATCCAGACTTTTGTTATGAAACCGGTATTGAAGCAAGAAATCGCTACAACGGTTCGCAAGGTGTTAGATCAAAAGCGCTAAATTGCCTTTGAATCCCTCCAGCCGAAAAATTTGCTGAATCCCTAACCCAATATTTGGTATATAATTTTTCCTTAAAATTTTTATCCACTAATGTAAATTAAAACCTTGAGTAGTACCATCGCTAATATATGCACATGGTCTGCTTGAACGTTCATTTCAGTTATCTCGCAGCCCAATCGCTCCGAAAAACCGTGTGATAGCAGATCATTCGTCTTTTAACCCTCAAAGGAGAGCATATGGACCAGATTTTAAAAGCCGCCGAGTTTATCGCGAATCTCCGCTTTGGGCTTCGCCAGGAACCCCAGATCCCTGAAACCTTTCGGCCGGATAATCCTGCCTCGGGATACGCAGTACAGGAGGGGGTGGTGGACCGACTGCTTAAAAAGAACGGCGGCCGTGCGGTTGGGTACAAGGTGGCTTGCACCAACAAGCTTGCCCAGAAGCTCCTGGGCACCGATACCCCCTTTTACGGACGGCTTCTCTCGCCCTTTGTGTATCAAAGCCCAGCCCGGGTCAAGGCCCAGGATTTTTCCATGCGGCTCGTCGAAGCGGAATTTTCGTTTCAACTGGCCGTGGATCTGCCACGAGATGGGGCCCCCTACGACGGGGAATCCGTGGCCGACGCGGTGGCGGCAATCCTACCGTCCATCGAACTCGTGGACACCCGGTATACCGTCTGGACGGAGGTGCCCCTCCCTTCCCTCATTTCGGACAACGGGTGCAACAGCGGTTGGGTCCAGGGAAAGGCCACGGATGCGTGGCGCCACATCGACCTTGCCTCCCACGAGGTCCGCCTCAGGGTCAACGGTGCGGAGAAACTCAGCGGCTCAGGCGCGGCTGTTCTTGGCCATCCCTTGAACTCTCTGGTTTGGCTGGCTAACACCCTGTGTGAACAGGGCAAGGCTTTAAAGGCAGGCGATCTGGTAAGCACCGGGGTCTGCACGGATATCTATCTTGCAGAACCAGGCGACCACATCGTTGCCGATTTCGGAACGTTGGGAACTACGGAGGTATCCTTTTATTAGGTTTCGCATTTTGGCGGTCAGAATTTCTCGGTGAATATCCAAACAGGATCCCAATGGTCCCGGTTTCTGAACCCGTCAGAGAAAAAAACTCTTAATGGACAGATACGCATACAGGACATGGCAGAGCGCGTCGGTCTGAGCCTGCGGCAATTTGAAAGACGTTTCACAAATATAGTCGGCCTATATTTAAATTAACTCAACGCGAAGTCGTTTGTTTTAAAAATTCAGGTGCTTTTATCATCTCTACGTACTGCTTTTTAAGTTCTGTTTTTCGCACTTTTCCGAGAGCCGTGTAAGGAAAATCGCTGAAGAACAGAACTTTCTTGGGCCATTTATAGCGCGCCAGTTGTCCATCGCAAAAGCGCATCAAATCTTCGGCCTTAAGGGTTTTTCCCAAT
>CALZJV010000825.1 GCA_945787595.1 uncultured Desulfobacterales bacterium | reverse complement strand
TAATCGATTGGGTCCTCAAAAAGAAGGCGAAATAGAAAAACGGAAAGGTTCAGCCACTTGGGCCTAAGCTTTTTCCGAAACTGCGCTCGGAAAGAGTGGCCTCTGCGGGGCAGCTGTCAATGCCAAAATTGGAACTACAAATGCCTAATCCGGATAAACCGGAAATTTCTATTACCGACATCTGAAACCTTAAGCTTCTCACAACATGCTGTCAGAAAAATACCCTTAAGGCACCAAGCCATACAGTTTATGCGATAATCCCGATGGCCAGCAGCAAACTAAACAAAAATGCCAGTTTTGCGGTTGATGCCAGGGTTTGATTCAGCATGGGTCCACCTGTTGTACGCTGGATTATTCGGATTAGCCGCCAGGCCAACGGTGCCGATAAAAACGGCATCAGCACCCAGATGGAAAAAATTTCGCAAACCCAAAGCGCCAACAGGCCACAATAGGCACCTGTCAGCAAAAGGCTGTATTCAAGCTTCGTACCGCGGGTTCCCAGACGCACGGCCAAAGTGCGTTTACCGGTTTTCTCATCGGTGAAAATGTCCCTGAGGTTGTTTACGACCAGAATGGCGGTGATTAAAAGACCGACATCAACGCCCATCATGACAACCGTCGCAGTCAGCCTAAGTGTCTGCACATAATATGTCCCGCAGACCGCCACCAACCCAAAAAAAATGAAGACGAACAAATCTCCAAGCGCATTGGATGCCAGTGGATAAGGTCCGCCGCTGTAGGCAAGGGCTGCCAGAATCGAGGCCGCTCCAATCACTATCACGGGCCATCCGCCAACATAGACGAGATACAAACCCGGCAGCGCGGTCAATCCGAAAGCAATGCCCATTGCAGCCCTCACCCAGGCCGGGGGAAGTAATCCGCTCTGCGTAACCCGTACAGGGCCCAAGCGGTCGTTGCGGTCAATTCCTTTGATGTAATCAAAATAATCGTTCGCCAGGTTCACGCCGATTTGCAAAAGCAACGCCACCGTCAAGGCCGCAAGCGCTGGCAATAGAGCAAAGCTTTTATGGGAATATGCCATGGCTGAACCCACCATCACCGGTGCCACCGCCGCGGGCAGGGTTTTAGGGCGTACTGCCAGGATCCAGGCATTAATGGGACTTGTGTCCGTCATTCGTTACTCGTCATTCCAGATGTTTGGGATCTTTGATCCACAGATTTCGCAGTTTATTTTGAGCTATTAGTCGCTGGATGCTGAACCCCGGGCCTGCGGCTTTTGGAGGTTGGAGAAGGCCGAAGGGTTCCTGACATAAGGTTTGCTAATCTTCTCAATTTCTTAGCTTCTGATCTTCTCATCCGTCGCCTGTCTTCTGTCATCCGTCGTCTGTTCTCTGCCGTCTGTTTACTCCGTTATTCCTGTTCCTGATACCGGCGAATCCGGATTTCAAGGTTATAGATTACAAAATACAGGCCCAACCCCAGCAAACTCATGGCCAGAATGCCGGTGTACATTTCCGGGTATCTTAAGACCTGGTAGGTTTCCACCACGATGTAATAGCCCAGGCCATATGTCGTTAAAGACTGCTCGACAATAAACAGCACCGCTATGGCGGTGGCCGCCGAAATACGCAGCGCGGCCGCCGAAATACGCAGCGCAGTCAGGACGACCGGCAGGGAGGCCGGGAAATACACATACCTGAAGAGAGCGCGGCGGCCGGCACCCAGGGAGCGCACTGATAAAATCAATTCCGGATGCAGATTGGCGGCTTCATCGCGAACCACTACCAGTATTTGAAAAAAAATAATCAGCGCAATCAGGAATATTTTGGACACATCCGTAATACCTATTAGCACATAGATGACCGGCAAAAAAACAATTTTGGGAATCGGGTAGACGATGGCAATCAGGGGGGCAAAAATGCGGTCCAGCTTGGGTACCTGGCCTAAACCCAAGCCAATGGGCACCGCGGTGATGACCGAAAATCCGATGGCGGCCAGCACCCGGCCGGTACTTGCCAGCAAGTGAAGTCCCAGTTCGCCGAATATTGAAGTAAAAAAAAGCGGCAGCACCACGACGGGGGAAGGCATGATGGGCCGGCGGATGATCCATGCCAGCACCTGCCAGAAAAAAAGAAACATCAGTAAACCTATTACGGAGTCCGAAATTTTAAGCTTGCGCTTCATGCCACTGTCTCCAAATGTTTGCGCAACTCGTCACACTTATTTTGAAATGCCGTCTGATTACGGTTATCGATCATTGCGGCAGAGCTATTTTTCAGAATGAGGGGCGTTCGGTTGGAACCCTCACGTAATGTTAAGATTTTTCTTCCCATGACCACGGCAACCTCAATATCGTGAGTGACAGTAATGCATGCTATTTTTGATTCTTCATTCAGGCTTATAATGGTCCGTTGTAAATCATCCCTCGTGGGTACATCCAGGGCGGAAAAAGGCTCATCCAGCAACAACAGGTCCGGTTCCATAACAAGCGTTCTCGCAATGGCGGTCCGCTGGCGCTGGCCCCGGGAGAGCCTGGCCGGATACTGATCCCGTAACCCAAGGATTCCCAGTTTATTCAGCCAATAATCCACTCGCTGATCGGCCTCGTCTTTGTCGATCTTCCTGTCTGTCGGCGCGTGCTTTCCATCTGATCCGTAAAATTGCCAGATGTTGAGTCCCAATCGGGCGTTTTCATCCACGGTTGACCAGGGCAGAAGGCCGTGATCCTGCAGCACCAGGCCCGTGCGCGGCCGCGGCCGTAAAACCGGAATTTTATCGATTAGAATCGACCCGGATGTGGGGCGGCGCAGTCCGGCTAGCAGATAGAGAAAGGTCGTTTTCCCGCAACCCGACGGTCCGATAACCGACCACGGATCTCCAAAGTTTAGATTGAGATTGAATCCTTCAAATATCGGTTGTCGCCCGCTGTAGGCGAATGTCAAATCCTTGATTTCAATCATGGAAGATAATCGGTCGTAACGGACTCTTTGTAGGGCAGTCTTGAATCCAATAGCGCTTTAGCCTCCATCCAGATCATAACATCATCCCATTGCTCGGCATTCGGGACCTGGCGGCGGGGATAAGGAGGAATTTTGTATGTGGTTTGAATATTTTTGGGGATCCGGATTTTGCTAAGCAGCAGCGCACGGAAGGATTCGGGATCCGTATTGATTTCAGCTGCGGCGCGATCCCAGGCTTTCAGAAACAGACGAACTGCGCCGGCTTTATTTTCCAGTGTGTTGACGCTGAAGCTCAAGACACTGACACTGTAATCCGGATTGGATGAATCAGCGACGACTTCACTAGCGCCGGCTTCCAGAGCACTTTTTGCCAGCGGGTCGGGCAGGGTGGCTGCTTTAAGCTGGCCCTGCAGGAGCAGCTGGTACCTCTCCGGTATCGCCGGGACCGACTTTTTGACGATTTTTTGCGGATCGAGGCCCTCTGCGGTCAGCAGCCGATCGGTAACATATTCAATGATCGTGTTTTTGGATATACCGATGGGAACCCCGGCCAGGTCGGACGTGGAGTTCATAACAATACCGGGAGCGGACAGGAGGCGAAACAAGGGGAAATGGCGATAGGCCTTGCGGGCCGATAGGACGGTTTTAACCTGAACCCGGTTTCGATTGAAATTGGCGGTGGTGATCATTTCATTGAGCATACCATCGATCTCGCCGGACTGCATCAATTGATCTCTTTCCAAGCCACTGGCAACCGTCACCGCTTTTACGGTGAGGCCATATTCCTTAAAATAGCCTTTGGCTTCCGCAACATAATAGGGAAAGGTGTCTAAAATAGGCAATAGTGCAACTTTGAGCACTGTAGATTTTTCAGCTTGTTGTGCATTTAGATTATTAGTACAGACGGGCCAAACTAGCGTCATAATTAAGCTTACTAAAATCCATGTTCGAATATATTTGGAAATTCGCATATCAAAATCCTTAAATTGAAATACAGACATTTTCTTGCGGCTTTCATAGCAGAAAAACAGAATTCATGCAAAGGGGATAAGAGTGGAGTTGATCCAG
>CALZJV010000824.1 GCA_945787595.1 uncultured Desulfobacterales bacterium | reverse complement strand
GAAACGAAATATTTCGTTTATCAATCAAAGCGTTGCCACGGAACTTCTATTTAAGGATGGTGAATGTCTCGGCTGTATGGTGTTTAAGCAAAAGGAAGGCGAATTTTTCCGCGTGCTTTCAAAAGCCACGGTGTTGGCGACCGGCGGGAGCGGTCAGGTATTCAAGGTCACCACCAACTGTCGCCAGAATACGGGAGATGGGCTGGCTCTCATTCTCCAGGCAGGGTTGCCGGTAATGGACCCCGAGGCTGTTCAGTTTCATCCTACCGGGATTGTAGGGCCCGGCATTTTGGCAAGTGAAACCCTTCGTTCGGTGGGGGGCATTTTGCGTAACAAAGATAATGAGCCTTTCATGGAGCGTTATGCGCCCAAAATGAAGGAATTGGCTCCGCGCGACTTGGTGGCCAGGGCCATCGCTTCGGAAATTCGTGAAGGACGGGGTGTTTTAAATCCCGATCACCAGGTTGAACATATTTGGATCGACTTGCGGCATCTGCCGCACGCGATCCATGAAAAACAGATCCCTGAAGTTACGGGATTTTTCAAAAAATACCTCAACCTCGATCCCCAAAAAGAACTTTGTCCCGTTCACCCAAGCAATCATTACCATATGGGAGGAATCCCAACCAATGAGTTTGGCGAAGTTCTAGCCAGTTCCCAAACAGCCGTTGCGGGCCTTTTTGCAGTCGGAGAGTGTGCCGCAGCGAGTTTTCATGGGTTCAATCGCCTGGGGACGAACTCTTTATTGGAGCTGATCACAATTGGTAAATTCGCCGGTGAAAGGGTGTTGGAGAATATGAAAAATATTTCCGACAACTTGCCGGAAGCTGACGGGCATTTTACAATGTCTAAATATTCACACTACCTGGAAGCCACCGGCCAAGACAACATCGGGAAAATTCGTGAAGCTCTCAGAACCCTGATGACAGAAAATGCAAGTATTTTTAGAACTGAAGATGGACTTTTGCAGACTATAGATGCGTTAAAAGAACTCAAAGAGCGGGCCGACAGCACCGCTATATCGAATAAGAGCCTTTGCATGAATCAGGAACTGATGCAGCGCTGGGAACTTGATAACCTTCTGACCGTAGCCATGGTCATCGCCCGGGCTGCCTTGAATAGAAAGGAATCAAGAGGTGCCCATTATCGCGAAGATTTTCTGGAACGAAAGGATGAGTTTAACTATCATACGTTAATATCCATGAAGCAATTCGGTGAGGTCGAGTTGGGCAGGCGCGAAGTGGATATGAGTATTTTTAAAGAAGAAGGAGCGTTTTACGAGAAGTTTGGGATGATTGAGAGGAAATACTAGTTCTACTTTGTCACATTATCAGAATAAAAGATTCTATTCGAATTTCAAAAGGTTGTAATTTTTATTGAGAAAATGAGCTAAAATTTAAAATGAACTAAAATGAGCTAAAATTGTGGTATTCTGTCAATCTTATATAAAGAGATAGAGCGTAGCGTTTCCTTAATTTTAGGCATTTTAGGCAATTTAGTTCATTTTAGGCATTCGTTTTTTCCGCTATATCAGGCTATTATAACAAGGGGCAGAAGCTAAGATAAATATGACAAAGTAGAACTAGATATAAGGTGTTTGGTGGATATGATTTGAGTAAACGCTCTTATTCGCAATTATGCTAACGTATTAACAGCAATATTTCATTACCAAGACACCAGCCGTCGACCCGCTCAAGACGGAACTATGGCGCGGCAAGCAGAGCGCACAAAAAAAATATCACCGCAGAGGCGCAGAGGACGCAGAGATAAGGTTTTTCTTTTCATTTGCCTTTGAGGGGCCCCGCAGGAGCGGGATACAAGCAAAGGCAAATGAAAAACAATCAACCTTCGGCAGAATGAACAATGGGAAGTGGTAAAGTCACTATGACTTTGAGTTACAAGATAATTAAAAACGAACTCTCAAGCTCGAAAACACTTAGTTACAGATTGCCCGATGGGCTGAGGTTATTTGCTTTCCGGAGGCCGAACTTTGAATCTTTAAAATCGATCGGTCATCCCGTCTCGACGGGGCCTCTCAACGGAAAGCAAATAGAAACAACCCTCTCTGCGCTCTTTGCGCCTCCGCGGTGAAAAAAAATAAACTAGATACTCTACGCCTCAGAGAGTATGGTGGACTGGTGGAATACTGGATAAGGAAACCAATATCAATGAATCGAAATAAATCCGGACAGCATGTTTACAACCTTACTCTGAAGATTCAGCGCTACGATCCGGATGCCAATCGATCCTGGATTCAGGAATACCGGGTGGACGCCGGGCGGATTCTGCGGTTTGTCGATCTTTTTCGCAAAATCAACGATGAACAGGATTCTACATTAACCTGGAACTCGTCGTGCGAACACGGACAGTGCGGAACGTGCTCGGTTAAAGTCAACGGAAAA
>CALZJV010000823.1 GCA_945787595.1 uncultured Desulfobacterales bacterium | reverse complement strand
ATTCACGATGCGGTCGCGGTGGTGGTCAATCATCAAGGAAAACGGGTCGTTCCCATCGAAGAGATGGCCGGTGGGCCCTATCATTGCACCTTGCGACCCCATGAACTCATAACCCATTTCATCCTCAAATCCAAACCCGGCAAGGCTGAGTTTGCGGATTTCCAAAAAATCGGCCGCCGCAAAGAACTGGCCATTGCCAGAATGAGCATGGCTGCCATGGTCGGTCAGGAAAGTGACAGATCCATATCATTCATAAGGTTTGCTCTCGGTTCCTGCACACCGACGGCTCACAGATTCCGGGATATCGAAAATTATTTGTCCGGGAAAATTCCCGATGAAACTTCGTTGTGGGAAGCGGGGCATCTTTTATCCAAAGGTATGCTGCAAATTACCGGCCGCAGGGCCTCGGCTATATACAAGGAACCGGCGATTCAGGGATTATTTATGAGGATGATGCATCCGTTGACGCTATAAGCGAGAAATTAAAAAATGAGCTAAATTGCCTAAAATTGCTAAATGCCTAAAGTTATGGAATTCTATCTCTTTAAATAAGACGGAGTGAAACGACACATTAATTTTAGTCATTTTAAATTTTAGCTCATTTTAGCTCAATTTTCCGGTATCTCCAGATTAGGTCATCTAGTAAAAAATTGATATAGTGATACTCCATGAAAGCTGAATATTCAACCATAGGGCATAGCATTCCCAGAATCGGTGTGAATGAGCGATTACGCGGTGAGCCGATCTTCAGTGCGGATCTTGATTTTAAAGATGCACTGGTGCTTAAAGTGTTGCGGAGCTCCAAAGCTCACGCCAAAATTGTTGATATAAATTACGAAAGAGCGCTCAAGATCAAGGGAGTTGTCAGGGTTTTTACTGAAAAGGATATCCCCGGCAAGAATCTCATCGGCATTATCAATAAGGATCAACCACTGCTGGCAACCGATAAAGTGCGGGCAGTCGGTGAACCGATTGCCCTGGTGGCGGCCGAAAGCGAAAGCGTGGCTCAAAGCGCGTTGGATTTCATAGAAGTGACCTATAAGGACCTTCCGGCAGTGTTTACACCCGAGGAGGCGCTCAAGCCCGATGCGCCCAGGATCCATGACAAGGGAAATTTGCTGGTCAGGCGCAGGGTCGTTAAAGGAGATACTGAAAAAGCGTTCAAGCGCTGTAAAGTGGTCATTGAAAAAACCTATCGAACCGCTCGGATTGAGCACAGTTATCTGGAACCGGATGCCGGTGCCGGATATGTGGATGAGGACGGCACTTTGGTCATTTACGCCTCAACCCAAAATCCCCACTACGACCACAAAGAGGTCTGCGGGCTTTTAGGACTTGAGGACGATCAGGTTCGCATTGTTCAAGCCGCCACGGGTGGCGGATTCGGCTCCAAACTGGATTTGAATATGCAGGGATTCATCGGCCTGGCAATGTTGCATCTGCAAAGACCGGTCCGGATGGTTTATTCCAGAGAGGAATCCTTTGTGGCCACGGCCAAACGGCATCCGCTTGAGATGACTTTAAAAACCGGAGCCGATCACAACGGAAAGCTTTTGGCGATGGTGGCTAAGATAACCGGAGACACCGGTGCATACGGATCCTATGGTATTGCGGTTGCTTCCCGTGCCGCCGTGCATGCCACCGGTCCTTATGAAATTGAAAATGTCGCGATCGAAAGCAAATGTGTTTATACCAACAATCCCTTTTGCGGTGCGATGCGGGGATTTGGTACGCCCCAAATGGCGATTGCCCACGAATCCCAGATGGATTTGCTGGCAGATAAACTTGGCTTGGATCCGCTCAAATTCAGGCTGAAAAATGTTTTCAGAACCGGTTCTGAAACAGCCACCGGCCAGAAGCTCACGGCCAGCATAGGAATTTCTGATTGTCTTGAGGCCCTGAAACCTCACTACGAATGGGCTCGGACGACCTGGTGTGCCGAAAAAAGCGAGCCCTATAAAAAAAGAGGCATCGGTCTGGGAAGCATGTGGTACGGCATCGGCAATACCGGGGTGCAGAATCCCTCTACTGCAAAAATCAAGATGGACCTGGGGGGAAACGTCACGCTTTACACCGGCTGTGCCGATATCGGGCAGGGCTCAACCACCGTTCTGGTGCAAATCGCAGCCGAGACTCTGGGGATTCAACCGCAAGACATCAGGCCATTTGTGGCCGATACCCGCTGTACGACCAATGCCGGTGCCACCTCTGCCAGCCGTCAGACATACATTTCTGGCAATGCAGTCAAAGAAGCCGCCGAAAAACTTCGCGACGTGCTTCTCACCGAAGCGGTCAACAAATTGAGAGTACCTAAATCTTCCCTAGTCCTCAGGGGGGGCTTTGTTATGGATTCCGGCAATCCGAACAACAAGGCTGAATTGTCTGCCTTGGCACAGCGCGCCAACCAGAAAGG
>CALZJV010000822.1 GCA_945787595.1 uncultured Desulfobacterales bacterium | reverse complement strand
TGTTGCTCTGATTCGGGCACCGCCGTTTGAATGTAGTTTCACACGAGGGGAGATAAAGCATAGGGCGGCGCATAGGGCATAGGGGTTCCGATCATAAAATCAAAGCACAAGCCATTATGCTTTTTACTCTATGCGCTGTGTTCCAAGCCCTTTACTCATTAGATAGCTCCTATTACGATTAGCGATCAGCGCTTACCGTCCAGCATTGATAGGATTCCTTTGTTTCGTCTTTTTGAGCTATCGAAATCATTATTTCAATTCCGGATTTTTCGGGTTAACCGCCTGAATTAAAAATAATTTCTACCAAGGAGGTATCCCATGTCACCTGTAGGAGTCGGTCTAATGGGCTTTGGCAGGATCGGAAGGAATCTTTTCCGTATTCTCTACCAGAGCAAAGCCATACGATTGGCGGCGATCAGCGATATCGCCGACCACAAAGCGCTCGAGTACCTGCTTCGATTCGATACCATTTTAGGACAATTCCCCGATGAAGTCAGCATCAAGGAAGACCACCTTTACGTGGCCGGGCACCAGATCCCAATGCTTTCTGAGAAAGAACCCGGGGATGTGCCCTGGGGGGATCTCGGGGTTGATGTGGTTATCGAGGCCACGGCCCGCAAATGGCCACGCCAGAAACTCGAACAGCATCTTGTGCGTGGAGCCAAGCGGGTGATTTTGTGCGCCCCGCCCCAGGAGCCGCCGGATATCACGGTGGTGATGGGTGTCAATGATGAGAAATTGACAGCGGAGCACCGGATCGTTTCCAATGGTTCCTGCACGGCCCACTGCGCAGCGCCTATTATCAAAATTATGCACGACGCCTTCGGGATCCGGCGGGCCTTTTTGAGTACGGTTCATGCGTACACCAACCAGCAGCGCCTGGCGGATGTCCCTTCCGAGGATAAACGTCGAGGTCGTGCAGCGGCCGAAAACATCATACCGCAAGAAACGGATGCCGCTTTGATGGTTTCAAGGCTCATCCCGGAAATGGAAGGGCGGATCAGCGGTGGATCCATGAATGTTCCCGTACCCAACGGATCTGTGGTGGATCTGGTCTGCTGGCACGAAAAGCCGGTGACAACGGTGGCGATCAACGAGGTGATACGCACCGCGGCTTCCATCGATAAATGGCGGGAAATCATCGACTTCGAGGATGAACCGATTGTTTCCAGCGATATTATTCGCAGTCCTTATTCGACCACTTTTGATTCCCTGGCAACCATGGTGATGGGCGAACATGTCTCAAAAACGCTGGCCTGGTACGACAACGGCTGGGGGTATGCCCACCGGGTGGTTGATCTCATCAACAGGTTCACCGAAATGGAAAAGGAGGCGGCATAATGGCTACACGTGTAGGAATAAACGGCTTCGGCCGGATCGGCCGTAGCGTCTTTCGCATTTTAAGTGAACGTGACGATATCAACGTCGTATGCATCAATGACCTTTTTGAAAACGAGCAGCTTGCCTATCTCCTCAAATATGATACGGTCATGGGTATTTTTAAAAAAGATGTCTCGGCAACGGATGATGCCCTGTACGTAGGCGATCAAAAGGTGGCCATGACCGAACATCGCGACCCGGCCGCCATACCCTGGAAAGATTTAGCGGTGGATGTGGTCATCGAATCCACCGGGGTATTTCGCGAAAGGGTACCCCTGGAAAAGCATTTGGCTGCCGGCGCCAAAAAAGTTCTTCTGACTGTGCCGGCCAAAGAGGAAATCGATGCGACCATTGTGCTGGGGGTCAACGATGATGATCTCAAAGCGGAACACCGCATCGTCTCGAATGCATCCTGCACCACCAATTGCCTGGCGCCGATTGCCAAAATTATAGATGATTCCTTCGGCCTCGAAGAAGGGTTCATCACCACGGTGCATGCCTATACCAACGATCAGCGACTGGCCGATGTTCCCCACAAGGATTTCAGGCGCAGCCGAGCTGCCGGTGAAAACATTATTCCGACAACGACAGGTGCAGCCCGGGCGGTAGGCAAAGTCCTGCCCCGGTTAAAAGGCAAATTGGATGGACTGGCCATGCGGGTTCCCGTTCCGGACGGCTCGATTGTAGACCTTGTGTGCCGGTTGGGGAAAAATGCATCCGCCCAAGACGTCAATGGAGCGGTGCGGGCGGCAGCTGAAGGACCGATGCAGCGCGTGCTCGAATACAGTCAAGAACCTTTGGTCTCCAGTGACATCATCGGCAACCCTCATTCCAGCATTTTCGATGCCATGTCGACCAGCTCTCTGAAGGATGGCTACCTCCGGGTAGTCTCCTGGTATGATAATGAGTGGGGGTATTCCAACCGCGTAGTAGATTTGATTGACAAGATGGCGACGCTTTGAATGCGGAGGTCAGAAAACAGATGACAGAAGTCAGACTTCATATGTTAGGGGACAGTGGAATGTGATCAGATACAA
>CALZJV010000821.1 GCA_945787595.1 uncultured Desulfobacterales bacterium | reverse complement strand
AATCGGTCAGTCGATCGCAAAGTTCATTCGCAAGATAAATCACATGATAGCAAATTAAGCATACCAGCTTAGTAGCGATCCATTAGGAAATAGGACATTGATAAAACATCTCTTACATCTCTTGTCGGACCAAGCAATGTGCTTGTATTTTATTAAGAAACCTGCCAAATGTAGTCGTTTTTCAGCCTTAGCCTGCACTTTTCAGGGTCAAAAACACGGTTGTAAGGACTCTGGGGTTCTTTAAGCTCATATCCTTCATTATTCTCCAACTCTCTGCGGCCTATTGCCGTTGCACCCTGTTTTGGTCCTGCATAATGCCAAATAATGCCATAATGCCATTCCAAAAATCGATATTGACAACAGACCCTGCTTTCGTTATCTGGATGGGTATTGGTTCCTATTTCAAATACTGCTTTGCTTACTTTAATAAAAACCATAACCGCCACGGAACCCACCGCAGGTAAGGTCAATGATGCCCACCAGCTGACGTCCCTGATCGACGAGCACGAATAAAACACCGGCACGCAGATCGAAACCGCCGTGGCCGACAGCAATTAAAGAAGCAAGAAAACAACGAACATTACTTGTGATTCTATTAACGCATAAAATCACTGGCGGTACGGAAACGGTTAAGAATAGGACTGACTTTAGTGGCCTGGCTATTTGTTTGTACGAAAGTATCCGCTACTACGACTGAATTTTGGACAACGGAAACCCAATCTGATCGGATGAAAACGATACAACTTTTAGTGGATACATTCCAGGTGCTTAACCCGGATATTACCGTAAAGCTGGTCCCGGTGGATGAAAATGATATGCCGTCTCAGATGGCAGCTGCATCGGCGGCGGGCACCTTGCCGGGGTTGATCGAGGGTAGCTCCGAATTGATGCTTGCATTCGGCGAGGAGGGTATCCTGGATGTGAAAGGTGCTGGTATGCTCGTCAACAAAGTGGGTAAAGAACGCTTTTTCCAGGGGGCATTGAAAATGATGGAAACCTCTGGCGGCGGCAATTATTACGCTCTGCCATACCACGGCTGGATACAGGGTATATGGTATCGGGCAGACTGGTTCAAGAAAGCCGGTTTAGAGCCTCCAGACACATGGGAAAACATTCTCAAGGCGGCAAAAACATTTTACAAACCCGAACAGAATCAGTATGGCATCCTTGTGGGAACGAAACCGGAGGCTTATACAGAGCAATGTTTTACACAAGTCGCCCTTTCCAATGGAGCTGGAGAATTTAACTCTGCCGGTGAACTCATCTTTAACTCCCGGCAAACTCTCGAAGCGCTTAAGTTTTATGCTGAGCTCGCAAAATACAATCCGCCTGGACCTCAAACCTGGCGTGCACGCGACTATTATATTCAGGGCAAGCTTGCGATGTTTTTTTATTCCACATTTATCATGGATGACCTCGCACTGGCTGAAGTGGCCGCCGGCTCACTGACCGATGCCCACTTCCCGCAATTGAGTAAATCAAGGTTTGATCCGAAATTGGTGGACAACACTCGGGTCATCGCAACCATCACAAAAAGTGAACCGGGAGCCTATGGCGCCATTGTAGGTTTGGGATTGGTAAACCAAAAATCTAAGGATAAAAACGAAGCTGCCCGCAAACTCGTTGAATTTCTGTACGAACCGACCAGTTATATCACCTTTTTACACATGGCCCCTGGGGGTATGAACCCGATGCTGCGTGATATCGCCGGCAAATCTGAATATTTAAATGACCCCAAAGGGGTATTCAATCGGTATGGCCGAAAAAAATTTGAAGAAATCATATCCGGCTTGGACAATATTGGATCATTCACAATCGTAGAGGGTAGAACTTTTCCTGCGGCCGGAAAAATTTATGCCAAGCAAATCATCCCCAGAATGGTTTATTCGGTGACCATTGAAGGAATGAAACCAGCCGACGCAATAAAGTGGGCCGAGGGTCAGATGAGAAGCGTTATCAATGATTAGTCTGGATTTCGGATGAACTGCCGTGTCTAGTTTCGATACGTTATTCATTTTAATTTTCATGCAAAATTCAGGCAGGAATTTTGGTAGCCATGGAACTTACTCCCGAACAAAGAGAATCAAGCCTTGGATGGCGGTTGATTGCGCCCTGCCTAGGTGTAATCGGTCTCCTGATTATCTATCCGATTTTATACAATATATATTTGAGCTTTTTCGATGTAAAACTAACCGGTGAAAAAATATTCATCGGCCTGGCAAATTATGAAAAACTGCTTAAGGATACGGCGTTTTACGGGTCTGTCTTAACGACGTTTATCTATTTGGTCGGCACGGTTTTTGGCACAACCCTGGTTGCCCTTTTGGTTGCCTTGCTGATGAATCTTGAGTTTCCACTTAGAAATTTGGTCAGAACGCTGATCCTGCTGCCCTATTTCGCCCCGGTCATATCCGTAGTTTTTGGATGGCAGTTTATTTTCGATCCGGTAAATGGGATCTACAACCACGTTGTAGTAGAAGTATTGGGTATTTCCGCCGAACGTCATAACCTTATCGGGGACCCCAAGACGGCTTTGTTGGTCGTGATCGTCTTCGATATTTGGAAACATTTTCCAATCTCTTATCTATTGATCGTATCAAAACTGCAATCCATCAACAAAGATCAGTATGAGGCAGCGGCAATTGACGGGTACGGGCCTTTCGGAAGGTTTATTCACGTCACCCTGCCGGAACTGTATTTTGTTTTGGGAACCTTAATCATTCTCAGATTAATCTGGAACCTGAACAAATTCGAAGATGTATATTTGCTGGCTCCCAATGTGCAAACCTTACCCATTTTTACCTATTACGCAGCATTTACCGGAATTATCGACCAGGGCTTTGCTGCATCGGTATCCGTTGTGCAATTCATACTGCTCTCTTTTCTACCTGAAACCTTGAACAGATTTGATCTATGGCAGAGCCGATCACCTCTGACCTGGCCCTGAGGACCAGGTTTTCGATTTTGAATAAATTATATTGACTGGTTTAAGCAAATGAATCGTAAACGCAGCTTACTTCAAAACATTTTACTAACACTGGCAATCCTGACGGTGTTGTTCTTCTGTTTGTTTCCCTTCATCCAGATAATTTCAACTTCTTTGAAACATCAGTTTGACTGGGGCAATCCTTCATTAATACCGGTAAGATTGAATTTGGATGCATACAAGGAACTTTTAGGATTCGTCGAATCAACAGAAGCACAGATACCGAAAACAGTAAAAAAACTGCTCGACAATCCTCTGATCACAAAACAGCAGAGAGAAAAGATTCTTTCAAAATACAGATCCACCAGCGATGTATTCCCCTTTCCGCGATTCTTCTTAAATACTTTTCTGCTGTCTGCATCTGCGGCAAGTATTTCTCTCACATTAGCGGTTTTTGGCGCTTATGCGCTCAGTCGATTGCGTTTTGGAGGCCGGACGATTATTCAGCGCAGTATACTGTTTGTATATATGGTCGGGGGGGTATTGCTGATGGTTCCGTTATATCAAATGAGCGTGAGATTGGGATTGGCTAAAACGGTTTGGGGATCTCTTTGCAGCTTACTGTTGATATACATCATACAAACACTGCCGGTTTCACTGTACATGCTCGGCAACTACTTTCGGACCATACCCTATTCCATAGAAGAGGCGGCAACGACCGACGGATGTTCGAGGATTCAGTCAATTTTTATTATTATCATCCCGCTTTCGGTTCCCATGCTGGTCACTGTCTTTGTGTATTGTTTTATTATTGCGTGGAATGAGTTTCTGTTCGCCTCAGTGTTTCTTAAGCAGTATCATAATTTTCATACCCTGCCCCTGGCACTTCAGTCGCTATTTGTATCGAAAAATGCGATATGGGATCGTATCATGGCTGCGTCCATGCTGACCCTTATCCCGGTTGTCATCTGTTTTCTTTTTGCCATGCGAAATCTAAGCGGAGGCCTGGCTACAGGAGGCGTAAAGGAATAGTTATGGCAAGCGTTAAGTTTATTAATGTCAACAAATGGTACGGCAAAACCAAAGTGCTTCATGATATCAACCTCGATATAAAAGAAAGCGAATTTGTCGTACTGGTGGGACCATCTGGTTGCGGAAAAAGTACAACCCTCCGGCTAATTGCCGGTCTCGAGGATATCTCTGAGGGCGATATCTATATTAATGATAAAATTGTTAATTTACTGGAGCCCCAGCATCGAAACATCGCCATGGTGTTTCAGAACTATGCGCTCTATCCCCATAAAAACGTTCAGGAAAATATCATCTTCGGTCTTAAGCGAGCAAAGGCGACCAAAGAACTCATCAAATCCAGACTGGATAAGGCCTCAAAAATGCTTCAGCTGCAGGACTTACTCGACCGAAAACCTGCTCAGCTATCCGGCGGACAGCGGCAGCGGGTGGCCATGGGCAGGGCAATTGTTAGAGATGCAAATGTTTTCCTTTATGATGAGCCGCTCAGCAACCTCGATGCGAAATTACGGAGTCAAATGCGCTATGAAATCCGTCGAATCCACAGAGAATATCAGACCACAAGTATCTACGTGACGCATGATCAGGTAGAAGCCATGACGCTCGGCGATCGGGTCGTGGTAATGAAAGATGGGTTTATCGAACAAGAGGCCTCGCCCATGGAGCTTTATCTTAAGCCGAAAAATATCTTTGTGGCCACCTTCATCGGATCGCCGTCCATGAATATCCTGGATGCGACATTGTACCCTGGATTTATTGATCTCGAAGATCAAAAGCTGCCCCTGTATAATAACGTTGTAACGGATTCGATACCGTTGAATGGGCAAAGAGTTAAATTTGGTATCCGGCCGGATTTTTTTCAGGATGAGCAACATAGCAGTGGGGGCGAAATGCTTACAACACTGAAAAATGTTAGGATCGATATAATAGAGCCATTGGGATATGATAGAGTATTGAATCTAAAACTGGGAAATCAAATACTAAAAGCAAGGTTGGATTTACGAACATATTTTTGATATCGAAACCGAAAAAAACCTTACCATATAAAGGAGAATAAATGCCAAAACTGGATAATATCGCACTTGAGGTAACCGTATAGTTTAGATCCTAATTTTAGTACCGAATCCATTTTCGATTTATCCGCCTTGGAAAAGCAACTTCTTATCTTTTCTCGGTGATTACGTAATAACCTTAGATTGCTTAGGGTTCACGAATAAATAAGTTCACAATTTTAGGCGTTGAGGCGCCTGTCTGGCAAGGCGCGAAAACGCAGGAATATTTAGATATTCCGAGCTTTCGCAACGCCGCCAGGCGGGATGCATCGGCGTATAAAATGTGAAGTTATTTTTGAGTGAGCCCTTAGCTTCGGGCTTCGCTCTGCGAGGCATATCCCCACAAACCGCTCGCAGTGACGACAGGCACTTCAGCGATTTACAGTGAATCCTGCCTGGACGAAAACCCATTTTCATGTACCTTGACAACCTCTACAGCAGTCTATATGATCCGTAACATTTTTTCGCTGACACAGAATTTTCGACTGGATGATCTTGGCCTGTGGATATACGCAATGAACGTCTGACGCTCCAGGTCGCCTGCCTGGCGACATTGATGGCTGTGCTCTGGGGGGGTAACAACATCGCAATCAAGTTTTCTTTAAACGGAATCCCTCCCTTTGCGTTGGCGGGTATCCGTTTCATTGTAGGCTCTCTAATTGTGCTGGTCTGGGTCTATATGGACCGGGTTTCCTTGAAGATGGAATCCGGCGAAAAAGGCAGCCTTGTTCTGCTGGCATTTCTTTTCACGGCCCAGATCAGTCTTCTCAATGTCGGGGTTCATCATACACTGGCCGGGCGATCCACCATTCTGATCTCTACCCATCCTTTTTTCATCGGCATATTTGCGCACATCCTGCTCTCCGGCGATCGAATGAAGCCGCTCAAAATTCTGGGGATGACACTCTCGTTTCTGGGCGTGGTGTTTATTTTCACAGAGAGTTTCGTGCTAAAGGATTTTCAGTATCTGCTTGGAGATTTCCTGATGCTGGGCAGTGCACTTCTTCTGGGACTGCGACTGGTCTATATCAAACGACTGACCCAGGGCATCCATCCCGGCAGATTGCTGCTCTGGCAGGCGGCACTGAGTATCCCGATGTTTTTTCTCTTCAGTCTAATTTTCGAGGGCAATTTCGTTTACCAATGGAATACAAAGATTGCAGCCGGTATATTCTATCAGGGGGTGATCATCGCCGGTATCGGCTTTATCGTATCGATAAAACTCTACCAACGCTATGTCGCCAGCCACCTGGGGGTGTTTCATTTCGTCACACCGATTATCGGTGTTATCTTCAGCAACATCCTATTGGGTGAGGGCATATCCTTGGGTTTGATCGGCAGCATGATCCTGGTGGCTTTAGGCATTGTGATCGTAAATCATTCGGGATGACGGAAGGAGCGCAAGCGGGAGTTTGAACTCAGCCGAAATGATCGCTTCAGGTACCGCACGCGCTATTTTACAGATTCCGGAGTCATTGGCTCTAAAGAATTTGTTTCAAAGACATATATGCGCTTTAAACATCACTTTAATTCAAAAAATGAGAAAAAACCAAAACCTATAAAGGGATTATCCAAGACGGGATAGAAAGCGCCGGTAAAAGCCGGCAAAGAGTAGGGGGTGAAAGTCCCCCGCATGGTAATGGTTAGCGACCAGCCGTGGCCCCGAGTCATGCGTCGGCTTCC
>CALZJV010000820.1 GCA_945787595.1 uncultured Desulfobacterales bacterium | reverse complement strand
TATTTTCAAGCCAATTCAGACTTAGATGATGAAGATTACAGGTATGGATTTGAGCGAAAATTCCTTGGCCAAATAAGGTTTCTAGATTTAGGAGAAAATTTTACCCGAGACAATGGCTCTTTTGTGTTCACAAGCGGTTTCTTATGCCAATATCCAAATCCCTACAGTATAGCCACAGGACCATTGAATGCAGCTATTGATACATTTTGTCCAAAACACTGCACCTCTATTACCTCGAGGTATCAGGGTAAACGTGGTTCCCTCTGTGTCAATGTAAGTGAGACACCTACCCCTCAATATATTAGTGTAGGGCGGTAGGAGATTTCACAACATGAAAAACGAAACAAAAATTCAAACTGAATCAAAACCCATGGTTGATACTTCACCATCAAAGGTAGTGAGCATATCGAAACCGCCGGACCCCGAAGTGCCCGAGAAAAAACCACGAAGGCGATTTATGACGGCCTATAAGCTTCGCATTTTGAAAGCATATGATTCATGTACGAAGTCAGGAGAAATCGGAGCACTTCTTCGCCGCGAAGGTCTTTATTATTCCAATATCAACACATGGCTCCGGCAGCGCGATGAAGGCGTGCTGCACGGCCTCTCTCCTAAAAAACGAGGACGGAAGACCAAGGAAGTTAATCCTCTTGCCAAGGAAAATGCCCGGCTTGAACGTGAGAATAAAAAACTCTCTGATAAATTAAAAAAGGCTGAGACCATCATAGAGGTTCAAAAAAAAATCTCGGAGATCCTGGGGATATCTCAAAACAACAACGGAGAAGCGAGCTGATGAATGCTGTTGTTTCCCTGGGTGAAAGCGTAGGCAAAAAGGCAGCTTGCAACGCCTTGACCGTTCCTCGAGCTACGTTCTATCGGCGTTACGGCAAGAAGGTGATTGCTAACAACAGCCAACGGCCTGTTCCGCCACTGGCGCTCTCTGCAGAAGAAAGGCAAGCTGTCCTTGATGTATCCCACGAAAAACGTTTCTGGGATTCAACGCCATACCATATTTATGCAACTCTCCTGGATGAAGGGCGATACCTCGGTTCAGTGCGAACCATTTACCGGATATTATCCAAAAACAATGAAGTCAAAGAACGAAGAAAGCAGGTTTGCCGACCACACTATCCAAAACCGGAATTGCTTGCCACCGAGCCCAACCAGGTTTGGTCATGGGACATCACCAAACTGAAAGGTCCAGCCAAATGGACGTACTTCCATCTTTATGTAATCTTAGACATTTACAGTCGTTATGTTGTCGGCTGGATGGTTGCTCACCGGGAATCGGCCACGCTGGCAAAACGCCTTATCCAGGAAACATACGAAAAACAACTCATACCAGACGGGCAACTGACTATTCACGCCGATCGTGGAAGCAGTATGAAATCAAAGGTTGTGGCCAATCTCCTTGCCGATCTGGGCGTAACCAAAACGCACAACAGACCTTATGTGAGCAATGACAATCCATACTCGGAATCACAATTTAAGACTTTGAAGTACTGTCCGGGGTTCCCTGAACGGTTCGGATCAATCCAGGATGCCAGAGAATTTTGTCGTAATTTCTTTAGCTGGTACAACACGGTTCATAAACATTCCGGCATCGGTCTGTTGACACCGGAGCAAGTCCATTACGGCCAAGCTCAACATATCTTGAATCATCGGGCCAAGGTGCTTGAATCAGCGTTCAAAGAACATTCAAAACGGTTTAAAGGTAAGATGCCAAAACCATTTCCGCTGCCCGAAGCAGC
Organism: uncultured Desulfobacterales bacterium; assembly: GCA_945787595.1. The sequence continues at coordinate 669 of CALZJV010000820.1, read as the reverse complement.
CTGGATTAATCAACCGAATGATAGCCAAAGGTTGCTACTTTAATTTCTGACAAAGGGTGTCTCATATACATTGACATATTCCGTTGGAGTCAAGATATGACAAGATCCTGTTCATGTTCTTTAGGCGAACGTTAAGGTCAGTTGACAGGGCCACTCGACGAAAATGGCATAAACAACTGACTTGAATAACAGAATTATTTCTCAATAGGCCCGCTGTGGCTTTGGTCAACCGCACCGGCAGGTTCGGTGAATGTTGCTAGCACTTAACCAAGAAACAATTGTTCTATCATTCTTCACTAGAACATTTTGCATGAAGTTTCGACTACTCATTCACCGGGAATATCGCTGTCCTCGCAGCGTCCATACTTACATTTATGGGCAACTTATTACTGATTTTTGCCTCAAGTGATTTGCACTTTCCATTTATGACATATGCCCCGATTATAAAATAATAATTTGAGAATGAAGCACAACCATCGTCGTCACATTCGGGCATATGTGTTCTCCCATGCAGGACTTTTTCTTGGACAATATACCGCCCATTTTTTCGTAAATCTCGTGTGTCACCGTCTGCGGGCTCCCAGTCCTCTCCATAAATTACATCTCTCCCACCAAAACCATGAAAGGATTTGAAAACAAAATTATCTAAATTTTCTGTAACAAAGGTTT
>CALZJV010000819.1 GCA_945787595.1 uncultured Desulfobacterales bacterium | reverse complement strand
CGCAGGCCGTCCTCCCCGAAGGCGGCCGGGGCCGTGACGTCCGGCGCCGTGTCGTCCGCTATTCGGCCGTCCTCGCTCAAACGCGTTGCTCCCAGGCGGCGGGTTTCCGGCGGCGGGCCGGGGCCCGATCCGGCGGCCAGTCTAGGGTTCGAGGGTTAACCCGAGGTTGCCGGCCGGGCGGGGCCGGGCGGCGGGCCGGTGGAGGGATCGGCGGGTCGTGGGTCAGGTTGAATTCGGACGTGCCGGAAGCACGAAGCGGACGCTCATATCGGCTTAGTGTCTGAAAACGGTCATCGTTCCGGTGCGGCGATTGCATCCGAGATTTTTCAGGCTTCTCCAACACCCACCGCCCGTGCCAGCAGCCCCAGCCTTCAGCGGCGGGTGTCCGAGAACATTTCACAGTATCAGGCCTCAAGAAGCCAGAGATCGATACTTGTAATCGGCCGTCACCGAGTAGCGCCTCTGGCACGTCTTGAACTATCCTGAACGAAGACTTCTCCGCTTGAGTAAGAGTTCCCGAGTTGTTGCACTGCCGCGTTACGAACCTGGAGCAAGAAGGCCAAGCGGTTCGCTTGCGGAGGGCCGCTATATGACCTGCGTTCTTCCTCGGTATCCTAAGCTCTGTTTTGATGGGGTTGATGGCGCGACTTGACCTTGCTTCTGCACGCAGCCACCTACAATGCACCGAGCGGCTCTTGGCGGTTATTCCCCAAGAAAGAGATTTATTGCGAAGGGAAGCACAATAGGCAAAATCGGGATCACGATTGTGCCCACAAAGGCCTGTAGAGATCGAAAATCGAAAGGCCAGACCGGTATCTCTTTGTGAAGGCGGCTTATTGCCGCGTCGAGTGCAGAGAAGGTTTGGACCGCCGTGAGGCCTTTGTCGTCCAAGCTCGCATTCGCAAGCTCGTTGAATAGTCGCTCGCACTTTTGGCTTGCAGGCTTCAGGAACCTCTCCCTGGCGTCACTCATTTGTCGATGGGCGGCTCCGAGTGGCGAAAAGAAAAGTAGCGGCGCGATGATCAAATAGCCCCCTAGGAAGATTGGATTTCCTACGTCCGCGCCCAGGGGACTGTCCTGAATGACGATCTTATCGACCACCTTTAGGGAGATGTAGATTCCCAAAATGAAGATGGTCAGGTTCAGCAGCATTGCGACGTCTCCGATCTTGCGGAGACCGCAGCAACGGTCTGGGTGCAAAGATTGAATCCTGACTGGGAAATTCCTCTTGTTGAAGAACTCGTGAAGACCCCACGCTAGGACCGAGCCCCGCCAAAGCAGATTGAGAACCCAATATACGAGGACGGTCTGGACCAGGGCCGCGCAAAGACCGACGGTCGTAAGTCCCCGCCCTTGTGTCGATGCAGAACCAAAGATCTCCCCATTCGTGATCCAGCTCGTGAACACCTGGTGATCAAGAATCTGATCAAAGTAAAAAGAGTTGGAGGTGAGCGAAAGGCCCGCCGCGGCACCTGTGATCCACCAGCTGTTGAAACGCCGATCCAGCCAAGTATAGAACTCGTCCAGCCCAGCTTGTCTTTCACGGCCCTGGTTAATTTGTTCCGTCAGAAATGCAAAGAGTTTCGGTATTTCCAGATAGTATTTTTGAGTGAGCGATACTACGAAGGGAAAGAGAAAAACTATCGATATCGACCAGCTGATGTTGTCGAAAAACGATAGATAGCCGGGTTCGGCCTTCGGAGGCTCTGACAAGCTCGCCCAAAGGGCCAACGGCAGGGACACAGAAAGGAAAAACGCAATTCCCAACCCGACAGGCGAAACACCCGTCGCCACAATAGCTCCCATTATTGGCTCTTTCCGGAACACTGTGGACAGGGGTTTGGGATGCTTGGTCATCGAGTATCCGGTTGTTTGGCCTTGCTAATCGGACCAAGTGATCAAGGCTTTACGCAAGGCTCTGCAAGAAAACTTGCGATCCATTTAGTGCGTCGGCAGCTAGCCAGCCTAGGCTGGGGCGCTAGGGGCTGACAAGGTCGACTTCAGCGCGGGCAGTACACTAGGAACAAAGAGCACCGGGCAATATGCGCATTCAATTTGCCCTCATCTATGCGCTTTCGATGGCGGTTCGGCCCACGCCACAAATGGCCGCTCCGCGTTGCAAGCACCCCTGCCGATAGCCGTGCGCCGGGGTCTGCCGCTGGGCAGAATGCAGACGTTTCGGGGTTTGTTCCGTCGGGATTTCAATCGGAGTCACGACCACCCTCCCGCCTCCGTGGCGGCGGCGCGTCGCCTATGCTAGAGTCCCCGCGGCCCATCGGGTCAAGGGAGATACGGACAATCAAAGGGAGGAGGCCTATGAGACGGTTAGCAAGCATCCTGGTTGCGCTCGTTCCGCTTCTGCTGGTTAGCACGCTTCTGCTGGTCAGTACTGGGGCCGGCGCCGAGACCTTCGTGCGCAT
>CALZJV010000818.1 GCA_945787595.1 uncultured Desulfobacterales bacterium | reverse complement strand
ATATTGAAAAGGATTTCATGCTAGACCTGATCAGGCGGTATGCTACTCTGTATTTAGTTGAAATCTTAGGGTTTTGCCTAATGGGGAACCACTTCCACCTTCTGGTGAAAATGTTTCCAGAATGCAAATTTACTGATGAAGATATCAAAAAGCGTTATGATGATTATTACGGTGATGATCGTGCTTTTGCATATGGGCAGGTTCCATCTTTGCGTGAAAAATTATCGAACCTTTCTGAATTTGTCCGTGAAATTAAGGTCGGCTTTGCCAGGTATTACAACCGGCGGCATAACCGACGCGGCTATTTCTGGGGCGACCGGTTTAAAAGTGTCATCGTTGAAAAGGGAAAAACTCTGATCAATTGCTTGGCATATATCGATTTAAACCCATTACGTGCCGGCCTGGTGGACCGTCCGGAAGAGTACCGCTGGAATTCGCTGGGCTACCATATGCAGACCGGCAATAAAGACAATTTTTTATCCCTGGATTTTGGTCTACAAGAATTCGGGGTACAGGATGCCAAAGAAAGGCTGCGAGGTTATCGACGGTATGTTTACGAAGCCGGTGCGGTGGACCGCTCTGAGATTGGTCAGCGCAAGGTCATTGTAGAGGGGGTTGTAGAAAAAGAGCGAAAAAAAGCGTTTAAAATCCGCAAAGTCGACCGCTTTCGATACAGGACACGCTATTTTACAGATTCGGGTATCATCGGCACGAAAGAATTTGTTTCCGCCAATTACCATCGGTTTAAGGATATCTTTATGTCGAAAAGAAAAAAGATTCCCAAGGCGGTTGCCGGTTTGGATGGGATCTATTCGTTAAAAAGGCTGGCGGAATAAAATCGTTAGACTTCGATACTCTCCTGAATTCCTCCGAAGCATTATTATGTTCGTCAAATTCTAAGCCGCATTTAAAAATGATGGCTCCAATTCCATGTTATTAAAAAAAGAATTGGCTACTGGAGGCGAAATAAGCTATTATTGGGCTACCAATTAAAGGAGGTGGCTGATCTTGCTGTCGTTAGACCCGAAGAAACTGGCCGAGATGTCGATCCCGGTGGCCACAAGTTGGCTTCTCGGCTCATGCATGGAGGCTCGGGGAAAGCAGGACCTCTGGATAAGGCAGAAGCCCGAGGTTCTGAAAGTACTGCGCGAACAGGCCATCATTCAGAGCGTTGAATCATCGAATCGGATCGAAGGTGTCACGATACCGGCCGACCGTCTCCGTCCTGTGGTTATGGGAAAAGCCAAACCCCGCAACCGTTCTGAGGAGGAGCTAGCGGGGTATCGGCAGGCCCTGGACTGGATTTTTTCACGCAAGCGCCGGGTGTCCATCATACCGGAGGTCTTCCAACGACTTCATTCCTTTGCCCAGGGAGGTCTTTCCGGCGATGCGGGGAAATGGAAAAAGCGGAACAACGAAATCATTGAAATTCTGCCCAATGGTGAGCGAAAAGTCAGATTCGTTCCAACATCCGTGAAGGACACTCCGAAAACAATGGAAGCGCTTTGCCGGAACTACCGCGAAGCCTGCAACGACGAGCGAGTCCCACCGCTCTTAATTGTCGCCATCTTCGTGTTCGATCTTTTGTGCATCCATCCGTTCCGTGACGGAAATGGACGCATTTCGCGGTTGGCCACGACGCTTCTGCTCCAGACCCATGGCTTCCACGTCGCGCGATATGTCAGCCTGGAACGTCTTATCGAAGAAAGTAAGGAAGATTATTACGCAATCCTTGCCGATTGCTCGCTGGGATGGCACGAAGGTAAAAACGAGATAGTCCCCTGGTGGAACTACTTTTTGAGCGTGTTGCGCCGCGCCTACAGAGAGTTCGAATGTCAGGTGGAATCGACGAAGGCCCGTCCTGCCAAAAGCGACCTGGTGCGGCAGACCGTACTCGCCCAGTTGGAACAATTTTCGCTGGGAGACCTTGCGACCCAATTGCCGGCGGCAAGCCCACAGCTCATCAAGAAGGTTCTCGCGGAATTGAAAAATCAGGGTAAGATTCGTCTTACCGGAAGAGGGAGAGGTGCAAGATGGGAAATCATTATTCCATAAGGGCGTATGAAAACCAAGGTTGGTAAAATGGCTACCGGATCGGAGAATTGGCTATTTTTAGGATACCAAGGATGAACCTAAAAAAGACTGTCAAATAGTGACACTGATCAAACCCATGTTATTTGGGATAACATTATGAGCGATAGACAATTTCTAATAATCGCAGTCTCATCAGTCATTCTACCTATACTTTTCGAGAACTTCCTTGAGAGTTAAGGCATTTTCTTTACAGTGTTCAATCAGAACGCACATGAATCTCTCCTAATCTTCCTAGTATTTAAACTGATCCTTCCGGTCCAGGTTGCGGTATTGAATGGCTTCCGAGATGTGATCGACCTGGAGGTTTTGCTCTGATTGCAGATCGG
>CALZJV010000817.1 GCA_945787595.1 uncultured Desulfobacterales bacterium | reverse complement strand
ATGTCCGAACTTGAAAAGTACTGATGATGGCGACCATCATAACGAGAAATTGCTTTCTACTGAGCCAAACTAAGAATTTGGTGTTTGTTGAGTAAATCTAACAAGCATCTAACGCTGGCGGTCAGTGGCAGCCAGGGCTCCCACAGAAACATGCTAAGGGTAAAAAGGTTGTTTTTTGGGAAAATAATTACAAAACGGCTTGGCCCTGGCTGTCCAATGCACTGCCATGTTATGCAATGTGCCGCCAACTTATATAAGAAGATAATTCCTGGCGGACAGCTTTCATTTAAAGGGGTTATATCCTGGTTCTTTATAAAGGCTGCCTTTCTTGTTTAAAATATCTGGTTTGTAAACCTTCTCTGCCCAATCTTCCTTTTCAATTTCCTCGAAAGCCACCGACACAGACTTTTCGTCACATTTAGCAATCGCAACAACGTCTTTAACTATTTCATCTGTCAATTTTATCTTCTGTTCCTCAGATCTTCCTGGATAAAGTTTCACAATGACATGAGGCATAATTGTTCTCCAATTTCATGTGGGCGGATAACGCCGCCGGTGAGCAGCGGCCTAAATGCATGTCAAACTCGCACGGCCCTTACTTAAAACCGCGATCTTCACGCCGTCTTCTCCACTGGTTTGTTGGGCTATATTCAAAATACAGCTATGCGTTTAATATATGCCCTGCTATACCTCTGCGTGGCGATGGACTAATATTTGGAGCGTATCCAAGGCGTGTCCACATTTGTACAGTGTAATTTGGCTGGGATGCATCCAATAACTGATGAATTTCTGCGTATGGATTCTTCATTTCAGGAAATTCCTGCAAAGCTTGTGAAATCGGATGCATCGATAATCCTTTTGAAGTGGCTGCAAGTTGCGCGCGCACATAAGCGCGACCCGCTTTAATTTGCGTAGTGCGATCATTTCCCTCGGTTATCATCCAGAAAAATGCGGGGGTTTTTTCGATCTTTTCATTAAAATCTTTGATTTGTCCAGTCGTCGCGGAATCATCTGGCGCTGGTGCTTTGGTTCTGTCAAATAAACCTACCGCCGTAATAAACCGTAGAAACGGGTCATTGATGGAAATTCCGTCTCTGAATTTCGCGATTTCGTTAGGCCCGATACGCAGTACCTTATAGGTTTCCATAATTGTACGCGGCGTGGTCAACTCGATACGCCAACCTTCTGCTGCAATAGTGCGATGTTTTGCAATTAATTCGGGCTGGTTGGAAAGAACAAAACCAACATTTACTGGATAGGTTTCGACACTCTCTTTAATGCTGGAAAGGGCGTCAGACGCTGGATCTTTCATCTCATAGACTTCACGATTTGTATGGCGCTTTAAGATTTGCAAAAAAAGTGAATCCTTTTTTACGCCCCTATCTTCGATTAAGCGGATACGAGCCGTTGGCCTGTCATCGACTTTTTCGGCATCAAACTCACCTTTCGGAAACAAATCAATTTCTGTTCGCAGACCACGCTCTTTTGCCGCCATATCGAGTAACTCAATAAATGTTCCTTGACTCATCACAATTTGACGAGAAAACGGATCAGTTTCTGGCAAGAGCCGAGTTAAATCACAATAGAGGGTTATCTCATTTGGTTTGCCAAGATCCACCAGCCATGATTGTAAATTATGTGAATGTGGTGCGAGAATCGCATAACTTAAAATCCACTTACGAATGTCTAAATCTTTTGATGGATGTCTCCATGCAGCGATTGCTTCTGAGGGGAACTCACTACTGCACCCACTCACTGAAGGTAATGCAACAAACACCACACCACCACTAAATAGCTTAATGAATGATCTACGATCCATATTTCTCCTTAATTGTCCAACGGCCGCCGGTGAGCAGCGGCCTAAATAATTTCCAAGTTTGCACGGCCTTTAGGTAAAACCGTTATCTTCACGCCGTCTGCTCCAGTGGCTTTGTTAGCCTCTGTATGTAGCGAGCCATTGATTTATAATGGCTCTCATATTCATATAAATTCGGTATTCCGCTAAAATCTCCATATCGAAATTTTTCTATATACGCAATAGGTAAATTTCCATAAGTAAGGTCTTTGGCAGCACTATTTACGAGCACTAGTAGGGGAGCCAAAAACAAAATAATTGATCGTTCTCGTTCGAATGATTGGAGAATGATAACATCTTTCCCTTTTAAATTGGAATACCTACCTCGCCCGGAATATTTCTGGATTCCTTTGAATTTATATGACTTTCCAGCAATGGTTCCTGGAATCATTTCACCTGCGCTGATCTGATTTAAGGTTTTTATCAATTGCTGTTTTGTCATGTATGACCTTTTTGTCAATTGAAAGGCTAACCAACAAACCCCGCAGTTAGCGCAGTTTGCCTTTTATTAATAGGCGTTTAATGATGAAGCATGATCGAATGGCTAAAAAGAAGGTGCCAACATG
>CALZJV010000816.1 GCA_945787595.1 uncultured Desulfobacterales bacterium | reverse complement strand
TCATGATTGTTTTTCCTTTTGGCTTTTGTTTGTTATTTCCAACAGTGCATTTTCCAGCGGATCAATGACTCGGGTAATGACAACCATATCCCCGACATTTAAACCGTCGGCCACATATGTGTGCTCACCTTCTATCCGTGTTACTTTTACCGGAACTGTTTTAAGACGATTGGAAACGGCAAGATATACTGTATTTTCAAAACTCACCGCCTGGCGGGGGAGTTGGATAACGTTATCTAGGATTTTACCCGGTATCTTCACTGAACAGAACATGCCTTCCACCAGCGGTAATGATAGAGAATTTTTTATCACTGCGGTTGCGGCATCAATCCGCACAGCAACCGTAAGGGTCCGGGTCTGCTGGTCGAACTTTACCACCCGGTGCAATCGACCGTCCCAAGTTTGCCCATTGTTATTTTCTGTCCGGCTGATTTTGCATGGTATTTGTTCAAGTCCGGAAAACCATGCGATTTTTGCATTTATCTTTTCGCCGTCAAAACGCAGCCATTTACGGGCATCACGGCTGTCTATGGGCACCTGGATTTCCAGGACCGAATCATCTGCCAGAGTTACGACATTTTGTCCTGGAGTGACATACTGACCCTTTTCCAGCGATACCGATTTGATACGTGCATTAAAGGGCGCCCGAGCTTCACATCTTTTAAGATTAGTTTCTGCCGTTTCCAGGACCTGTAAAATCTGATTTATCTGGTCGGCTACAGAAAGCATTACTTTCTCCGCTGTTTCAACACCTGTCAGGGTTCCAACACTGTTTTTTTCAAACAATTTCCGGACCCGCCCATACTCTTTTTTTGCCAGTTCATGACGTCGTTCAAGGATGGTTAACCGTTTCCTGCCGGTTTTACGGACGGTCATATAATCTTTTGGGTCGATTTTAAAAAGGAGGTCTCCTTTGGGAATAATCTCACCGGCTTCTAATCTGGGGTGTATCTTAATAATTTTCCCCGCGACTTCAGGTGCGATTGGCACCACATTCAACGCTTTTACTTCGCCATAGCCGGTTATAATTATTGGAAAGTCCTCCTGTTCGACCTCCAGCACTTCAACCTGCAAGTGCCGTTCGCCGTTTTTGGCCTCGGTTGGAGGGGTTTTTAGACCAGCAAGCGTTGTCATTCCTAGTATACTGGCAAACAGAACAACGATGGAAACGACAATGCTAGTGAACATAACCATCGCCGGTTTTTTGGATTTTTCTATTTTGTTTATTTTCATTTTAGTTCACTTTGAATTTCTATTTTGTTAAATAATTTATTGATAGAAATTGTAATGATTTCAATATTCCCTGCAGCATATTGTATATAGATTTGCCAAAAGCGTGTGAATTGCTCCGACCATTTTCACCCTGTCTGGGTTAATATATGCCGCATCAAACGGGGTCTGTCATCACACCATGGTGTGATTTTATGGGGTGATTTTTAAATTGGAATTAAAGATTTATTAAATTACGGGGGAGGTGGCCAACGTATGGGGAATTTTGGATTGCGGCCTCCGGCCCGGATTCTTGTTTTCCGGGAGTTATAAGAGTCCTATCTCTTTGGCTCGAACAATTGCCTGGGTGCGGCTGTTGACGTTTAATTTGCTATTGATGTTCTTGGTGTGGGTTTTTACCGTATTTAAGGAAATAAAAAGTTTATCAGCGATTTCCCGGTTAGATAATCCGGCTGCGATAAGATGTAAAACTTCCAATTCGCGATCGCTTATCGGATCTACCAGACTTTCGATTTTGGGCGGCGGACCGACTTTGAGGACGGACAATATTTTTTTGACATAGGATAAAGAATATCCGGCTTTGGTGGCGTCATGATCCCGTTTTTTGACCGCGACAATTTCTTCCAGCAAATCCGCCACGGGCTTTCCTTTGCTAGCAAAGATCATTATAAGACCCCCAGGCTCGGCCAATGATAAAGCTGATTGCAACTCACCCAGCGCGGCTGATGGATTCTTCTGTGCCTTATAGATCAATGCTCTCATCAGTCGCATTTCGATCACCACATAAACGCGATCACCGGCCTTTGCATTCTCAATTATACGCTGTAATAATCGATCGGCGTCATCCAACTGCCCTTGGGCGATGAGAATAAAAACCAAGGCAATATGCTCAGGCTCAGACAAGTTTGTAAGTTTATTATCGACACTCAATCCCTTTTCTTGCGCCCATTGGGTGGCCGCATTCAGGTTGCCGTCTGCCAGCCAGGAATATACATTATTAGCGGCAATCACATTCGTAATCCAGGGGGGCAGTCTAAATTCACGCGTGCTCTCATTTAGTTTCTCTATTACACTAAATGCACCAACGAGATCCATCCGATATATTAATGCTCTAAATAAATTAATTCGGCAACTCGCGAGCATCAAAGGATCACGCCCTTGTTTATTCAACTCGATGCCTTTGTTGATCAGGCGAAT
>CALZJV010000815.1 GCA_945787595.1 uncultured Desulfobacterales bacterium | reverse complement strand
TCAAGACGATACATGTGTAGACAGTAGGTCCACATCAAGAAGGATTGTAACAATAAGAATTTACAGGATATTTATACTTTTCAGAAAAGGGAACCTGGGATTAGTGCCCGTCCATGAATCGGCTAAAATCAGTTTGGGCACTTGATGGTGTTTCCAATCCAGAAATGTGGATTTTTGTCCAAGGTCAAGGAAATCAAGCGTTTGTGCGGAGACGTAGCTGGCTACGTCGCACAATCAAACGCGCCGATTGACGCCCAGATTGGGCAAAAAGACCATTTATGGATGGAAACTAATTATACTGACCGATTTCATCAACCAGTTCATTAAACCAGTCAATCTTTTCCAGCGGTGCCACAGCCGGCACTTCACAACCGGAAGACAGAATGTATCCGCTGTCCGATGGCGCATTATCAATGCAGTTTTTAATGGCCTGCTTCATCTCATCCCTGCTGCTGATAAAGAAAAGATTGGTATTCAGGTTGCCGATCAGGACCGCCTTGCCCCGGGTGGCCGCAACCGCTTTGGCTATATCCGTCGGTGCATCAATACTGATATTGGTCACACCGGTGTTGACCATGTCTTCTAAAATGGGGTCGGCATATCCACAAATGTGAAGCCCCAGACCGACCTTCTTTGCCTTGAAGTGGTCAACAATCTGCTTGTGATATGGGAAGACGAAGGATCGGTACATTTTAGGGGAAATCAGACTGCAGGATGCAGGGGCTTCAGAATAACCGAGGCCCACTCCCAGAGGGATTATTGCCTCCGCAAAATTTATAGACTGCTGAGTACAAAATTGCATTAATTCGTGGACATAATCCGGATCTTTCATGGCATCCTTGATCAGTTCAGTTGCCCCCCTGAGACCGATGGCGATGGTCCAGGGACCCGCGATCACCCCGGATACAACCGCATCGCTGATTATCTTTTTCGTTTCGGCTAAAGCCTCTAAATAACCGGGAAGGCGTCCATCCTTGGTCGGATCCGGAATTTGGAGACTGCTTAGTTTTCCCTTGTCTTCAAGCGCTGTTTTTGTGGAGATGCAAAGGCTGTCATGGGGAAATTTGAGCTCATTGCCGATGGCCTCTACGTCCGTAAGTAGATCCCACATCATCAGAAGGATGTCCGGCTTGTAGCGTTCATAGGCCGCCACCTGAGCCTTTACAAAAATTTTAGGGTCTAATAACCATTCCCTGATGGACGCACCGATAAGTTGGGTGTTGCATTGACCGGTGATGAGATAAGCAGGGATCCGATCAATCTGACGTTTCTCATCGGAAAACGTCTTTTTAAAGGCCGCGGCAATTCTTTGTCCTCCGGTTAAGGCGTCCATCTATAATTCTCCCTCTTCTTGCCAGATCTTCATCTGTTCCTGATAGGACGGCGGAAATGTTGCTTCAAAATTAAAAAAACTGGTAATCGGATAGCGCACACCGGATTTGTGGGTTTTGGCTAATCCGTCTAAAACCGCATCCATTTTCGATGCCGGGATCATGAAAGCCATCTCCCAGTCCTGAGTCATTCCGAACACCCGGTCGCCGTTGCCGGGTACAACGTAGCGGCACTCATCATGGGTCATCACCGTAATAATCGATGCGCATCCCAGCCTTCCCATGGCTGAAGAAGAAACCGCTCCCCCTTGGTTATAAAGCGCTCCTTGAATGAGTCTCATAACTTGAGCCGGATTCCCATACATCATCAGCAGATCCGGTTCAAAAGCCGCCCGGTTCAGGGGGGCGACTAGGATATGACTGTAACGCCCGTGTTCAAAACGATCGATGAGGTCCTCTTCCTTTTTTCCGATCTCCTTCGAAGCGGTAAACATGCCCCCGGCAATATTGCCCTCACTCCAGAAATCAATATTTTTAAAAAAACCAAAGGGCGCGGCTCCCAAGGAACACTGCATGTCCTCTTTGCCCATCGCGATCGCCCAGCCTAATTTCCTTGCCATCCCGATTCCCTGGCAAATGGCTACTTTCTTTTTCATTTGCTGAAAGGGTCGACGTGTTTTTTCAGGAATTTCTTTTTCCGATTTCAACATCTTAATGGCCAGCGGGAAGGTGAGCGGCCGGATGTAGGTATTTAAGGTTTGTTCGACTTCTTTCAAATTTGCCATTATTGCCTCCTTAAATATTGAATTTTTTTTAACCGATAAAAAACTACGCTTTTTCCGAGACTACGCTCAGAAAAAGTGGCCCCTGCGGGGCAGTAAGAGCGCTGTTTATTTAGTGACGCAAAGTATAGGTGTCAGGTGTCAGCCCAGCCGCCGGCCCGGGTAAATCGCGGCTGAAAGCCGCTCCCACCAACCATTAATCACAGCTTAAAGGACATTGAATTAAATGTAGTTTCATATGAGGTTTCGGGTGTCAGGGAGTTGATGTGCTAGATCCTGAAACCTGAACACTGACACCTGAAACCTTCAGTTTCTGACAACATGTTGTCAGATAAAGCCCGCTAAGGGCCTATATTCGGAAACGAACAGCATCCGATCCCAAGGCCTCTCACTCAACAGGTAACCTTTTTTTCCTGGTACTCTTTTATTTTTTCAATCAATACCGGCAGGAATTCTCGGCAGTCATCCACAATGCCGTAATCCACCTGTTCAAATATCGGTGATTTGGCATCATTGTTGATCGCGATCATTGCCCGGGCGCCAACGATACCGACCATGTGCTGTTGTTCACCCGACAACCCCACACCGATATAGACTTCCGGACTCACCATTTTCCCGCTCTGCCCGATCATGGTCTCCAGCTCGGTCCAGCCTTCATCGACCGCCGGGCGGGTCGAGCCTAAAGCGGCATTGAGCGCCGCGGCCAATTCGGATATTTCATTCCAGCCTGATGCGTCACCGGCCCCGGCGCCACCGGCCACAATGGTGGATGCCGTTTCAAGGGGCACACCTTGCGGGTCTTCGCGTATGATTTCCAGGGTTTTAACACGGCCGGGAAGACGGGTCGGGATCTCAATCATAATGATCTCACCAACACGGGAATCATCCAGCTGCGGTGTTGGAAAAACGCCTTTGGTAACGGTGGCCATCTGCGGCCGTTTTTCAGGGCATACGATCGAAAGCAACCCGCCGTATGCCGGAATCCGTTGCTCCAGAATCATGTCCTTATCAAGCACCAGATCAATGCAATGAGCTGTCAAACCCGTTTTCAATTGTCCGGCTACCAACGGCGCCAGTTCTCGGCCCATGTCGGTCGACCCGATCAGGATGATTTCGGGCTGATGCTCCCTGGCAAGATGAACGACTATTTCAGTATACAGCTCCGGTTGATAAATTTCCAATTCGGCTGCGTCACCCAGATAGACCCTGTCGGCCCCAGCGGCAATTAATTGGCGGACCTGTGGTTTGATGTTTTCTCAGATTCCAGCTGGTCGGCCAAATTACGGGCCTGGTCGATCAATTGCAGCGATACGGATTGAAGGTGACAGTCAATCTGCTCGGCAATGACCCAAACGGCCCTATGATTTATTGCCATCTCTTAAAACCTTTCCGGTAACTAACCCGGACAAGCCGATTGTAGCGAAGCGTAAATCCCGGTTTATCGGGGAAATGACTATTGAAGATTGAAGATTTGTGGATATCGCTCGAGCAGCGCAGGCGCTTGCGCCGCGTGTCGCTCTGCTCTTTTTAACAAATAAAATAGATAGAATTCCTTAATTCGACATTCGTCAATCGACATTCGTCATTTGTCATGTTGGCGTTCCTCCACGATCAGACTGGACGATCGCGGCCAGGGCGGGCTGAACACCCGACACCAAGGATTTTTCTTCCATCCTCTGTTCTCTGTCATCTGTCCTCTGTTCTCTGTCTTCGGTCCTCTGTCCTCTACCCTTACAACACACCCGCCTCCACCAGCTTTTGCACCAACATGTCTGCCTTTTCGTCACGGGTGCCGGTTATAATTTCAGCCTGCCGTTTATTTTCTTCCTGGGGATTAAGCTCGCAAACAATCGTCGGCGAACCTTTAAGTCCCAGTAATTCTTCCGGCACCCCGAGTTGATCGCTGCCCATCGGGTTACCGTAAAAACTGCCGGAAGCTGAACCTGCATTAACCGGTATCCGTTTTCAACACTGGCTTTTACTTTCCAGCTTGCTCCGTCACATTCGACGATTTCCTTTACCAGGGTCACAACCGGCAAATCTAGAAATGTCGCTATTTCCGGCCCGACCCACTCGGTGCTGCCGTCGCTGCTGGCCATCCCGCAAATTACCACATCATAGGTGCCGATCTTCTCAATCCCCTTAGCCAACGTAAAGGCAGTGGCAAAGGCATCGGCACCGCCAAACGCAGGATCACTCAGCAGAATACCATGGTCGGCGCCCAAAGCGAGACATTCTTTAACAATGTTGCCGGCCTCGGGCGGCCCCATGCTTAGCACCGTAATATGGGCTTCGAACTGTTCTTTCAATTGCAGTGCCAACTCCATGGCGTTTTTATCGAGCGGATTCACCACCATCGGAACATCACAGCGCAAAAGTGTTTTGGTACTGGGATCGATTTTAATTAAAGATTGGCGGAGCGAGGCGACATCCAGAAATATTGATGATCTCCTAAAAAGTCAGAATTGCGATTTTTGTTCATTGTAACCCATTGAAATTACAAGGCCTGAAATTTTAATTTTGTGCTTTTTGTGCCTTTTTGCGGCCATATCAATCTTCAATCATCAATCTTTAATAGTCAATTCCGGTTTAGCCGGGTTAGGACAGTACCCACCGCCCGATGATAACCTTCATAATGTCGGAAGTGCCGGCCGAAGGTCCAACCACATAAGAATCACGCAAATATCGTGAAACCGCATATTCCTCCATGCAACCATATCCGCCGTGGATATCTACGGCCATTTTGGCGGCTCTCTGACAGGCTTCTGTTGTATAATATTTCGCAACGGCAAATTCGTTGCTTGAGCGCTGGCCTTTATCCTGCATTGCTGCTGCACGATAGGCCAGCAGGCTGCCGGCTTCCAGATCGATTTTCATGTCCGCCAGTTTATTTTGAATTGTCTGCAAGGCAGCTATCGGTTTGCCGTAAAGAATTCTTTCATTGGCAAATTTGATAGATTCTTCCAGACAGGCGGCCTGAAGTCCTAAAGCAACGCCGACCATCCCGCCCCGGCCGACATCGCCGATGGCAGCCATGGTAACCCGCAATCCTTTGCCTTCTTCTCCCAGCAGTTGACCGGCAGGTATGCGACAATTTTCGAATGCCAGCTCACCGGTATTGCAGCCCCGCATACCGACTTTGTGCTCTTTATGGGTCGCTTTCCATCCCGCCATGTCTTTGTCCAGAACAAAGGCACAGAATGCCTTGGGGTTTTCTTCGTCTTTTGCCAGAACGGTAATGGTGTCGGCAATGTGGGAGTTTGTGATGAAACATTTGCGCCCGTTGAGAACAAAATCATCACCTTCTTTTTTATAAGATGAACGGATGCCGGTGGGATCCGATCCCCCAGTGGCCTCGGTTACTGCCGTCGTGGATAGACGTTTCCCGCTGGCCAGCTCCGGTAAGTATTTCTTTTTGAGTTCCTCGCTGCCGAATTTTACGATCGGTTCGATACCCAAGGCAAAAACCTGGAGCATCATGCCGGCTGCCACCGAAACCCGACTGATTTCCTCCACTGCAATCATCCGCGCCGTATACCCCAATCCCAGGCCTCCGTATTCCTCCGGGATGGTAAGGGCCATCATTTCGCCCTCGGCCAGCGCTTTGACGACATCTTCACTAACCTCCCCGGTCTCCTCCATTTCAGCTACTTTTGGGGCAATTTTGGTTTCTGCAATCTCCCGGGCCGCTTTTCTGAACATCTCTTGTTCTTCGGTAAAGGCGAAATCAATCATGGTAAACCTTCCTTTCCTCTTTATTTTACTTCGTTTGGTAAATGGTTTTATTTTTTCAGCTGTTCAAGATATTCGGTCAGTGAATTGATCGATTTATCGAGGCTTGTTTTAGATTTGTTCACCCCATATAATAAAGAAGCACCTAACATTCCACTGAA
>CALZJV010000814.1 GCA_945787595.1 uncultured Desulfobacterales bacterium | reverse complement strand
TCATGGCTTACAAGTCGTGTTGCCTCATCCCGCCGCGTTTGTTTCTTCAGAAGATATCCTGGACCTGAAAAAGCGCTGGTAAATTGAGGGGGATTAATTTATAATCCCTCCTTCTTTAACATATTACCTGAATTTTGCACGAGTCGGAGGCTTTCATATGCAAGGCACTTAAGGGCGAGGCTATAGTGTACTATGCCGAGCCCTTAATAACACAGCAGATGAAAGCCTCCGGCTCGCCCGAAGGGTGAAAATTAATGAGAAAAATCGACCATCATCCTTTTTACTGATGGGTTATTTGACTTTACTGCCTAAATTATCACAAATTATTGTTATTAAATATTGTTCAAACTTCTCATTAATTTTAATGCAAGATTCAGGTATTAAACCGAACCCGGATATGAAGGAGCGTAATTTAGATGAGTTCCAAACAATTTGACAAGAGCTATGAGCCCCGTGAGGTCGAAAAGCGCTGGTACGAATACTGGGAGAACGAACAGCTGTTTGCAGCCGATGAACAAAGTTCGCAGAAAAGCTATGCCATCGTCATTCCACCCCCCAATGTAACGGGGGTTCTTCACATGGGGCACGCGTTGAACAATACCATGCAGGATATTTTATGCCGTTACCGGCGGCTTCAGGGAGATAATGTCCTGTGGATGCCGGGAACGGATCACGCCGGCATTGCGACCCAAAATGTTGTTGAAAAAAGTCTGGCTCATCTGGCTCAAAAGGGTACCGATCGCCATCAACTGGGCAGGGAAAAATTCATAGAAGCCATCTGGCAATGGCGGGAAAAATACGGCAGTGCCATCATCAATCAGCTCAAACGTCTGGGGGCATCCTGCGATTGGAAGCGCGAAAGATTCACCATGGATGAAGGTCTGTCCAGGGCTGTGCGCAAAGTCTTCGTTCAGCTTTACGAGGAAAATCTCATCTACCGCGGCAATTACATTATCAACTGGTGCCACCGCTGTCACACGGCACTGGCGGATCTCGAAGTGGAACATGAAGAACACAACGGACATCTCTGGCACATCCACTATCCCTACCCGAACGGATCCGGCGGCATCGTCGTGGCAACTACGAGGCCGGAAACCATGCTGGGTGATACGGCGGTGGCGGTTCATCCCGAAGATGAGCGTTACCGGGACATCGAAGCCGATACGGTCATCCTGCCGTTAATGGACCGGGAAATTCCCATCATCAGAGACAGCTATGTCGACATGTCCTTTGGAACCGGGGGCTTGAAAATCACCCCGGCCCATGATCCCAATGACTTCGAAATAGGCGCTCGCCATGATCTGGCCAGTATCAAAGTCATCAGCGACGATGGAAACATGACCGCAGAGGCCGGCAAGTATGAAGGAATGGATCGGTTTGAGTGCCGCGACGCAGTCGTCAAAGAACTCAAAATACAGGGTTTGCTGGTTAAGGTCGAACCCTATCAACACAGCGTGGGTCATTGCTATCGATGCAAGACCGTCCTGGAACCCAACCTGTCAAAACAATGGTTTGTCAGCGTGAAACCGCTGGCCGAGAAAGCCATCGCCGCCGTTGAAAGCGGTAAGACCAGAATTATACCGCAAATGTGGACCAGTACCTATTATGACTGGATGAACAATATCCGGGACTGGTGCGTCTCCCGGCAGATCTGGTGGGGACACCAGATTCCGGCCTGGACCTGCAACGGCTGCAGCAAAATCGTGGTGGCGATGGAGGCACCGCAGACATGTCCGGACTGCGGTGATAGTAATCTCGTACAGGAAACCGACGTGCTTGACACTTGGTTCAGTTCGGCGCTGTGGCCGTTTTCGACAATGGGGTGGCCGGATGAAACACCCCTGCTGAAAACATTTTATCCCACCTCTGTACTAGTTACCGGATTTGACATTCTGTTTTTCTGGGTGGCGCGCATGATGATGATGGGCATCCATTTCATGGATGATGTCCCTTTTGAAGACGTCTACGTGCACGCCCTGGTCAGAGATGAAGACGGCAAAAAAATGAGCAAATCAAAGGGCAACGTGATTGATCCCCTGGACGTTATTGATCGCTACGGAACGGATGCCTTCCGCTTCACCCTGGCTGCTTTTGCCGCCCAGGGGCGGGATATCAAGATGTCTGAAAAGCGGGTGGACGGCTATCGACATTTTATCAACAAACTGTGGAATGCCGCCCGTTTTTCATTGATGCACCTGGATCGCGGCTACGAAGATTTAAATCTGCAAAACCTATCACTGCCGGATAAATGGATCGTCTCCCGCCTGGGACGGGTGACGACCGAAGTCGCCGATGCCCTCAATGACTATCGCTTCAATGAGGCCGCCGGCATGCTTTACAATTTTGTGTGGCACGAATTCTGCGACTGGTACCTTGAAGCCATTAAGCCAGCCCTTTACGATAAGGAAGGCCCCGGGCCAAAAGAGTCGACCCGGGCGGTGCTGTGGCGGGTCCTGCATGATACTCTCATTTTGCTGCATCCATTCATCCCCTTTGTGACCGAAGAAGTTTGGCAGCACATGCCCGGAACGAACGGCTCGATTATGGAGGCCGCATACCCCTCACAGGCTGTCGATGCCGCCGATAGAGAGCGACTGCAGGAATCAGAATCCAAAATGGGAATATTGATGGATGTGATCACCGGAATCCGCAATGTGCGTGGAGAAATGAATATTTCACCGACCCAGGCTTTGCAGGTACTGATACAATCGGAAGGCCAAAAAACGCGGGAGATCATGGCAACCCATCAGGACCTCATCATCAATCTTGCCCGGCTCAGCTCGCTGGAAGTTCAAAATAGCGCAAAAAAACCAAAATTATCAGCTACAGCCGTGGTAAACAGTGCTTCCATTTTTGTTTTCCTGGAAGGTATCATTGATTTTGCTAAAGAAACCAAACGCCTGGAAAAAGAGATTAAAAAGCTAACCGCCGAGCTGACGACGGTGGCCAAAAAATTGAATAATGAGGGTTTTCTGAGTCAGGCTCCCTCGGATGTCATTGAAAAAGTGAGGGGAAAACAAAGCGTTTTGCTGGAAAAACAGCAGAAGATTCAGACAAATCTGGATCGGATTAAAGCGGTGGAGGCCTTGGGTGGTGAAAATAACCCGTAACATGTTCTCTAAATTTTATCCCGGTTTTATTCCAATCTACGGGTATATGGTTTCAGGTGT
>CALZJV010000813.1 GCA_945787595.1 uncultured Desulfobacterales bacterium | reverse complement strand
CGCAGATGCCGTAGTTCATGTCAGCGGTGTAAAATTAGGACGCCACTCCCTGAAATTCATGGATTACGATATCATGGCGGTCACTTTTGTCAACCTGGAAACCGGCAAGGCTTTCCGGGTGGTGTCCACCGAGGAAGCCAGAGACCTGGCGTGCTATTTTGCGCCGGAAATTTCGGAAAAATATGCTCAACAATTGGAAGCCTACAAAAGAATGCCGGACAATGTTTTGTTTCGGGTGCAGCAGGTTAAAGTATCGATCAATTATTTTGACCTGCCCGGCCCCACCCGACGCAAGGTGGCCTGCGAACAATGTGGGCAGATGGTTCGAGATCATCGCGAAGTGCTCAAAGATGGACAGGCCCATTGCAGGCCCTGTGCTGAGGGAGCCTATTTTTTCGATGCCCGGGAAATCAGCCGGCCGGATATGAATTGGGCGCCGGGTAACAACGCTAAACTATCGAATCCGGAAGATCATTCAAAAAAGGTAGTTCGGGCGGGGATGAACCGCCTGTCCAGGCCCCTACATTTGTTCTAGATAGCAATCGTAGGGGCGGGATTTATTCCCGCCTGGCACCTCAGAGAGTAAAAAAGGTTTGAGAAACAAAACTGAGAGGAGTCAAAAATGCTCAAAAAAATAGAGCTTAAAGATGCAGTCGGAACTAAACTTGCCCACGATATTACTGAAATTCGCCCCGGGGAATTCAAAGGCGCTGCCTTTCAAAAAGGCCATACGGTCTGCAATGAAGATTTGTGTCATCTTCAAAAGCTGGGTAAAAACCACCTTTACCTGATTGACCTGGCTGAGGACGAAATCCATGAAGATCAGGCGGCCGCTATTTTAGCCGCAGGGCTGGCCGGAGAAGGCATCGAATGGCAGAATGAGCCCCGGGAAGGTAAAATAAAACTTTTGGCTGAAAGAGACGGCCTTTTCACAGTCAATACTGCATCGCTGGCAGCGTTTAACATGATTGATGAGGTCATGTGCGCCACCCTGCACAATCACACCCTTGTAAAAGAAGGGCAGTTGGTGGCCGCGACCCGGGCAATACCGCTGATAATGAAGCGAGCGCCCATCGAGCGAGCGGCTGCCATTGCACAACAAAACGGTGCCACCCTGGCGGTCAAAGTATTGCGGCAAGCCAAAGTGGGATTGGTCATTACCGGCAATGAAGTCTATCATGGTCTGATCCAAGACCGCTTCGCCCCGATTCTGTCTGAAAAGTTAACTGCTCTGGGTTGCGAAATCGGCGGGCTGGAATTTGCCCCGGATGATACCAGGCTTATCAGCGAGGCCATCCGCTCTCATCTCGAACGGGGGTGCGAATTGCTGATGCTCAGTGGTGGGATGAGTGTGGATCCGGATGATGTCACCCGCAAGGGAATACGCCAGGCAGGAGCGACTGAAATGTATTACGGCGCAGCCGTTCTCCCCGGGGCCATGTTTTTGGCGGCCTACATTGGGGATGTGCCGTTGCTGGGGGTGCCGGCCTGCGGTCTGCATCACCGCATCACGGTGCTGGATCTGGTGCTGCCCCGGATTCTGGCCGGCGAAAAAATCGGTAAGGCGGAGCTGGCCTTTCTGGGACACGGTGGGCTTTGTAAAGACTGTGAAGAGTGTTCGTACCCGCACTGTCCGTTCGGTAAATAAAACCGGTTTCAAACCCCCATCTCATGTCCGATGGTGGCGTTGCGATTTACTTTAAAATGCTCACATGATAATTACGTTAGCCCGTTGGCCAGTCGAGAATTGATATCCGATAGAATTCCTTATTGAACGGGCTAAACGGGCTTAACCGGCCAACCGACAAACCCAATATTGCATCTTCGCATGAGAACATTCAGGTTTAGTCTGCCCAATAAATGGAATCAATGCATTTACTACAAGTAATATTCCCGGTCGCCGGGATAAAAACCTACCTGTTTATTCCGCCGGCAGTAGCGTTCACCATCTCCTTTTTCACTTCGATGGCCGGAATTTCAGGGGCATTCCTATTACTCCCTTTTCAGATGAGTGTTTTGGGTTTCACCACCACATCGGTAACTTCCACCAATTTCCTGTTTAATGTTACGGGCACACCCGGCGGCGTATACCGCTACATAAAGGAATGTCGATTCGCCTGGCCCGTTGCGCTGACAATTGTTGCGGGAATCATACCGGGGGTACTGATTGGTTACTATATCAGGATCAAATTTTTACCGGATCCGAAGAGTTTCAAATTTTTTGTCGGGAATGTCCTTTTGTTCGTGACTTTTAAGCTTATCAAAGACGTCTGGGCCAAAAGAAGAGATGGGCAGGAGAAATCCTGCAGTTTAGATGACCGGGTGGACAATGTATCGCTGGCGCTAAAAAAAACGCGCTTCGATTTTAGAAACGTTACCCATTCTTTTTCCACGGGTGGGCTGCTCGGTTTGGCATTTACCGTCGGCATTATCGGCGGTGTGTACGGAATCGGCGG
>CALZJV010000812.1 GCA_945787595.1 uncultured Desulfobacterales bacterium | reverse complement strand
TCGATTTTATTTCTCAGAGAAGGTCAGCGGGAAATCAATATCACGTTTAAAATCCGATCTGTCGAATCCGATATGTCACAAAGTCTTGGTGGTTTCATCGATAAAGTGATTGAAAAACTTGGCCTAGATAAAAAGCCCGAAGATAAGGATGAGGAAGCGTCCGATCAGAAGCCATTGGAGGCAGAAAAGTCCGGTAACACGTCATTGGAAGCGGATATTTTTTTTAAAATTTTTCGGCGCATGTTCACCATCCAGCTTACGGCTGAAAATGGCTGGCATGAGGTCGAGGAATATCTTCCGATAAGCAGGGTGGTCGATAAAGAATACGAAGAAGACTGCTTAAACATCCGGATCCAATTGTCCCCCAAGGATCAGGCGATCGTGCCGTATGCAGCCGAAATTCATGGAGACGGATACGACACCGATCAACCGATTATCCGCTTTAGGATCAACCCGATGGCCTATCTGTGCCCCTATTCTCTGTTGAAAGCTATCGTCATTAAAGAAATTGAAATTGATGTGGCTGTCAAAGGCGTTAAAGACGTCGTGGTCCACAACAATCTGGGACAGTTGGACCCCAACAGTCCCTTCCATCCTTTCGGTCCGCTGCCGACCATTGGTTCTTATTTTATTATCGGCAATCAGGAAACCACCGGCAAACAGCTCACCCGCTTTGAGGTGGAGGTCGAGTGGGCCGGTTTGCCCATCGAGAAAGGGGGCTTCAAAGATTATTATCAAGCTTATGAGACGGATTACGACAACGATATCTTTGAGGCCGGACTTACCGTGCTAAACGGCGGTAAATGGCAGCCCGGGGCGGAAATTGATCAACCGCGGGTCACGCTGTTTGAATCCGGCGCTGACGGTATCGCTCAAACTCGCCGGTTGTCCTGCCGGGGTGTCGTTAAATTGTTCAAGCCGCTCGACGAAACCATGGCTCCGGCCGAATTCGGCTATGATTCTTTTCAAAAGGACGGTTTTTTTAAATTTACCCTGACCGCTCCCGTTTATGCTTTCGGCCACAGGGATTATCCCCATCAACTTACCAAGGTCCTAACCGAAAATGCCAAACTGAAAAAGCTACGACTTCACAAACCGATACCCAATCCTCCTTACACACCTCAGATCAATCGCATGTCGATTAATTACGGGGCCAATGTCAGGGTCAATCTTGAAAAAATCGGAGCATCCGAAGAATCGCGCCTCAAAGGCGCAATATATCACATCCATCCCTTTGGGGTTGAGCGCCTGTCGCCCCAAACCCACGCGAACATCACCATGGTGCCGCGCTATCAATCAGACGGCAACCTGTTTATCGGGTTGTCGGGCCGGGAGCTGTCCGGAACCCTGACCCTGCTCTTCCACCTGCGCGATGATTCAACGCTCAAATCAGGTACGGCTCCACCGGCTCTAAAGTGGTATTACCTTTCCGCTAACCGCTGGAAGCGTCTTGAAAACCGCCAGGTGCTGTCCGATACCAGCAACGGTTTTCTATCTTCGGGAATTGTGACTTTAGACATACCGGTCCATCAGCGCGGCACCAGCACCACCATGCCGCGCGATTTATTCTGGCTCAGGGTCTCCCTGGATCGGCAGCCGGAGATCCCCTGCAGCGTCTATTCCATAAATGCCCAGGCCTTGGAGGTTACCTGGCAAAAGCAGGATGATTCAGCGGCCCACATGCAATCGAAACTGCCGGCCGGCACCATAAAAGATTCCCGGATTTCAATCCCCGGCATCGACCGCATCGTTCAAATAGCCGACTCGTTTGGCGGCAGGCTGCCGGAGGCGCAAGATCAGTTCAAAACCCGGGTTAGCGAACGGCTGAAGCATAAAAACCGGGCCGTTGTCCCCTGGGATTTCGAACGTCTGATATTGAATCACTTTCCCAAGATCCACAAGGTCAAATGCTTTGCCAACATGGTGGACGGTCCGCAGAGCTGGGAACGGCCCGGTCACATATTAATCGTGGTCATACCATCCTTGAAAGATGCTTCCGCGGCCAATATGAAGCCGACCGTCAACGGCCTGCTGTTAAAAGAGATCGAAGAATATGTGAAGGGGCTGTCCTCTCCCTTTGTCACCATCAAGGTGCGCAACCCGGCTTATGAATTAATCCAGGTTCGCTGCAGGGTCCAATTCAGGCGGGGTCACACCGGCGGGTATTACCTCAAAGAACTGAACCAGGCCATTGTGAATTACCTCTCGCCCTGGAATGAAACCGGAGGATATACCACCCGCTTCGGATGGCGCGTCAGACGCTACGATCTCAAGTCCTACATCCGCAACCTTGACTATATTAATTTTGTGACCGATTTTTCGATGCTGCGTGTTGCTGAAGACGACAACGGTTATTATAGCCTGTTCGATACCGTAGCCCGGCAGGTCAAGGAAATTGGTCCACTTTGTCCCTGGAGTATCGCCATACCGTTCCGACAGCACTATATCGAATTTTCAGAAAC
>CALZJV010000811.1 GCA_945787595.1 uncultured Desulfobacterales bacterium | reverse complement strand
TAATGATCCTGATTTATCGGGTTGATTATCAACTAAAAGCCATAATCCAAATGCAAGAGCAACGATTGGAAGTAGGGATCTCATATTCTTAACAATTCGTCTACAGGCGGTTGAAGGGTTGATCAGAGATCAATTTAGCATTGCAGATGGTCGTGTATCAAGATTTAAAAAAAATGGGCCAAGTAAATATAGGTAAATATAGGGGGTCAAAGCTTGAATAGTGAATTAACTTGGTTGATTCTACTTGGATTAGATTTGAATACAATAAGCAGATGTTTGTCACCAGAGTCTTGTAATTTAAGAGACGGATCAATGTGGTGAGAAAATTGTGAAAGAATTCAATATATTATTTTATTAACCGAACTTCACGCTTCGCTATTTGTCACTAAACCTTTTTCGTATATGTATTGTCAGTCGGCCAATCCGCACCAGCGTGCAGCAAAAAGGGCATAGGTTTTGGCTGTGTGGATGATGCTTTGAATTTCCACCCACTCGTTGGCTCCGTGGTAATTTCCTCCTGAAGGGCCAAAGCAGGTGCATTGCCCCTTCCCGAAAAAGTGAAATGCCCTCAAATCGGTGGTGCAGGTAGCGATATATTCTTCCGCATCCCGGCCGGTCAGCCTTTTATGGCAATCGTTGAGCGTGTCGAATGCCGGCAAATCACGGGTTGCCGTATGCCCATCGGAACGAAATCAAATCCGTAAAATTCTACTATGGGCGGGTTTTTTGATAGCCAGGGATCGTTTGCTTGGACAGCTTGTATGGTTTCTTTGATTTTATGGCAGATTTCTTTATAAGTGGTGCCGGGGAAGTAGGAGAGGCGGCAGTGCATTTGCGCCTTTGCCGGTACAGTAGAAGGCCAGTTGCCGCCGTTCAGAATACCGATGTTCAGATTGATAGGGTGGGGGATGTTCTGGTAAGCTTCGGGAACCCGTAAATGGTTCAACTCATTTTCCAGTTTTCGTAACGCTTGGACGATTATATAGCACTTTTCAATGGAGTTGGTGCCAGCCGGCGCTTCCAGCACATGTACCGGTTTCCCTTCAACTGTTAGCTTGAACCATAGAACACCAAGCTGGCTTGTGAGAATCGTGGGGCCAAAGGGTTCGGGAATCAATACGGCATCGGCATCATATCCTGCAGCCATGCATGCCAGTGCACCGTTGCCGCCGCACTCCTCTTCGATAACAGCTTCAAGCGTTACTGGTGCCTGGAGCCCAAAACCGGCCTTTTCAACTGCATGGACCGCGTAGGTCATGGCAGCCACACCTGACTTCATGTCTCCGGCACCCCTTCCAAAGATTCGCCCGTTTTTGATAACCGGTTCGTATGGATCGAAGTCCCAGAAGCTGACCGGTTCTGGGTCAACTACATCAAGATGACCATTGAAAATGACGCTTCTACCACTGTTGCCGTCCGCCGGGCGCACGGCAATCACATTGTTTTTGTTTTCGTATGTCCAGGGGACCTCGGCAAACCCAGGATGATCGGATAGCAGGGATTGATCGAGCGGGATCAAGACAGGTGAAAAGGATAGCTTTTCGAGTTCATTTTTCATTAGATCGACAACTGAGGCTTCGTTGCCAAGTGTGCTGGGCTCTTTGACGAGTCGGCAGGTAAAATCGATGATGTCATCTGTCAGGCTTTCGACCGTCTGAATAATTTTTTTTTCTTTCTTTTCCAATGCGATCTCCCGAATACAAGCGTACTTGTTTTAGAACTGCCGCAAGTCCCGATCAGGAATCATCAGCGGTGCGTCTGTCTTTTCGACGATTTCTTCCAGGGTTGCCTCCTTGGCAATTTCAACAAGCTGCAGTTGATCGTCTACCACATCGATAACGGCAAGCTCGGTGATAATCCTGTCTACGCATGACTTGGCCGTCAATGGCAGCGTACATGACTCTAAAATTTTCGGTTGGCCCTTCCGGCTGGTATGCAAGGTCGTGATGATCAATCTTCTGGCCTTTTGAGCCAATTCCATTCCACCACCAATTCCGGGTGTATATTTACCCGGTATCATCCAGTTGGCCAGATCTCCCCTGGCTGAGATCTCAAGAGCGCCTAAGAAGGCGATATCCAGCCGTCCGCCTCTCACAAGAGCAAAGGAAAGTGAGCTATCGAAAAATGATGCGCCTGCATCAAGGTCGATGTACCCACCGCCGGCATCGATCAAGTTCCTGTCAGCAGTTTCTCTGCTGCAAAGGGACTTCATACCGAGGATGCCGTTTTCGGAGTGGATCTGTACCCGCTTGTCCCAGTCTAAATACTTTAAAATTAAAGTGGGTATGCCGATGCCGAGATTTACGACCTGACCGGCTGTGATTTCCTGTTCAGCCCGCCTGGCAATTTTATCCCTTCTATCCAAGGACATGATGCTCCAATATACCGTACGCGTCCTGCAGTTCTCCGATTTCAACAATACAGTCTACAAATGCGCCCGGCGTGTGGATCGCGTCAGGATCCAGGGAACCCGTGTTGACGACAGATTCCACTTCGGCGATGACCACATCGGCGGCGGTTGCCATGGTCGGGTTGAAGTTCCTGGCGCTCTTTTCATAGACCAGATTCCCGAGACCGTCCCCTACAGCAGCATGAATCAAGGCCACATCGGCGCGCAGGGCCGGTTCCACAATCCCTTTTTGGCCATTCAGAGTAATGACCTGCTTATTCTGGCTCAAAATCGTGTCGATACCGATATCGGAAATGAATCCGATCAGTCCTGCACCGCCGCAGCGAATTCTCTCGACAAGAATGCCTTGGGGATTGAACTCCACGCTGATTTTTTTTTCGTTCATCATTGCCAGTACCGTAGTGTTCAAGCCGAGATGCGAGGTAATCAATCGGTCAACCCTTCCAGCCTCGATGAGTTTGGATACACCCAGGTGGGGTTCATTGGCTTCATTTTTTATCAGGGTCAAGTGTTTGGTCCCCTGTTGCAGCAACGCCTCGACCAGCGTAAAGGGTGTCCCTGGCACGCCAAACCCACCGACCATGATGGTCTGGCCATCTTTTATAGTGGATATCGCATCATTTATATTGGTGACTTTGCTCATTGTTCCATTTCAATTATGAGATCGGCGTATTTTTCCATGCTATGATATTATTTCATTTGAAGAATAAAATCAAATCGGATGGCCTGGCTTCGCTAAAGCTTTTACATAAAACG
>CALZJV010000810.1 GCA_945787595.1 uncultured Desulfobacterales bacterium | reverse complement strand
CGTTCGAGGCATGTCTCACATCCGGTGCATTCTGCTTCATCAACCCGGGCGAAGTAGTTGCTCTGTACCATTTTCGCCGGAGCGGGATGCATCTTCAACGATCTGAGGACACCGCAGCAGTCACCGCAGCAGCTGCACATCCCGCCTATTTTGCGGGAATTAAACGGCTGCATCACCAGACCGTCTTCTTCATTTTTTTTGACAATCGCTTTGGCCTCATCAACGGTAATATAGCGTCCCATTCCATTTTCAACATAATACTCGGCGTGAGAACCGAAAGAAAAACAATTCTCCTGGGTTTTGTCGCACCCTTTTCCGACCAGATGAGCTGTCGTACGGCAAACACAGGGAGAGACGGCAATTTTTTTCTGGTTTTCAATAACTTGAAGAACATCCTCAAACGGAGCCACCGGATAGTTCGCAATCAGCTGACGGTTGATCGGAACGGTTCTCAGGACGGGTGTTTTAAAAGATTGAATAGTGCGACCGAAGGCCTTCTCAAAATATTCTTCGTGGTCCCGGGCAAACCCTTCATCCATTCGTTTCAGCTGAAATTCAAAAATTCCGACCACATACGGTACGGCCGAATAGCGGACCAAATCGCCTTTGCGTTTTCGAAACAGCAGTCCCTTTTGTGCCATCTCTTCCATCCGGTTGGCCAGCTCATCCGGCTCACGATTCAGGCGCTTGGCCACATCTTTGGGTTTCTGCAAGAACGGTGACAACTGCAGATACAGTTCAGCTTCCTCCTCGGTAAACAGCCGTTCCAGTAGGCGAATTTCGACCTTGCTTTCGGTTTCCGGGTAACCGGTTGCCAGTTCGTCAAGTCGTTCTCGCAATTTTTCATAGATATTGTTCATCAATCAATCTCCTGGTGTCCATCGTTCACTTCCAAACAAAATTTTCTCTAATCATTGTTTTCGGTTTATCAACCCAACTTTCTTACAGTCTACTGGCTTGATTTTTCAAGGTATTGCATATTTTCTTTAGAGTCTGAAATGAAGCTTTCCACAAATTTCAAAATGAAGCCTGCGTATTCGTCCACCGAAATTTTTCTTCCGGCATACTTGCTGCGTTTCAGGTACCAATCCTGTAGCATGGCTTTAATGACGCTGGCCGTCAATTGAGGGTCACAGGTCACAAAAGATCCGCTGGTTTGTCCCTGTCTGATAATATCTGCAAATATTTGCTCCGTATATCTCTCGCTTGCGACCGCCAACCTCTGCTCCTCTTTAGAGAGGTTTTTGGCCTCCATGTAGGAAAAATAAAACCAGGGCTGCATGGCTTCGCTTAAATAAAGATGGGTTAAAATCGCCGTTCGTAGTCTGGCGGCAGGTTCCGATTGGTCTTCGATATTCTCTTGCAGAATACGTCTGGTAATCGCACGCCGCTGATGTTGGAGCATGGCAAGCAGCTCTTCCTTGCTTGAAAAATAAGAGTACAGGGCGCCCATGCTCAACTTGGTCTCCCGTCCGAGGTCCCGCATGCTCATGGCCTGAAAGCCTTTTTTGTTGCTTATCTTCAGTGTAGCGCTAAAAATGCGTTCAAGATTTTTAACAACAGTGTTTTCTTTTTTAACCCGGATGGATTTGCGGTTGTCTGCAAAAGCCTCCCGACAAATGTCCTGCCTGGAAAGGCAGACCTGCTTTTGAAATTCAGCGTAGTTCATTATTGTCTTTATTCAACTACCTGGGTAAAACTACCTTACTTGCCGGCCTTCATACTCTTTGAGTATACGTTTGGCCACCGAAATCTTATGGACTTCATCCGCACCGTCGTAAATACGGGCAGCCCTTTCGTGCCGATAGTAAAAGGCCAGAATGGTATCATCGGTCATGCCCAATCCGCCGTGGACCTGCAGCGCACGGTCGATGACTTTTTGCATGACATTGGCCACCACAAATTTGATCAGGGAGATCTCTTTGCGGGCCTCTTTTTTACCGACGCTTTCGATCCGCCAGGCGGCATGCAGCACCATCAGACGGGCCGCCTGGATGTCGGCCGCACATTCGCCGATCCATGACTGAATTATCTGTTTCGTCGCCAGTTTCCTGTTTGGCGCAATAATTCGGTCTCTGGCACGGGCGACCATCAGGTCAAAGGCACGGTTGCAGATCCCGATCCAGCGCATACAGTGATGTATCCGTCCGGGACCGAGACGCTCCTGGGCTATGGCAAACCCGTGGCCCTCAGGGCCCAGCAGATTGATTTGCGGCACCCGGCAATTTTGATACAAAATTTCGGCGTGGCTGAAATAATCCTCCCCGGCATGGCCCATCACCGGGATGTTGCGCACCAGGTTAAAACCGGGGGTATCGATGGGAACAATAATCATGCTGGCCTGAAGGTAGGGTCCAGCCTCGGGATTGGTGACCGCCATGACAATCGCAAACTCAGAACCGTCCGCCGATGAGGTATACCACTTTTGACCGTTGATGACATAGTCGTCGCCGTCCTTTACGGCGGTCGTATCC
>CALZJV010000809.1 GCA_945787595.1 uncultured Desulfobacterales bacterium | reverse complement strand
GCTGCGTGGGCTGGCTCTTGTTGCAGGAGAGCAATCGCGATGAGGCCATGATCGACACCCTTGGCGGCCTGCTTGGATGCCGTCGGGCAGGCGATAAACGGGTGGCAGTCGAAATGGGCAAACTGCGAACAGGTTGGCGAGACATTCCCCTGGTCCGGCAAGTGGATACGCTTCATCTGGGGATCGGCGCCGGTCCTCTCCAGGACCCGGTCGGTATGAACATCGGCAATCCCCACGCAGTGTTTTTTGTGGACGATTTGGATAGCGTGGATCTGACAATCTGGGGACCCCCGCTGCAAAAGCACCCCTTGTTCCCGCAAGAGGCCAACATCGGTGCCGCACAGTTGATCGATTCCAAAACCCTCAAGCTCTCCGTCTGGGAACGCCCGGGTGCGCTGACCACTGCTTGCGGCACCGGTGCCTGTGTTGCCGTCGCAGCGGCCCATCGCCGGGGACTGGCGGATGCAAACCGCATGAGGGTAATAATGCCGGCAGGATCGGTGGAAATAGAGCTGAAAGGGGATGATTGCGTTGTTATGACCGGACCTATAGAAACCTGTTTTGCAGGCTATCTTCCGGTGAGAAAGGAGACTTTACAAGATGAATTCCAGCCCATCAACTAAGTAAAGACAATAAATCGCTTGCAATTGACCTGAAGAAGGGTTATATTCTTTCAAATCAATTAAGTTCCGCCTTATAAAATTCGGGACGGTTTCTTTCTGTAGGAACAATCCATTTGTCAGAGTGGCATCCTCCAGTTTGCGACATTGAAATTTTAAGAAAGGAGAATGTTATTATGACTAATGGAACTGTTAAGTGGTTTAATGACCGCAAAGGGTTCGGATTCATTGAACAGGAAGACGGTCCGGATGTGTTTGTTCATCATTCAGCAATCAACTCAAGCGGTTTTAAATCCCTCAATGAGGGCGACCAAGTTTCCTTTGACGTAGAGCAAGGACAAAAAGGTCCTGCTGCTGCAAATGTCACTGTGATTTAGTTTGTGATTCCGTATAAAAAGGGCATTCTTCGAGTAGAGAGGGATGCCCTTTTTTTTCCTCTCTATTCATCAATTACAAAAATTCCGGCCTGCGAGGTAACAATATGGCGAAATCACATTTTTCATTTAAAAAGCGTCAGAAAGAATTAGCAAGAAAGGAAAAACAAGAGCTAAAAAGACAACGCAAATTGGCTAAAGATTCAACAGAGCCAGAAGAGGCTATGGATGAGTCCCAGGATGAGGTTGATAATCCGATGACGTAGTATCACAAGTTAGATTAAACCGAATCCGATAGGGGGAATGATGTTTCATGCTCTAGCGGAAGTAATGCGGGGCAGTTTATCCCTGATTTTGTATATTTTGAACACCGTGTTCTGGTGTATACCATTGTTTGTGTTAGTGGCTGCCAAGGCAACGGTGCCTTTGGAATCCTGGATGCGGCGATGCAGT
The DNA here is from genome assembly GCA_945787595.1 of uncultured Desulfobacterales bacterium. The sequence continues at coordinate 1,030 of CALZJV010000809.1, read as the reverse complement.
CGGCTGCTAAACGCCATTGCCGAAAACTGGATTTGGGTTAACAACCAAAACCAGAAACTGATCGGAAATACGCGTTGGGACGTTCAAGGCCTGAAAGCTATGGAACGGTCTGAATGGTATTTGGTTCTGGCCAATCACCAATCCTGGGTGGATATCCTGGTGCTGCAGAGGATTTTTCATCGGAAAATCCCCTTTTTGAAGTTTTTTATTAAAAAAGAGCTGTTATGGCTTCCGCTTCTTGGCCAGGCATGGTGGGCGATGGATTTTCCGTTTGTCAAAAGATACACGAAAAGCTATCTCCAAAAAAAGCCCCACTTAAAAGGCAGAGATCTTGAAATAACGCGCAAAGCCTGTAAGAAATTTAAAAAAATTCCGGTCTCTATCATGAATTTTGTGGAAGGTACCCGTTTCACAAATGCAAAGCATCGCAGGCAGCAATCGCCATTCACTCATCTGCTCCGGCCAAAGGCCGGTGGTATTGCTTTCGTGCTTGGCTCCATGGGAGACCAAATTCACCGGGTACTGGATGTTACCATTGTATATCCTGATGGCGCATCAAGTTTTTGGGCCCTTCTCTGTGGTAAAATCCGGCAGGTTAAGGTGAGAGTGCGGTCACTGCCGGTGGGCACCGAACTGCTGGGAGATTATGCCAATGATAGGCACTTTCGGGCAGGGCTGCAGCGTTGGTTGAACAACATATGGGCAGAAAAAAACCGGTACATCGAAGAGATAATGACTTCATGACTGAGGATGTATGGAAATAGGCGTAGGTTTCTTCTAGTTATCTGAGGGGTCGGGGAGTTTTCGGCGTAAACCCATGATTATAGCGCAGTGGATGATCGCCACCGAAAGCGGATGCTGTCTGAGACCATTAGGGATCGTTGTGGATGAACAGCTTTGCTCAGCGGCTTTTATTTAACATCCAATCGCAGCATTGCGCACAATCTTCCGTTTTCATTTTGATTACTGTTCATTCATTACGAGGCCTTAGGGTCGAGTTCATGCGGTTTCGGTGGCGATTATCCATGCA
>CALZJV010000808.1 GCA_945787595.1 uncultured Desulfobacterales bacterium | reverse complement strand
CAACCCCTTTTATGCCGGTGAGAAACCGAAAAACGATATGATCATCATAAGGTACTTTGCGGATGCCACCACCATGCGGCTGGCTCTTGAAAAAGGCGAACTCGATTTTGCTTTCAAATCATTCAATCCCTCAGATATTGATGATTTACAAAAGATGAGCAATATTAAAACTATCATAGGCCAGGGACCTTACATCCGCTATGTGTGTTTTCAGAACAACACCGAGCCGTTTACCAACAAAATTGTACGCCAAGGCATAGCCGCCGCCATCAACCGGCCGGATATCATCAAAAAGGTGTTTCTCGGTCAGAATGCGCCGCTTTACTCCATGGTACCCATGGGCATGTGGACCCATACGGATAATTTCAAAGAGGTATTTGGAGACGGCAACATTGAAAAGTCCAAAGAATTGTTGGCTCAAGCCGGCTTTAATGAAAGCAATAAGTTAAAATTTGAATTCTGGTACACACCCAGCCATTACGGCGATACCGAAGTGGACATGGCGGCGGTGCTCAAAGCGCAATTTGAGGCCACCGGTGTCATGGATGTCAGTGTCAAATCCGCTGAATGGGCCACTTACAAGGAGAACTGGCGCAATCAGCTGATGCCTGTTTATCTGCTGGGCTGGTATCCGGATTACATCGATCCGGACAACTACACAGCCGCTTTTGCCGGTACCGCCGGCTCGAAGGGCAACGGCATCTACTTTTCCGATCCGACATGGGATGCGATGTTTGTGGATGAGCAGAAAACTCCCAACGAGAGCGCCCGGGAAGCGATCTTTAAAAAGGTCCAGCAGATGTGGACCGATGAAGTTCCGACGGCCCCCATCTTTCAGGGCTCTTTGTTCCTGTTTTCTCAGAACGACATAAATGGCATTAAGATTTCGGCGACGCTTAAATTTATGTATGCGCCTATTGAAAAGATGAAGTAAACCAAAATAAATATGGGATTTGTCGCAGGCGATGAATCCCATATTTATGTTTTTCACACCGCCTAGCATCAAAGACCAACCACAACTTCATGAAAAATCTGCTAAGATACATCATCGCGCGCACATTTCTCACCATCCCCATGGTTTTTATCCTTTTGAGCATTGTTTTCGTGGTCATACGCGTGATGCCGGGTGATCCCGTCTCCTCCATGCTGGGCGGCCATGCACCGGAGAAGGTCATTGAACAGAAAAAAGAGGAACTGGGGCTGAACAAACCGCTGATTGTTCAATACGCCAACTATCTTTGGCAAATCTGTCGGCTGGACCTGGGGAATTCCATGATTTTCAAGCAGCGGGTCATTGACACCATCGCCGACAAACTTCCGGCTACCATCGAATTAACCTTTTTCGGCATGCTGATCACCCTGCTGGTGGGCATACCGCTGGGGGCCTATGCCGCCGATAAACGCAGGTCTGCTCAAGACTACTCCATCCGTTTATACGGTATCGTGATTTATTGTATTCCAGTCTATTGGCTGGGCCTTATGCTGCAAATGATTTTCGGCATCTGGCTGGACATTTTTCCGATTGCCGGCAGAACCGGCGCCCGGGTATTTGTCGCCGGTTTTGACAAGACCGGGTTATATATTCTGGATACGATTCTGGCCAAAGATTTTAATGCGCTTAAGGACGTCCTGATTCATCTGGTGCTGCCCTCCGTTACCCTGGGCCTGACGCTTTCGGGAATTTTCATCCGCCTGACCCGGGCCAACATGCTCGATGTCTTAAAATCCGACTATATTCTGGCGGCTGAAGCCCGGGGGATCCACCACTATCGGGTGGTATACAAACATGCCATCATGAACGCTTTTGTCCCTATATTAACCATGATGGGACTCCAGGTAGCCCTGCTGATGGCCGGCGCGGTTTTAACGGAGACCACCTTTTCCTGGCCGGGAATGGGGCGGCTGTTGCTGGAACGTATTTATCTGAGAGATTACCCGACCATTCAGGGCGTCATTGTTATTTTTGCATTGATCGTGGCGGCTGTCTCTTTGGTTGTGGATATTATTTATGCCCTGGTCGATCCGAGGGTAAGGTACTAGTAAAATTGAATATTTTCGATTGAAGATTGAATATTTAAGGAATTCTATCATTTATAAAAATAAGATAGGCAGAATTCCATAAATATTCAATCTTCAATCTTTCAATATTCATTTTCCAAGGGGGTTTATGAAATTTTCTCCTACAGAAGCGTTGGCGCGGGTAATCGGACGCTTTGCCGGTATGGGCCAAAAGTACGGGGTCGAGTGGTGGATTCTGGTGGCCGGTTCCGTTATTATCCTGGGTGTGGTTTTGATGGCTATTTTTGCAGGAGCTATCGCACCCTACAATCCATCTGACCAGGATACCGGCCCTCAGCTGGCTCCGCCGAGTGCCGATCATTTAATGGGTACCGACAACCTGCAACGCGACGTGTTTTCCCGCATCATTTTCGGGGCCCGAACGATTTTAGGTGTGGCCATACTGGCGGCCATTATATCTTC
>CALZJV010000807.1 GCA_945787595.1 uncultured Desulfobacterales bacterium | reverse complement strand
ATTTTCAGTCGTCATTTCTTCGGGCGTTCTCGTTTCCAGAGATGAATGTGCTCGCGAGTGATTATAATACAGAGAAATCGAAGCTAGGCATTTCACCTGATTTACCCCTCCGATATCCGGTTTCATACGTGTGACAAGTCGCGTACTTGCCGATTTTTAAGCGAAAACCTCATTTGTCAAATCTCTACAAAGAGTTAAATTTTTCGTTGGCAGTCCTGTTTGGTCAATCACTATTTCTGTGGCTAAATATTGGGAAGGCACTATTTTAGGGCATTCCGTGGAATAGACCGGAATTTTCTCAGAAATAGCTATTGACTATAAATGCCGCTATCGTTTATATTTTTCAGAAATAAGCGTTGTACAAATAGGGAGGGGTGGCACCTATGCCGGTCCTGGAAAAACGATTTCTGCACTACCTATCTACATTGATCGGAGGAGAACGGGGGCAAGAGCATCGGAAAACGTGGCAGCACGATCCTATTTTTAGTCTTCTTATGCCTGAGGCCGGGTTAGGGGGTGGTTCATCATTCAACATAAGCGGGAGAGATGCTGCTGAGATTGCCGTGAGCGATGACCCTATTCATGCGTTTACGGTTGTGTTTGGATCATCTCCCGTTCGAGGTGGAGTCTCAACTGTGGTGGAACGTAGGCTTGTCGCGCTAAAGCTTGGTTTTTCCCATCTTCCAGCAACAACCGCAGGCATGATCGTCAAAGGACTTGGAGACGCAATTGAGTACGACGATGCACTTACTACATTTGCCTCTCACGGCCTGTCGCACGCCATGCGTAAGCTTTCTGGACGCAGAGATTTTGTGGAGATCAACCGACGCGCCGCTGGATGGATCGTGGCCCTTGAGAATCCAGAAGGGGATTGTGCAAAACGAATCAAGATGCGTTACAAGGCAATAAAAGGATGGCTTAAGTCGGGCAAGGGTGAAAAGTCAGACGCCATCAATCGAATTCCAATGAAGCGTGCCTTGTTTTTTTACTGGTGGAATTGTTTTCGCCGGCTTGGTCTTTTAGGTTTGACTGATCTGGGCCCCGAGTTATTTCGGAAGTCCAAGATCGGCCCGGGCGTGGAGGCTAGGATTGTAATCGATCGCTTGCAACATCCGGAACGAAAAGATTCTTTCTATGTTGACCGTTTGAGTACTCAAGGCATAAACATTCACCGCGATGCCATTGCCAAGATATTTATCAAATGGGCAATCAACAGATGGAATTGCGTATTCGAGTCTAATTTGAATCGACTTGACTCTATGAGGGACGACAAGGAGGATATCATATTTGAAAAGGACGCTGCCCAGCCAAGGCTGGTGGACCGAAAATTTTTGGAGATGGTTGAAGGGCTAGAGCGCCATCCGGTCCCTTTGTCGTCGCCTGGGCTTCCGATACTTTGGGCATATCTTGAGGAACTGGGGCTCTTACAGTTATTAAACCAGATGAAGTTGGCTGCGCCCATAGGTAAAGAATACTACAGCTGGCTAGACTTACTGCTTTTCGATATTGGCCGGAGATTCATGGGCATTTCGACTTTAACAGCCGCATGTGAAAGCGGTTGTCCGGAGATTGCCTGGTTTGCACATTTATATTCTCCGCCATGCAATGATACGGTCCTTGACGGATTGACTTCTATTTCGGAAAAACAAGTTGTAGTAGTTCGAAAATGGCTGGTTAACCGCTTAGCCGAGCTGGGCTTGGGAGCAGGGAAACGAATAGCCTTTGATTTTCACCAAATAGATCTCGACGTACAGTTTGCTCGTCTCAGGGAGTTCGGGAAGGGACCTTCTCCAAAGAAGAAATTATGCTGGACGGGCTTTCGTCCACATGTCGCATGGGATGTGGAAAACAATACCCTTTTAGCGGCGGAATTCAGAAAATCCGCCGCAAGAGGAACGACAACTGTAAGACGTTTCACCATGGATTATATCTTGCCGACCTTCCAGAATCTCTTCGAAACAGTCTATTTAGACAGCGAGTATACGGGCAAGGATGTTTGGAATTTTGTTCTCAACTCTCAAAACGGCATGGGCGCCGATTTGGTTGCCTGTCTTCGGCAGAACAGTCTCATCAAGAAACTACGGGACCGTTTTTTGGTCGAGAACGAGAGCCGCGAGGATTTTTGGTGTTACTATGATGATGATCATTGCTACACAGCAGATACGTTTCCAATTGTTTGGGAATATTAGCCCGATAACGCGCCAGAGCAAAAATTAAAGCTTGTGTGTGTAGTAAAACGAAACATTCACAACGGCAAGCTTAGGTGCTTTGGATCCTCCAAAAAAGATGTCGGCTCAGTTGAAATACTGCGTGACTACTCAGCTAGGTGGATTATCGAAAACGGCATCAAAGATTTGATTCATAGTTATTTCCTAGATAAGTGTCCTAGCACAAGAAAACCGCATGCCGTCGACGTACATTTTTTGATTGTCACAATTTGCAGAATTCTCTATCGAATGATAGAGCGCGATCTCGGTGATAGCGTATGCAA
>CALZJV010000806.1 GCA_945787595.1 uncultured Desulfobacterales bacterium | reverse complement strand
CAGATGAAAAAGGCCCTGGGAACCATCCACATAGATATGTCATCGCCGAAAGCTTTGGCCAAAAGCGTTCTTGACTCCCTGGTTTCCGTCTATGTTTACATGCGCAACCGGCTTTGTCTGCATAACAAAAATGTCGTACCCGCAGAACAGATGACAACACCGGTATCAGAAGACCAACGCAATGGACAACGCCAACAACTCAAAGATCATAAAAAAGCCAAAGCCGGTGGTCAAGAAAATCAACTCAAGCTGGATCATCTACACTGGGTGATTGACCGCTACGGATTTGAACTGGAGGCTGCCGTACTTAAACGGGCGCAATATAGCATCAAGTTCTATGAGCTTGAAGCCATCAATGAAACGCAAAAAGCGTTTGTTAAGGCCACCAACAGAAATGCGGATCGGTGCAATTTATCCTACTTTTTTGGAATCCTCAAAAACATCCAGCAGCAAAGCGATGAGCAGGCCATCAGTCAATATTGCCGCAACCGCTATAACTATCTGCGTATGCTTGACATGCAGCGCAGGCAAGATGAACAGCAACAACCAGCCTCAATTGATGATATCATCAGCATGCTGGAAAAAGCGGTGACTAAAAAGTCTCGAATTGTCAAAGAGCTGGCCATCAGAAAAGTCCGTGACTGGACCCATGAGCTGATGAAAAATTACAGCTACATGGGGTCACTGAAGAAAAAACTTTCTGATGCTTTGGGGAAATTGAACCATTTGAATTTAGAACAAAAGCAAAAAGCCTGGGACTTGCTAGATCAGTTCCTCAAACCAAAATCAGCAGAGGAGAGTGTTACCCCCTCTTCTTAATTTTGTTCGAATTTTTATTGACCTATTACAATTATTATTCTGAATCTTAGCCCTTCTTTGAGTATCGGAACCGTGTCACTCAAAAATCAAGACCTAAACTATAAAACCGTATTGGGTCTAAAAAAAGATCCATTCTCACCCGAACCGGATCCTTCGTTTTATTGTGCCTTCGATTCCTATAGGCAGCGGCTGGCGGTTTTCAAAAACCTGGTTGAGGGCACCGATAATTTGGTTTTGGTCAGCGGCCAGCCCGGAAGCGGAAAAACGACTCTCTTGAACCGGTATTTCGCTTCCAGTGAAAAAATGTGGAAACCATGTCGGCTGCGAGCCGATCCTGCCGCCGTTTCTGCCCGAACTCCGGAGCCGCAAGTGCATCAAGGGTATCCCGCCTATATTCAGCAGGATTCAAAGGCCCCTATCTTAATCGTTGACGATGCTCACAAACTATCCCCCAGGGATTTTAAATTATTACTCCGGGAAACCCTGGTACCCGGAAGTAAACAAAAGATAAAGCGACTGGTTTTACTAGGTGAAACCAATTTATTTAACATAGTGACAAATCTTGCCAAGTCATTTTCCGATGAAATCACTGTTAACCAAGTCTTCTTGCCTGGACTGACAGAAGAAGAAACCGCGACGTATCTCCAACACCGGATGGTTGTCGCCGGCTATGCCGGAGAAAAAATCTTCCGCCCTTCCGCGGTAAAAAAAATTCATCACTCGACGGGAGGGTTTCCGGGACCCCTGAATCGTAATGCGGCTCAATGGTTAAAGGACAACTATTCGCACCAAAAGAAACGCCGAGGTATTCATCGGCGGCTGGTTGCCCGTCCCATGCTCGCCTTGAGCTGGATTGCCGGTATCGCTTGCCTATTGCTGGCGGCTTTTGTGTTCTATACGCACCGCAACCGCCCGATTTCGCTGTTGTCAGATCTCAAAATCGGTCCAAAAATATTTCACTCAAAAATATCGGAAGAGATTAAAAATACAAAAAATCTATTTCGCGAAAAAATTCCGGTCGAAGATAAACCGGTAAAACAAATTATAAAAAAAATCGAGAACGTGCCGTCGGTTGAAAAAAAAGCAGTGCCCTCTCAACCCAATTTCACACCGCCCGAACCAAGAGAACCGAAGCAGGAAACCGACCTTCGCCAGCCGCTAGAATCGCCCATAAAAGATGAGGCCATACCACAGTTGGCGAAAGCAGCGCCGTCTCAGCCAATTGTTGCGTTGCCTGAACAAAGAGAACCGAAGCAGGAAATCGGGCTTGACCAGCCGCCAGAATTGCCCATTAAAGATGAGACCACACCACAGTTGGCGAAAGCAGTTCCGTCTCAATCAACTGTCGCACCACCTGAAAAAAGCCAACCGCGCCAGGAAACCGAACCTCACCCGTCGCCAGAATTACAATCAAAAATTGAGACGATATTTCCGGCAAAAGAATCATCAGTATCTTCTCAGGCGACCAGTGTACCGTCCGAAGGAAGAGAACTACCGGAAAAAGCCGGCCCCCATCTGGCAGAAGAACGCCCGCAACCGGTTAAGGAAAATGTCATAGAAAAACCTGAAGAGAGGATGGTCCACGACGAGACGTGGCTTTTATCCCAAGGTTCCTCCCGTTATACGATACAGATTATGGGTACGCGCAAAGAGGCGCTGTTGTATGATTTTGTCAA
>CALZJV010000805.1:1869-5022 GCA_945787595.1 uncultured Desulfobacterales bacterium | reverse complement strand
GAAAACGCCATCATTCAATGTTATTATCAATTACCTTATTCACGCCACACGGTCATCAACAACCAGGTCATCAATGCCCACGCCGACGACCTGATTCGCCAGTTCAACATCAAGGCCAACGGACCCGGTGACAGAGTCGGCACGCTTAGCGGCGGAAATATCCAAAAGTTCATCCTGGCCAGGGGCCTTTCCACCAAACCGGCCCTGGTCGTTTGCAATAAACCCACCTATGGCCTGGACGCCCGCACGGTGCGCTATATCCAGGAACTACTCCTGGAGGAAAGCAAACAAGGCACCTCAATTCTGCTGATCAGCTCGGACATGGATGAGTTGTTTAATTATTCGGACCGCATAGGTGTTCTGTTCAATGGTGAACTGTTGGCTGTTTTGGACCGCGCTGATGCTGCCCCGGAGAAAATTGGAAAACTGATGTTAGGAATTAAAAGCTGAGATGGCTACAGAAAAGTTTAATTATACCGTTATCGCTCCACCGCTTTATTCGGTGCTCTCGATTCTTTTCGCCCTGATCATGGGCGGCATCATATTGCTTTTTATCGGCAAAAATCCATATATTTATTTCGGCCAGCTCTTCGCCCAGGGTATGGGCACCTCTCTGGGTATCATCGAGTCCACTATTAAGAATTAAGATGGCGCCCTTGCTGATCATCGCAGCAGGCCTGATGGCCTGTTTTTCCGCCGGTCTCTGGAACATAGGTGTTGAGGGACAGTTCCTTATCGGTGCCATGCTGGTGGGCTGGGCAGGTCCGACGCTCGCGCAAGTGCTCCCGATTCCCATTTACTTGATCACCAGCGCAGCTCTGGGCGCTGCCGGTGGCATGGCCTGGATCATCCTGCCAGCCGTGTTGAAAGGCAAATTCGATCTCAACGAAATCATTACCAGCATGATGATGACCTGGGTTGCGATTAGCCTGGTTACCTGGCTGGTTAAAGGACCTATCAACGATCCCTCGGTGGTTCCCGCCCAAACAGCGCTTCTGCCGATTGAAGCGCGCATGCCGATGATCCCCTTCAGCCGCATCCATATCGGACTGATTGTAGGGCTCATAGCCATCATCGGCATGCACTGGGTTATCCGACGCACAACTCTCGGTTATCAGTTCCGAGCCTTGCTGGCCGCTAAGCAAACCGCTCAGCATGCCGGGATGAACGTCGGTCGCATCACCATCTGGGGCCTGCTAATCAGCGGCGGCTTTGCCGGTCTGGCCGGAATGAACGACGTTCTGGCTATTAAAGGCCTTTTTCAGAGCGGTTGGAATCCTGGGTACGGCATGACAGCCATCCCCCTGGTTTTCCTGGCCCGGATGAACGGATGGGCCGTAATTCCGTTGGCATTCTACTTTTCGTTTTTGGGCGTAGGTGGAGAGTTCGTCGCCCGTGATCAGGGGGTGCCGGTTTTCTTTGTGCATGTCCTGGAAGGACTGACACTGCTGTTTTTCGCGGTTTCCGAATACTTTGAAAAAAGGAGATTAGTCAGGTGAACTCCTTGCTGGATAGTGCGCTTATTGCCGCCGTGATTGCCTCGACGCTTAGAAGCACGGCCCCCATTCTTCTGGCTGCTCTAGGAGAAGCCTATGTCGAAAGATCAGGGCTGCTGAATCTGGGGATCGAGGGCATGATGGTGGCCGGCGCCTTCAGTTCGTTTTTGTTGGGGCTGAAAATGGACAATCTGTTGTTCGGTTTCCTGAGCGCCGGCCTGGTCGGTATCCTTTTGGGTCTGGTCTTCGGGTTGATGACCATTACCCTGAGAGTCAATCAGATCGTCGTCGGACTCGGGCTTACCATCTTTTCAGACAGCGGGTGCAGCTTCCTGCACCGAGTGATCTTCGGCAACCAGTTCCCGATTCTCTTTGGCGCCGGCGGCACGAATGAAATTCCGCTTTTGTCTAATATTCCTGTTATCGGACAATCGGTCTTTAATCAACACTGGTTACTGTATATTGCTTTCCTTTTGATTCCGGTCCTGTATGTGATTATGTATAAGTCCCGGCTGGGCCTTCGGATCCGGGCTGTGGGAGAGACGCCTTGGGCCGCAGACGTTTCGGGCGTCAATGTATTTCGGATACGGTATGTCACCATTGCACTTGGCGGCCTATTAGCAGGACTGGGGGGCGCCTTTCTGGCGCTCGGAGACCTGTCTTTTTTCGTTCCGGATATGATCCAAGGTCGCGGCTATATCGCCATCGTGGTTGTCATGCTGGGCAAATGGAATCCGGTGATCGTGGGACTGGGCGCGCTTCTTTTCGGGTTTGCCCTGTCACTGACAAGCGCCCTGCAAATCATGGGCGTAAATATCAGTCCGGACTTTATATTGATGACACCGTATTTGGTCGTCATAACCGCACTCTTGATATTTGCGCGCTCGACAAATCTTCCCTCCGCGCTTTGCATCCCCTACGAAAGAGGGTATAAGTAAAGAAATACCAATATGTCTAAAAGTAATTTTTAAACACCGAAAGGAGATGAATAAATGCTTTCTGGCACCGGAAACTCAGATTTAGCCGAGCTAATGATAAATATCTGCTGGGAAAACAAAAAAGGAGGCTTTGCATGAGAAGAATACTTATTTCGATACTTACCCTGATATTGGTGATCGGCCTTGCGGGCGGTCTGGCCTTCGCCGGCGATCCACCAAAACTGGTGGGACTCGCTATCCCCGAAGCCGGAACCGATAAGGGTTGGAACGAACAGGGCAAAGTTGGACTTGAAGCAATTGCCAAGAAATATGGCTTCAAGATTGAACTGGGCGAAGCCTTGGGGTATGGTGACATCAAGCCCACCTTGCGCGACATGGTGAAAAAAGGCTGTGATTTGATTATCTGCCACGCAGCCGGCTATCAGACAGTGGCACCTGAGATTGCTCGAGAGACCGGTGTTAAAGTCATCACCACCGAGAATCACAAAGATATTACTCCCGGACTTATCAGTGACATCGATACCCAACCCCAGGGCGGTAGCTATCTGGCCGGTTGGTTGGCTGGTAAAATGACACGCTCAAATATTGTCGGCATTGTTACATCGGCCGAACCCCCTACTTGGAACCGTATGTCCGCGGGCTTCGCCCAAGGGCTCAAAACGTCGAACCCCAATTGCAAACTGCTCTATAGCGTAATCGGTGAAGAGGCTTATGCGGAT
>CALZJV010000805.1:0-1834 GCA_945787595.1 uncultured Desulfobacterales bacterium | reverse complement strand
ATCGCCGTCGGCGCGGACGTGATCTTCGGTATGGGAGACGGTGCATCCTTCGGTATGCTGCAGGCCTGCTCCACCAAAAAGGCCAAAGACGGTGGCAAGACCTGGTTCATCGACGTCATCGGTGATAAGCGATCCATCGATAAGTCTGATGTTCTGTTGACATCGGTCCTATGGGATATGTCGGTCGTGTACGATGAAATTATCAAGAGCTACATGGACGGCACCTACGGTAAAGATCACTGGGTGGCTATGGACAACGGTGCAATCTATCTCTTGGAGCCGAATAAGGCCGTTCCCCAAGACATAAGGACAGAATTGAAGGCAATTGAAAAGAAGGTTAAGTCGGGTGCGATCCAGGTGGTGGACTTGCCGGTGGCCGCCGACGTGCACAACTACCTGAGAAAGACGTTTTCGAAGTAAAAACCGGCGGGGCACACATAATGTGCCCTATTAGTTCCATCAACGTTTACCTCCCATCTGGCTGCGTAGGTCAGGTATTCGATTCAACGAATGGACCCACTTGTAAAATGCGAACGTTTGCAAACCTAATTTTAGTTGCAGCGCTGGTGTCTTCGCTGCCCTTAATTGCGAATGCCGCTGAGACTAGGATAGCGCATTTCCCGAATGTTCAAATTGCAGAATAATAGGGTCTTAGAGAATACGACGGCAGCAATGTTCAACATGGAATGTATACACGCTGGTATCCGGATTGCATCAAAAAGCCGAAGAAGTCGAATTTAACAACGGCCGAAAAAATGGCTTGTATACGGACTGGTATGAAAACGGTCAGCAGAAGCTGCAATGCCGGTTTCGCAATAATATTCTGGATGGTGAAGTTGTTGCCTGGTTTGAAGACGGTCGAAAACGATTTTCGGTTAATTTCGCTTCCGGTAAGAGGCAAGCTCAATGGATCCGTTATCATGAAACGGGCGGTGATGAATTCTTCAGTATCCTCGGCCCCAGTAATTTGGGTAAAACCACAACCATGCTCATTGTCGGGGGGGGTATCATTTCGGACATTGGAGTGATCTACCTCCACAATGAACTGTTAGGACGGTGGCCCGCTTATCGTCGCAACACCACGATGGTGTTCCAACATCTGGCCCGGTTAAACCAAATGACGTTGTTTACCAACCAATCTTAAGGTTTAAAGATCCGTAAACTGCCTGCCAAAGAGATCAACCAGGAGGGCGGCTGCCCTGGAGGTGGTCCATTATGATGACCTTGGGGAGCGGTATCCGAAGCAACTCATCGGTTCACACTCGCTCGGGCTCTGATCCTGGAGCCCGGTGTGGTTTTGTTTGACGAACCCTTAGGCTCCCCTTGACCTTAAGCTTCGCCGCGAGATGCAGATCGAAATAAAAAACATCCAGCGCCGCCTGGGTACAACGTTCGTTAACTTGACCCACGATCAACATGAAACTCTCAATATGTGTGATCGGATAGCCAAGGATAAGATCGCGCAGGGCGCCACCGCCGAAGAGATCTACGAACGACCCCGAACCCAATTTATTGCCGATTCCATCGGCGACACGAATTTTTTTAGACGGCAGGGTTCGCACGGGCAAACTTGAAATACTGGGGATACGACCAAACCTAACGAGCTCTTCAAGAAATCCGGATACGTTCTCTTGTAAATTCTCTTTCCAGGTAGCCAGGGGCAATTCCTACTTTGGTAATATGGCATTTATTTACCTTAAACGAAGTGAATAAATCAAACCATTCTGAGTGTGACCCAAATAATTTTGAGGATGATTGACTCATCACTGAAGATGAGAGATCGAATATACCAAATTTTACATCCAGACCTTCAAGCAGCAAAATTAGTTGTTAA
>CALZJV010000804.1 GCA_945787595.1 uncultured Desulfobacterales bacterium | reverse complement strand
ATTTTCCCAGGGTGAAAGGCTGGACATGGATTTAAATAATTCCCATTGATTGTACATAATGCCCGGATTCTTGAACGCAAATACCATGCTGACAACATATCCTCCGACAAAAGTGATACCGATAAAGCCGAGGGAGGCCCAGGTGATGGCCCGCAGGGCATTGGCCATATCACTGGTATGCTGTTTGACGAGGGCAATGATCACGAAAATCCCAATGCAAATGCTGGTGACAGAACTTAAAATCGTCACGGAGACATGCGTGAAAAGAAACTCCGACACGGCCAGCAGGCCCTCCAATACCAGCAAACCGAACAGGACCAGATGGGTCCTGCCCGTTTCGTGCCTGAGCGTCGTCTTTGACTTTCCGGCTTGCAGTGACGAGCCTTTAACCGCATTGTCATTGACTCGGCGAGGGGGTATTTTGTCCAGATCTTCCGGTGACAATCTACCCTGAGCGCTTTGGATATGAGGCCGTAAACGGTCCATGACTTTGAATGCATTCTTCAGCCGATGTAATGAATGCAATTTTTCGGTCTGCACGGCAGTTAAAAGTTTAGTTTCACAGGTAGGCCCTCTGTAAAGATTAATCAATAACAGTAAGAGTACCCCGCCGGCGAATGCTGCCCAAAATACTGACCAGCCCCCATCATTTAAAATTGCCGGTAACGTCAAAAGCAGCATCAAAAATCCCAGTACAATATTTTGGACTTTCCCGGCAATGGTTTTGCGGGTAATGATGGCCTGAATATCATTGAAATAAAACCGTTTATAGTCCTCAACGCCGATCCGGGAAAAAACATGAAGCAGGTGGTCGACTCCCTGCCAGAGGGTATACCTGCCGATCAGAAAGCCTTTTTTAGTTCCGGGTAATTTAAGGTATTCTTTTTCTTTTTTTGCCATCTTAATCTTTTTGTGTAATAGTCCAGCCACTGAGGCACTAAGCCACTAAGGCTCTAATATAATTCTGCGGCTGAATTTTTACCTCTTTTCTTTTTTAAATTGAATGACGATTGACGATAAGCGAATTTATTACGCGCCATTCTCCACATCTCCACCACCCACAAAAATCTCCCCGCAACCCTAAGCCCTATGCTCTCTGCCCTATGCGCTTCGCTCTCTGCCCCACGCCCTTTCGCCCTGACACGTGAAACCTGACACCTGAAACCTTCCTTTCCTTCATCGCTCGTCATGTCGACAGCGCAAGACTGGAAAAAAATAAAATCCAGCCTGCAATTTGGAAACCCGCAATCAAAAATGCCAGTATGAAGCGGATTCTGGTTCGGGGAATGATGCCGGAAGGTGTTTTCCAATGCCTCACGGTTAAATAGATCGCTAGGGGAGCCGTAAACAGGGTAATAAAGTAAAACAGGAGTGGAACCGCAGCCACCATCAGTGCGATGCTGTCATAACAGGTTCGGTGATTTTCCAGGCTTTTTATTTTCCGTTTGCTTTTTGCTTTTTCAAAGCATGCCGCACACAAATGCCGGTCATTGAGCGCCACATCACACAGGGCGCACACAAAGCGGCCACAAACGGAACAGGGGGCAACGGCCTTTTTGCCCGGGTGATAAAAGCACCCGGCCTCATTACTCATCTGCAGCTTTTCACCGGAACGGCCCATGGGCAGCGATCTGTGGACGGCCGGAAAAACATCCGCCCGCAGAAGGCTGCTGCAGGAAGGACAGGCAGTCAGCGAATCGGCGTTGATCATTTCTTTGCTTAAAGGTGAAATGCATTTTGTACAGCTAACCACAGATGAGTTCCTTTCTGCGCTATTGTCATTTAAACTGAAATTGATGACTACTTGCGGATCACCCTGGTCTCACAGATCCGGTCGTGCAATGCGCGTTTTTCGTCATCAAATGCCGCCATCAAGTAGCCAATACATAAAATCATTGCACTGAGATACAGGGCGAAGTGCCGCCCAAATGCCCTGAGATAGCTCACCCGGCTGCCGTCTGCGACCATAATTTTCAACTTGCAAGCCATTTTTCCCGGTGTTGCGCCATATTTACCGACAAACCATGTATCATAAGCAGCCCGTATGCCATACTGCAACAGCATGATCAGCGGCATCAACGAAATAGTCGCATAAGGATTATCGGCAGATGTAGGCATAAACATGCCCAACGGAAGGTAAATGATCATATAGACAATCCACATGATGAAGGCATCTATGGCCCAGGCACCAAGTCGAATCCAAAATCCGGCGTAATCCATGGCGCCGGCAACGGATACCCCTTCTTTTACTTTCTGAATAAAAACTGGCTTGCAACCGGCACATACCCTTGAGTCCTGAAAGCTGATCATATCTTCTTCGGCAAATGCCTGCCCGCACTCTGAACAGACGGATTTGGGAACAGAACCGGCCGGTAATTTGTTTTGAACGCCTGTTTCCTTCCGATTGCGGATAAAAACACCCAGTTCTTCCCAGCTTTCCATTCCATCCTGCCAGACCATGGTCTTGGAATTCAGTTTTTTTTCTTTGACCAGCGTTTCAAGCTCGGCTTTTCC
>CALZJV010000803.1 GCA_945787595.1 uncultured Desulfobacterales bacterium | reverse complement strand
AGCAGAAACGACAAATGCTTGAATATCAGATGTAAGATTGTTAGTCAAGGTTTGATCTTTCAATGATTTGGTCATTTAAGGCGGGTCATCCGAGGATCAAGGATGAGGGGTCAGATCTTTGCAAGGATGAAGGGGTCAGATGAAGGGGTCACAAGATGAAGGGGTCAAAGATGAAGGGGTCAGATCTTTGAATTTGACAAATAGTATTAATGAAGAATGAAATGTCAAAATAAAAGATCTGACCCCTCTCTTTCCCTTCCCTCTCTTTCCCTTAGGCCCTGCGATGGCCCGGGCAGAAAACAGCGCCTCGGCCTTGTTCAGGCAGGGCATCAGCTCCGCAAAGCGGGCGTAGATCATATGCAACCAGGAAATAAGCAGAAGCAGCTCGGGATCCTCATCAATCACATTGCCGGTAAGCATCCTCAGCCACCTTTCCAGGCGGGGCCACTGCTCGTCGTTCATCAGATCGAAGCCGTGCGTCACTATCAGTCGCGCTGCCGCTTTTAAGTTTTCCCCGGCCAGGGCGTGTTTAAGGGCCTCTTCGATCAGGCCGTTTTCGGCAAACCAGGCACTGGCCTGGGCGTGGAGGCGAACCAAAATCCGGCGTAATCTTTGTGTAATTATTTGTTAGCGTGACCCTTACACCAACAAATCAGCGGTACTGGCGATAATCCACGCCGTACTTTTGTGCTTTGTAGGCAAATTTTCTGACCGTGGTCTGCAATATCTGGGTGGCCATGGTGACATTGCCCCCGGTGTTTTTGAGGGCATCGATGATCATTTCTTTCTCCAGGCTGGCGACGGCGTCTTCCAGGGACAGGGAGGGCACGGTGTCGGATTCTTTCCCGGTTTGAAGGGTCGGCGGCAGATGATAGCTGTGAATAACACCTTCCTCGCACAGCAGCACCGCCCGTTCGATGCAGTTTTCCAGTTCCCTCACGTTTCCCGGCCAGTGGTATTCCATGAGCATGTCAATGGCCGGCGTAGAAAAGCGTTTAATTTCTTTGTGGTTTTCTCGGGCGTATTTTTCCAAAAAATAGTCGGCCAGCAATAAAATATCGGTTTTGCGTGCCCTGAGCGGTGGCAGGTAAATGGGAAAGACGTTCAAGCGATAATAAAGATCCCCCCTGAACGTTTCCTCCTCCACGGCGCGCTCCAAATTTTTATTGGTGGCGGCAATAATACGTACATCCGTTTTTAGGGTCCGTTGTCCGCCGACCCTTTCAAATTCTTTTTCCTGAAGGATGCGCAACAGATTAGCCTGAATATCCAGCCCGATGGATCCGATTTCATCTAAAAATATGGTCCCCTTGTGGGCTAGCTCAAATTTACCGATCTTTTGTTTGATAGCACCGGTGAAGGAACCTTTTTCATGCCCGAAGAGTTCGCTTTCAATCAGTGTGGCCGGCAGGGCCGCACAGTTGACTTTGATAGACGGGTTTTTTTCCCGCAGGCTGTTATAATGAATGGAATTGGCCACCAACTCCTTGCCGGTGCCGCTTTCCCCACGAATCAGCACGGTGGCATTGCTTTTTGACACTTGGGAGATCATTTGAAAGACCTCGCGCATCTTGTTGCTGTTGCCGATAATATTACGAATACTGTATTTATCTTTCAGGACGTTCTGCAGCCTTCTGTTTTCCTCCCTTAGCCGTTCTTTGTCCATCTGGATGGTTTCAAGTTTGATGACATGACTTGCGATCATGGTGGCGATAACTGAAAGCAGTTTCTCTCCGCTTTTTAAGGAATAAGATTCGTCAAACGGCCGGTCGACGCTCAGGGCGCCGATGACCTGCTTTCCTTTTTTTACAGGGACACAGATAAAGGACTGGTCCCTGTCTTTTCGCTTCCTGCGAGATCCGGTACGGTCCAGAAAAAGCGGCTCCTCACTGATTTTCGGTATGGACACAGCCTCGCCGGCCTCTATCACCCGACCAGTAATACCTTCACCCAATTTGTATTTTACCCGCTCCATGGCGTTGCGAGTCAGCCCATGGGCCACCTCTATGCGTATCTCATTGCGCATGGGATTTAAAATTGTTATAGTTCCCCGCACCATATTCATAGAATTGGAAAGGATATCCAGAACCTTATACAGGGACTTTTTTAAAACCAAATGTGCATTGAGCGCTTTGGTAATCTCGTACAACATGGTGACTTCTTCGATCGGTTTCATGGTCTAAAATTTCCCCAAAAAATTTTAATATAATGTATTACGAATATGTCGGTGCACGATAAGAAAAATACAATTTTGTAACAATAGCAGGTTCATCAACTAAAGCAAGAAAGAAAATAAGGAGTCGAAAACAATGCACGTTTTGGGATCCAACGAGCTGGTTGAAGACGTCTTCAACCGAGATTTATGTATCGGTTGCGGCGTCTGCGTCAATCTGTGCCCCTATTTTAAAAACCACATGGGAAAAACCGCCCGACTATTTCAATGCGACCTATCCCGCGGCCGCTGCTACGCCTATTGCCCCAAGGCCGAGGTGGACCTGGACGAGCTGTCCGGACAA
>CALZJV010000802.1 GCA_945787595.1 uncultured Desulfobacterales bacterium | reverse complement strand
CCGATAAAAAATTGGCAGAACGAGCAGCTTGACCAGACGCCGAGAAATTTGCGGTTTTTCGTAAAAGCCTGATTGTTCGCCAAATAATTCGGCGACGCTGGTCAGCTCTCCGTTAGCTTTCAGAGTGATAGACATTATGCAATCTAACACTATGAATCCCATAGTTTACATCGAATCGTCGGTTATAAGCTATTTGGTATCTCGACCAAGCCGAGATGTGGTGATTGCTGGTCGGCAAGCGATTTCTCACGATTGGTGGGAAAATCACCGGCAACGATTTGCGCTTCGAGTTTCGGCATTGGTCGAAGAAGAGATAAGCCGGGGTGATTCTTTGGCTGCCCAGCGACGCTTAGCGTTGATTGAAGACATTCCAAGTCTGGCCATCTCAGATGAAGCAACTAAATTAGCGGAGTTACTTTTGACACAAGGCGCTGTTTCAGAGGGCAGTGAAGAAGATGCACTTCATATCGGTATAGCTGCTGCTCAAGGTGCCGACTATCTTCTTACTTGGAACTTCAAGCACATAAACAATGCTGAAATGAAGTCAGCAATAACCAAAGTCGTGGAGTCTTGTGGGCTTGTGTGTCCACAAATTTGTTCACCTGAAGAACTCGGAGGAACATCAAATGATTGAAGACCCAATCGTTGCCGAGGTACGTCGTCATCGTAAAGAACATGCCGCAGAACATGGAAATGACCTCAAACGCATCGTTGAGGCACTCCGTAGACGGGAACGTGAATCAAAGCGCAACCTATTGAATCCAGGGCCAAAATTGCGCCTGGATAAGACCGGAAGCTAACAATGCAATCAACCTAACCGCAAAAACTCGGCGGTTTTTTGAAGCATGTTGCTCCGCTCCAAGTTCATAGGTTTCAGAAAGTCAATGCTACGCACTTTTGCGGCAGGTTATCGCCTGGTTATAATCAAAAAAAGGGCAGATCTTGTAAATTTCTTGTAGCAGGAAATATTAGATGAAATTAAAAAAGAAAAAGCCAAAAATCAAACATGTCATGACCACTTGCTCCTGGTGTGGCTTAAAGATCAGGAGTGAAGGGCCAATTTATGGTTAGAGTGAGTCATAATGAAAAGTTTATACGAAAATAGACCTCAAACTAAAACATCTTTAAGCGACGATTTGCTGGCAATCGGTATTGAACCAGGTATGACTTTGATGGTTCACTCGTCGCTAAGTTCAATTGGATGGGTATTGGGTGGGGCGCCAACCTTGGTGGAATCACTGCTCGGTGTGATTGGTGATAAAGGTACTTTGGTGATGCCGACTGCTACTCCCAATTGTGCTGACCCTGAAAGTTGGGATAATCCGATTATTCCTGATAAATGGATAGATGAAGTAAGAGAACATCTGCCGGTATTCAATCCAAACGTTACACCAACATCAATGGGGGCGATTGCAGAATGCTTTCGGACTTGGCCAGCTACGTCACGGAGTAATCATCCTCTTACTTCTATATCTGCAAACGGTCCTCTGGCTGACGAGATTGTCTCCGAACACTCTCTTGCGTTTTCAGAAGGCAATGGGACACCATTTGACAGACTATATAATTTGGATTGTTGGATTTTACTCATAGGCGTTGGCTTCAATCGCTGTACAGCGTTGCATTTCGCTGAATCTCAGGTGGATAATCGCAGAGTTAAAAAGAGTCGATTTCCAATGTTACGAGATGGCAATAGAGTCTGGGTTGAGGTTCCCGATATGGCGGACGATAATAATACTCATTTTCCTATCGTTGGCGATCAATTTATAAAGTCAGATAAAGCGATTATTGGATCGATAGGCCTTGCAGATTGTATACTTTTTCCCATGTATGAGTTGGTGAATTTTGCTTCGAAGTATTTTCAAAATGTACTGTAATAATTAATCTCAATTTTTGGGGGACATAAACTTGAACATGTCAGTTCAGGTAACAGCCAGGGTCGAACCGTTTTGGTTGATTGCCTATGAATTGATAATTAATCTTTTTTATTGAAGTCCGTGGGAGCCCTGGCTGTCCCTGACTTCACCGTTCGGGCTCTAAAATACGGGAATGAAGAAAGTTACCGCTCCTTCACAGCGTCAGGATAATTCCGCACGAAGCTAAAATGGAGATGGATATATCTCTTTATGTAAACTCAAGGGCGCAACCGCGAAAGCAATGATTGGTGAAATTTCATGAGACCTCCATACAAAACTCTTTTTATTTTATTGCTCCTATTTTGTTTCATGCCTTTGATTTTATCCACCTATGTTTCAGCCGAAAAATCATCCAATGGTGATATGCAACTCGGGGAAAAGGCTTGCGGGAAAAAGGAAAAGCTTTTTGATCAAATATTGTGCTATGCAGCTCTTGCAACAAAACACGACGATGTTTCGATATGCAATGCAGCTTCTCACGCAGGAGTGAGATACCAATGTTATGCAATTTCAGACTAGCTGACCTCTGTTTTTCTGGTATTGCCGCCTCGCTTATAAATTATTTTACAAAACGATCTGTAATTATAACAAATACGTGTGAGTGTTTTA
>CALZJV010000801.1 GCA_945787595.1 uncultured Desulfobacterales bacterium | reverse complement strand
TAAAAATCTTTGATGAACTTCATGAGATAGGGAAAACGGTTGTAATCATAACCCACGATATGTCAATTGCGAATAAAACCGACAGGATTATTAAAATCCGGGACGGACTGATAGAAGCAGACGGTCACCATCGAAAAGCCTCTTAACATTTTTATTACCATATATAAAAAAAGGCAGTCTGCCATAGTTGGACTGCCTTTTTAACTTGCATAAGTTTGTTACTTTCCGCATCCCGGATTAGGACCTCCGCCAAACATATAGTCAACAAAACAGACAAGGTCGGAGACATCGATATTGCAGTCACAATTGCAGTCAGCATCAGAAATGAGAAGCTGAGGACCGCTCTCGAACATATAGGATACTAATGCGACTAAAGATGCTATATCGAATGTGCCGGCTGTATACCCGCATGTTGGTAGGAGGGTGAATGTACCAAAATTTACTTCGATGGTAGCTGGGTCGATTGTAGTTCCATACTGATCGGAAAAATTAAAATTATCTATAAAATTAGTGTTGATAAAAATTTCTACAACAGAATCAGTTGGGATATTCACGAAACTATCTGCAACATCAATATTGCCTAACACGGCACAAAGATTTGCTATCTCATTTGAGAATGAGATCATGGTAGCCAACAAAGAATTTGATGTGTATTTGATCATCTCCGCGGTTTTGGTATTTGCTGGTACAATGTCAATGTCGGTAAATGGCGCATAGAGTTCCTCCAGGACTTCGAGAGTTTTATTATCAAACGCACCAAGCACAATTCGATCCGGGTTCATGAAATCATCGACAGCCTCCCCTTCCCGCAGAAACTCCGGATTCATGCCCACGCCAAAATCAACCCCGGATCTCTTGCCGGAAGCTTCCTCGAGGATTGGCACCACAACATCATCTGTCGTACCCGGCACGACAGTGCTTTTGACTACCACCACATGATAGTCATCCTTATGGCTTAGTACTTCGCCGATCTGTTGCGACACACTTTTAATAAACCTGAGATCAATTTCCTCCCCATCAAATGGAGTGCCAACGGCAATAAGAGATATTTCCGTCTGCTGAATGGCGTTTGAGAGATTTGTCGTTGCGGTTAACTTCTTGCCGATATTTTTTTCAAGTAGATCGCCCAGCCCCTTTTCATAGATGGGGGGGACACCTTGGTTGATTTTTGCTACCTTTTCCTTGTCAATATCAACACATATAACTTGATGACCTTTTTCTGTCAGGCAAACACCTGAAACGAGTCCAACATATCCAGTGCCGATTACAGAAACCCGCATTTATGCCTCCGCTCCTTCCTGATTTCCGGAATACCACAGAAGAGACCGTTTTAGCCCTTCTTCCAAAGGGATCCCAGGTCTGTATCCCAACTCTGAGCTAGCCTTGCTTATTTGGGGACATCGACGGTTCGGATTATCAGTGAGGTAGTCTTTTTCCTTGTTCTGTTGTTTTACTAATTTACCCTGATAGCCAAATAAGTCCTGAGAAATCTTTATTACTTTAGCGGCTAGCTCTGCCATAGATATTTCAGGGCTATCAGCACCGATATTGTATGGTTCCCCTTTACTTCCCTTCAGCAGCACTTTGTAATGGCCGACAATGGCATCCGCCACATAGCAGAATGTCCGAGTAGGAGAACCATCAGAATAGATCACAATATCCCTGCCATTCAGAACATCACGGGCAAAATCCGGTAAAACGCGCCGATCGGTAATTTTTAAGCCAGGTCCGTAGTTATTAAAAGGCCGTGTAATTTTTATGGGTAAGTCATGCTGCCTGGCATAGTTAACGCATAAGGTTTCACCATATCTTTTCGATTCGTCATAGCAGGCCCTTGGCCCGGTGCAGGAAACATTCCCATTGTATGTTTCCGGTGTCGGAATATTTTCGGCTGCAGGATCTCCATACACCTCACTGCTTGAGTAAAAAAGGAAAGCCTCCACCGGCTTGCCTTTGTCCTTCTGCTGCATGCAGTATTCCAGCAGAAAGCGGAGTCCATTGACGTTGGCATCCATCGTTTCTATTGGATATTTTCGGTAGAAGATAGGAGAGGCAATTGAGGCTGCATGGATAATATATTGGAAATCATCAATATCCTGGGGCAGAGGGTTCGTAATATCATGACGGACGAGAGTCAAGCTCTCATCATTTTGCAAGTCTTTCAGCCAGTTAGGCAACCCGCGAACAAAATTATCATAGACCGTAAGCTGGATCTGCCGGGACGTATCTGCATGTGTATTCCAGAACAGGATCGATTGGACCAGATAATACCCAAGAAATCCGGCACCGCCTGTTATAAGCAGCCTTTTTCCTCCTACTCCGGAGAACTCTTCCTGTAAATTTTCTAAATGGTCTTTTTGCCCAATCTCGGCGTCAATCTGCGCCCTTGCTTGTGCGGCGTAGTAAACTACGCCTCCGCACAAGCGCTTGATTTCCTTGACCTTAGACAAAAATCCGCATTTCTGGATTGGAAACACCAAAAGGTGCCCATCTTTGGCAACAGCCATTTATGGATGGGCACTAATTACCATTTTTTCCACGGTGGTTTGCCGCTTTGCCACAGTTCTTCCAAAACCATTTTATCTCTAAGCGAATCCATGGGCTGCCAAAAGCCATGATGTCGATATGCAGCTAATTGTCCGTCCTTGGCCAGATTCTCCATTGGTTCACGTTCCCAGACAGTGGCGTCCCCGGCTATATAATCCATTGCATCAGGTTCTAGGACAAAAAAACCGCCATTGATCCAAGCGCCATTACCTTTTGGTTTCTCTTGAAAGGCGGAAATTTTTTGTTGATTCCGATCTAATCTGAACGCCCCAAATCGACCCGGAGACTGCACGGCAGTTAATGTCGCGAGCGTTTTTTGATCACGATGAAATTTGATTAAATCTTTAATGTTTACATCGGTCAAGCCATCGCCATATGTCAGACAAAACGTTTCATCACCGATGTATTCCCTAACCCGTTTCAGTCGCCCGCCGGTCATGGTTTTTTCACCGGTATCGATCAACGACACCTTCCATGGTTCGGTACCATTTTGGTGGATTTCCATGTTGTTTTTACGCAAATCGAAGGTGACATCAGACATGTGGAGTGAGTAAGTGGCAAAAAATTCTTTAATGACGTATCCCTTGTAACCCAGGCATATAATGAAGTCGTTTATGCCATGGGCACAGTAGATTTTCATGATGTGCCACAGGATTGGTTTATCACCTATTTCTACCATCGGCTTTGGCCTTACCCCGGTTTCTTCCGAGATGCGTGTGCCAAAGCCTCCTGCCAGAATGACTGCTTTCATATGAAAACTCCTCTAGGGTTCGACGCTTTGGTTCGGATGTCGTCAAGTGATTGTAAATACAAGGGTATCCCTTTTTTATAAAATCTTTAGCTTAGTTATTTTACTCCATGGAAGTGATAGGTATAAAGGAGGGCACTGGTGCTCTTTAAGGCGTAGGATTGAACCTCGTATGTCTCTGCTATGCTATCCAGAAGCGTTGGTATGTAAGTTGCTATGCGAGACCGGCTGGGGATGAGAACGAGCAAGATGTTGTTATTCTGGGTTTTGAGCGATGGGCATGCCCACCCGCACCAAAAAGCTTTACCTATAGTAATCGGTTCGTGTTCGGTTCCAGGTTCAGCCCAGCCGCCTGCCAAAAAAACGGCCGGTCAAATCACAAAAGAAACTTTGGCAATGTAGTTTAATATGAGGTGTTTACTAAAAAAATGAACGTCGAACATCGAACATTGAACGTCCAACATCCAATAATGAATTCTGTCAATTAAAAAAAGGCTATGCAAAGCAAAACCATCCTTCAAAACTTGTCCACCTTTGGAGGATTCTGCGATTCGCTTGTTTTAGATTCGATAAAGCGCAGCGCCATCAATATTCGACGTTCGATGTTGGACGTTCGATGTTCGACGTTCA
>CALZJV010000800.1 GCA_945787595.1 uncultured Desulfobacterales bacterium | reverse complement strand
GATGAACTTGCGGAACAGCTCCGGCCGTGTGAGCACCATGGGCCAGGTAATGGCCGAACCCCAGTCGTGGCCCATCAGGCAGATGTCCTTGAGCTTGAGCGTGTCAATGATCTCAAACATGTGGTCGATGATCTTCTCAAGCTTATAGTGCTCGACCTCCACCGGTCGGTCGGTCCCGCCGTAGCCGAGGGTGTCCGGGACGATGACGCGGTAGCCGGCCTTGAGCAGCGCCGGCGCCTGGTACTTCCAGCAGCTGCCGTCATCGGGCATTCCGTGCACGAGAAAAGCGACCTTGTCGCCTTTACCCTGATCGCTTACGTGGTAGTTATAGCCGCCGATTTTCATGGTTTTTCCTGGTAAACTCATGTCTAATCTCCTTATTCTAGTAGATTGAATGGTAAAGGTTCTTCTTGCTTCTATTCCGTGGTTGTCCTTTCTATCACCCCCTTTCTGAAAATCAGGATTTCACCTTTTGGCGTTTGCTACTTTGCCAACTCGAAGTCATTGAGAACCCAAGTCTTTTCTATATATCCCTCGAGTGGGCCATAAAACCTGAATACTACGAAGAAGCCCTTGGCAGGATCGGTCTTGATCCAGTTGCTCTCATGACCCACTGGGGCTTTCGGTCCGAAGTAAATATCGACTGAACCGTCGGCGTTGACTACAGGATTATCCAAACTTCCGACAGACTTATTGGTATTGCCACCGGCATCAAGCAGACCGCGCGTGGTTGGATCGTATGCCGTTACCGCCCAAAAGCGTTTAACGGGTGGATTTGCCGGCACACGCAATTTGTAACGCGCACCGCCGTCTAAATACTCACCCTTGTTATCGCGGAAAGCCGTTAAATAGGCCGTACCCTGACCTGGAGTCGTTGACAGCAGGTTAGGTGAAACCACAATGGCTTGGTAATGCCACAGAGTTCTGGCATCAATATCATTCACACCATCACGTTCAAAGGTGGTGTTGTGCAGGAACATTTTTTCCCAATGGCGATCTGGCCAGTACTTGATTTCAGGATCGCGTGAGGCATACACGATAGCCCGCGACATTGCTACGCCCTGTCGGGCACCCTGATCCAAAATCCGCTGCATGCGTTTATCGGGATTAAAGGGCTTTCCCTTGGCAATACCGAGCGTGGCCAGGCGACCCAACTGCTCAGCACCAAACAACTCTGCCGGTTCGTGCTGCACAATTTCATTCAGCATTTCAAAAACGGAACCATCTTCAGCCGGCAGCGGGTTGATACCCACGCCGGTGGTGTTGGTGTAGTTACCCTGTCGTGGTCCGGTGGCCAGCGGATATACTTTTAGGTGTTGTTTAAACCAGTCGACTGCCTGGTCGCCAAGGCCGACTTCGCCAAAACCTCGCATCATCACCCAAATGCGATAGCTCGGTGAGTTGATCACGAAATAACCTTTGGGGGCCTTACCCTTATACCCCGGCGGCACGAACAGGTACTTGCCGCCCTTGCCTTTGTCAGGCCCGACAGCACCAAAATCCACCATGAACTTGAACAAACCATCATTGGCAGTTCCATACATGCCCGGTGGGATTTGTACCACCGTGGGCCCGTCGACTTTCAAGTCGAGTGAAGCTATGGCGTAGACCGTACTGTTATTGCCGGTCAGGAATGGTTCACTGGGTTTCCAGCCGGGCCCGGCCGCCACCGCGATATCGGATGAGGTCTTGAATTTGAAGTCACGAATCTGGGATTTAACAATTGCATACACGGAAAGCGCTGGGTAGAAATCCATGTAGGCCTGCGTGGCACGCTGCAGATCCATCTCATCGTAGATATTTTTGGTCGTTTCTTCGGTGGGAAACGCCTCTAGATCAAATTTTAGCATTCCGAAATTTGTCTTGATCTTATCCGGTGCTGGTTTGAAATCCTTGTTGGTTTGTTTCTTGCCGGCATTCTTAAACAGGTTTTGCGTCTGAGCAGCAGTCTCAGCCTGAACCGGTACCGCCAAGCTGCTTGCCATTAGTCCGGCAACGGCAAGCATCGTTAATAATTTTATTTTCATCGTCGAGTCTCCTTTTTGTTCCGGCGAGGCGAGTTCTAACCTGCCCTGCCGCTTATTTGTTTTGAGCGACTTACTTCACCAGCTCAATCTCACCCGGCCGCCAGGTCTGGTCAATCCATGGCTGTTCGGGCCCATAGATACGCAGGGCAATGAACCAGCTTTTTCCGGGAATAGTCTGCAGCCAGTTGCCTTCCATGCCTTTCGGAGCTTTTGGGGAAAAGTAAATATCCATGGAGCCGTCGGCATTGGTTTTAATGCCTTTATCCTGACTTCCAAGGGTTGGGAACTGCTGATCGGTCTGCAGCTGGGAACGGGTCTGGGTGTCATACATGGTGATGGCCCAGAAATCCTTGGCTGGCGGATTCGGCGGTACGTGTAGTTTATAGGTCTTGGAACCGTCAAATACATCGCCATTCGAATCGAGCATTCCCATGGAGTAGTCGGAGCCTTTTCCAGCAACGGTCATGGCCATGGCCGGGGAAACACAAATGTAGCCGAAGTGGAAGAGCAC
>CALZJV010000799.1 GCA_945787595.1 uncultured Desulfobacterales bacterium | reverse complement strand
GTTTCCAGGAAAAACAAAAGGAAAACCAACGATTCAGATCGACTGCGGAAATACCTGGCAAAATATAATATCAAATGGAATGATATTTAAATACAATTTAAACAAGTTCCCTACCTGTGTAAGGTTTTTGTCGAAGCCCGTTTAACGCCTGTTTGAGCTGTTTTTTATTTTCAGGATGAAGTTTAGCTACCAGGCGCGACGACTCCGGTGTAAACCGCATCTTCCATTTTTTCATTCAGCAAGAGCCTCATCAAAATCCAGCCACTTCCGGTCACGGGCCTCTTTAATAGATTTTCGGATAGATTTCATTGCTTTTTCATCAGAGAGGATCTCTATCGTCTCCATAAGACCTTCAAACTTGCTCATGCTTAATAGCACCGCCTCCGGAACGCCGTTTTTCGTAATTGCGATGGCATCCTCGGAGCCTTCAATTTTTCGAATGATGTCCAGAAACGCGCTTTTTGCCTTTGTGACCGGAATGTAATCCTGAATTGTTAGCATGTTAAACCTCCTGCAATTTCTAACTAAATATAGGGTCATAATAGTGGCTATTTTAATTCTGTCAAGAGTGCTTTATTCTTCATATAACGCTTCATGCTGATCACGGATTCTGTATAAAGCATCCAATGATTCCGATTTATTTCGTGGCGGCCATCGGGACGACCATGAATATATGAATTTCATTTTAATACACCATAGAAATGCGTAAAACTAGCCGTCCCCATTAACCCAGATCTAAAACAACCCTTAGCCAGAATCAGGGATATTAAATCCCCCTGCCCTCAACAAATTTTAATTTAAAATCATTGGAAAGTTTTTCACACACAGCTTCTCATACAACTGAGCCGCCTTTTTCATGTATCTGTCGCTCAATCCATCCCAGAATCAACGCTATACATTTCTGACCTCCACCTCATTCAGTGCACTGCCCTTCTCGATTCCATGCCACCATTGAATGCACCCTGGCAACAGGTGGCGGGGGCATGCTGGGCGATGAAAACCGGACGCCCTATCATCGGTGTTTGTTTCCCATCGGTTATTGAAAAATGGCAATTTTTTGGGAGCCACCTGAACCCTTTCCCCGGTCATGGGACTCCTGCCTTCATAGAGTTTATATTCTTTGAGGTGGTATACTGAGGTCGCCCATCAAGGGCGGCCCCAGAGCAAAATGATCCAAACTATACATGGCAATAACCTTCAAATTCAATTGACAAAGCTTGGAAAAGGATTAAAATCTGATGTATCTTTTTACAATAGGAAATCTGATGATTTGATTTCGGATTCTATCCTTCACGTTGTTTATTTCTCATCCATTTAGAGTTTCAATTCTCTACCTGGCCTAACAAGTTCAGATTTCCGCCTGAAAGTAATTAAGGAGGTGAGAGATATGCAAGCACATTCAAGGAGAATTTTTCCACGTAATCAATACGAAGCGCCCATTCACTATTTATATTTGCAACCAGACCGCTACTACAATTCACGTATGTATAATTTTAGCCAAGGTGGTTTGTATTTTGAGCCTTTCCAACCCTTAGAACTCAATACGCAAATCAATATTATTATGCCCAATTATTCACCGGACACAAACGGCCCTGAGGCATTTCAATCTTATTTGGCTGTGATACGTTGGTGTCAAAAACTGTCAGACGAGAAATCGACACGATTTGGTGTCGGTGTCGAAATTATAGAAAGTAGTCATGAGCGATTCATAAACATTGAAACGCAGAAACGCCAATCATGTGATCTATGTGGTGAATTATTACTCACAGCAAGTGTTTGCCGGCTTGACGGATCAATTTGTCTATGTCCAAATTGCTTTCATCGCTTGGACAAGATGCCGGAAAGCAACATGAAGTCCAGTATCAAACGCTTTTTAAAAGGCAACGTGCTTTAGTACCCGAGAATACGGAAATAGTGGGATTTCCAACCCCGGCATTAAACAAAATCACGCCTGTCTGCAATTTCGGCTCTCATCAAAGCCCTCAAAGACAAGGATGAAGGGGTTCGCTGGCTGGCTGCACAGACCCTGCGAAACATTGGCCCCGAAGACAAAGCCGCCGTGCCGGCTCTTATTGGCCCAACGGAAACATAGCTGCGATATCGTATCACTTTTATTCTGATTTTAATTTGCACCGGAATAAAATATGGGTGTAAATAAAACATTCATGAGGATTGGTGTGATATTTTATTGCAATACGGTGCTATGCGGCTTCGCGAGGTTTGATTATTTCAAGATCTGAACCTATTTCAAGATTGGCAACATCAAGATCGTATGCCTGCTGAAGATTTAGCCATATTTTAGGCCCAGTCCCAAACCATTTGCCAATCCGTAAAGCCGTATCGGCGGTAATTGATCTTTTACCGGAAAGTATCTGAGAAATCCTATTTCGCTTCGTAAATCGGAAAAGGGGTTGGGTTTGCAACCATTAAACTGTTGTAATAAAACGATAAAATAGAAAATACTGGCTATATTTATTCAAATATCGCGGTCGCAGAGATTAGATGTAAAAAATTGAATGTAATAAATTTTACATCTAATC
>CALZJV010000798.1 GCA_945787595.1 uncultured Desulfobacterales bacterium | reverse complement strand
AAAACCGAGGGTGGCGACATCCTGGTACGTATGAAGGAACGGCGGGATTACGGACATGAATTCGGCAAAATCCCCATCATTACAGCCAATGATGGTACCGAGGTGCTGCTTGAAAATATCGCTGTTATCAAAGACGGATTTGAAGAAACAGACAATTTTGCCACCTATAACGGCAAACCGGCGGTGATGATCACGGTCTATCGGGTCGGCGATCAGACGCCCATCTCCGTTTCGGATGCGGTCCGGCGGCAGGTTGAAACCATCAACCAAAATCTGCCGCCCGAACTGGCACTGGATGCACGTAATGATCGATCGGAAATCTACCGCCAGCGCATGAACCTCATGATGCGCAACGGTTTTATCGGACTGGGTCTGGTGTTCGTTCTGCTGGCCATCTTTTTGGAAGCCCGGCTGGCCTTCTGGGTCAGCCTTGGGATTCCGATCTCAATCCTCGGGGCTTTTCTTTTTCTGCCTATCATGGGTATCAGCATCAACCTGATTTCCATGTTCGCCTTTATCGTCACACTGGGCATTGTGGTGGACGATGCCATTGTAGCCGGTGAAAATATCTATCACTATCGTCAAAGTGGACTTTCCTGGTTTGAGGCCGCCGTGCGCGGAGCCCGGGAAATTGCGATGCCCGTTACATTCAGCGTGCTGACCAACATGGTGGCCTTCATGCCCATGATGTTCGTCCCCGGTTTTATGGGCAAGGTGTTCAGGCAGATTCCGCTGGTGGTAATCTGCGTATTCGGCGTATCGCTCGTCGAGAGTCTGTTTATTCTTCCGGCCCATATCGGCCACCGCAAGCGTGAAAATCCCTCCGGGCTATTCGGATGGATACACAGACAGCAACAGCGCTTCAGCGAATTCTTCACTCGTATGGTACGAACAAAATACGGCCCGTTTCTGAATCTGACCCTGCAATATCGATATTTAACCCTGTCTGCCGGTATTGTCGTTTTGATGCTAACGGTCGCCTATGTAAAAAGCGGCCGCATGGGCTTTGAGCTGTTTCCCAAGGTGGAATCCGACTATGCCATGGTGACGGCCAAACTTCCGTTCGGCACGGCGGTCCAAAAAACCGAGCAGGTACAGCAGACCATTGTCAAAGCGGCCCAGCAAATTACACGCGAAAACGGGGACGATAATCTGGTAGAGGGCATCTATGCCGTCATTAACGGTAACGAAACCAGGGTGCGCGTCTATCTGACGCCGCCGGAGGTGCGACCCATCTCAACCGCCAGGCTGACCGAACTATGGCGCGAGAGCGTCGGCACCCTTGCCGGTCTTGAGTTTCTCAAATTCGAATCGGATGCCGGTGGACCGGGTTCGGGCGCCGCCATTTCCCTTGAATTGAGCCATCGCCGAATAGACGTTCTGGAAAAGGCCAGTGCGGAGCTGGCCGAGGCCATGGGTTTTTTCCCCAATGTCAAGGATATTGACGACGGCTTTGCACCGGGCAAGCAGCAGATCGATTTCCAAATTAAACCGGAAGGACGCAGTCTGGGGCTGCGATCCCGCGAAGTGGCTAGACAGATTCGCCATGCTTATTACGGCGCGGAGGTATTGCGTCAGCAGCGTGGCCGCAACGAGGTTAAGGTCATTGTGCGGCTGCCTGGGAAAGAACGAGCATCCGAATACAACCTGGAGCAAATGATTTTGAGGACCCCCGGCGGCATAGAAATACCCTTGCGTGAGGCGGTTGAATTAAAGCGCGGACGGGCGTACACCACCATCGATCGTCGTAACGGCCGACGGGTGGTCACCGTTTCGGCAGATGTCCGGCCCCGCAGTAAAGCCGATCAGATAACCCAGTCTCTGAAAGCCGACACATTGCCGGTGTTACAGCAGAAATATCCCGGTCTGACTTACGGCCTTGAAGGTAGACAGGCGGACCGGCGAGAAAGCATGCAAAGTCTGATAAAGGGTCTGTTGATAGCCCTGGTTATCATCTATGCCATGCTGGCCGTCCCCTTTAACAGTTTTATTCAGCCCATGATCATTATGATGTCCATTCCATTCGGTATCGTGGGTGCCGTGACGGGCCATCTCATCATGGGTTACAGCCTGAGCGTTATGAGTATGTTCGGCGTGGTGGCGTTATCCGGGGTCGTGATCAATGACTCCCTTGTCCTCATCGATTTCGCCAATCGCGAGCAGAGATCCGAAATGAATGCCCATGATGCCATTTACAGCGCCGGAATCCAGCGCTTCCGGCCGGTCCTGCTGACCACCCTGACCACCTTTGGCGGTCTGGCACCCATGATTTTTGAAACGTCCAGACAAGCCAGGTTTCTTATTCCAATGGCCGTCTCCCTGGGATTCGGGTAACCAAATGCCTAAAGTGACCTAAATTGCCTAAAATGCCTAAAATTAATGAAACGCTGCGCTCTATCTCTTTATAAAATGGACAGAATACCACAATTTTAGCTCATTTTAGTTCATTTCAAATTTTAGCTCATTTTCTCGTTTAAAAGTAGCACTATGAACTATCGTATCTCAATCACCACCGGCAATTTCATTTCAACCATGTCCCCAACGCCAATCCCATGTTCGGCGAACCAGTCCTGATTTACTTCAAGTGCGTACCTTACCGACTGTAACGAGCGATAGCGCTCATCGGTTTGCATCGGGGTCATGTGATGTATACTTAATATCCGTCCGGAATCATCGAGAAAAGCAATAGACAGGGGGATATGGGTATCTTTCATCCAAAATGTCCTTGGCCCAAGTGTCGGATAGATGAATAACATGCCATGATTTTCAAGCAATTTAACTCGATTGGACAATCCACAGACGCGCGCATCAGGATTGGTTGCCAACTCTGCCACCAGGGTATAACCCTTCACGGAAATTGTTGTTGTCGGCAATTCATAAGGACAAGCCAAAGTCTTCACCGACAAGAGAATGGCAATAGAAGAGTATGCAAAAGAGAGCCCTCTGGTTCTGATGAGGCTAAAAATGTGAGTTGAAAATATGGACACGCTATGAACTCGGTCTGGACCGGGAATACTGGGTATAAAAAGTGGAAAAATATCTATTATAGAAAAAATGTTGTATCTACATTTTATGATGGTGCCCGACAGACATCCATTTTCTGCTTTCGTCCCAGAAAATACGCCACTATTACGTGAAAATCAATCTAATTATATTCGTTTTGATTCTCTAAATCTACCATTGCGCTAATCTCTCCGCGCCGCAGGCCCCATAAGCCGGGGGTCAGAACCCATGCTTCCAATATCTTATCAATATCAATAAAAACATGTTGACATGAAAGAAATATTTATTTAGGTGGTTTAGAAACAGTCAATTCCCTCAATTTTTTATTCGCGTTCATAATCTAGGTCAGCTGCCATATTCTCTTTTATTCTTAAGCCGACTTTGCCAGGATAGACCAAAGCTCAACCGCCTTTCAAACGTATTGGATACCGCCGAAAGTGAAGGTTCCAATGGAAATCAAAGAAATTGCCAACCAAAATTTTAAGTATCTGATCCAGACCCCCCCCGGCCGCGACCTTCCCGCGACGCTGTCACCCGCCACGGCTTTGGGGGTGAGAGCTTTTCACCGCCAACTGCCGGGCTACAAACCCACCCCCCTGGTCCGGTTGGAGCGTCTGGTCCGGGCCTGGCGGTTTACCGATATCTTCGTCAAGGACGAGGCACCCCGCTTCGGTCTCAAAGCCTTTAAGGTGCTGGGAGGCAGCTACGCAGTGGCCCGGCTGGTATGCCAAAAGCTGGGCCGGCCCCTGAGCGAGGTGCCCTATGCCCAGTTGGTAAGCAATGATGTTCGGCAACGCATCGGGCAGATCACACTGACGACAGCGACCGACGGTAACCACGGCCGGGGCGTCGCCTGGGCTGCGGAGCGACTGGGTCAAAAAGCGGTCGTCTACATGCCCAAGGGGTCCGCACCCAGCCGGGTGGCAGCCATCCGTTCCCATGGCGCCACGGTGGAGGTTACCGATCTAAACTACGACGAAGCCGTCCGCCTGGCCTGCCGCATGGCCGCAGAAAACGGCTGGTACGTGGTTCAGGATACGGCCTGGAAGGGATACACCGAAGTGCCCTTATGGATCATGCAAGGGTATTTGACCATGTGTTCAGAGACGGTCGATCAGTTACGGGCCGAAGATGCCTATCCGACCCATATTTTTGTGCAGGCCGGTGTGGGCGCCCTGGCCGGAGCCGTGCTCGGCTACCTGGCCCAGGTATTTCAAGAACCGCGTCCCAAGTTTATCATCATGGAACCAAACAACGCGGCCTGTATCTTCGCTTCGGCCGTCGCCGGCGACGGCCGGCCCCATGCGGTTACGGGGGCCCGCGACACTATCATGGTAGGCTTGGCCAGCGGGGAGCCCAACCCCCTTTCCTTGGAAATGTTACGTTATATTCC
>CALZJV010000797.1 GCA_945787595.1 uncultured Desulfobacterales bacterium | reverse complement strand
CCGAAAGGGTGTTTAAGACGGATCTCTGTGAGAGGACGCCGAAATTACTCGAAAGTGCGATTGATTACCTGCTGGCGGCAGATTAGGGAAGGTCGGAAGGCAGATGTCAGAGGCCGGAGGGCAGATGTCAGAAGACAGAGGTCAGAATGCAGAGGTCGGAAGTCAGGGCAGCATCCGATTCTATCGCGGCTGGACGCCGCTGGCACTGCAAATACCAGATTATTTTTCATATGAAACCTAACAACCCTACTCATACGCTGGCCGGAATACTGGAAAAGGCCGACCGGGAAGAAATCCTAACCAGAGAAGAAATAGCGTTTCTTCTGGGCCTGAAGCAAAAAAGCCAGATCAATGACCTCTTTCAGGCAGCCAGAGACCTGCGCCAGCGGCATTTTGGCGACAACGTTTTTTTATACGGCTTTATTTACATTAGCACTTATTGCCGCAACAATTGCAATTTTTGCTATTATCGTCGCACCAATACGCATAGCGTGCGTTACCGCCGTCAAGCGTCCGAAATTATTGAGGCAGCTCGTCAACTGGCCGATTCCGGAGTTCATCTTATCGATTTGACCCTGGGAGAAGACCCGCGATATTTTCACGATAATCAGCTTGGCTTTGACCCGTTGCTTCAACTGGTAAAAGCGGTGAAAACGGCAACTGAGTTGCCCATCATGATCTCACCGGGAGTGGTCCCCGACTTTATGCTTCCTGAACTGGCCAAGGCAGGTGCCAGCTGGTACGCCTGCTATCAGGAAACCCACAACCCGGTCCTGTTTAAGAAGCTCAGACCCGGACAAAGCTATGCTGCGCGTTTAGCAAAAAAACAGCTGGCCCACAAACTGGGGTTGTTGATTGAGGAGGGCCTGCTTTGTGGGGAGTTTCGTCCCCCAACAGGGAACGCCAATGCAAAGCCTGAATGCATCGGATGCATCGCAGGAATTGCTTACCCTTGCCGTCCTGCGACTGGTGTTTCCCGACAGGCTTGTTCCGGCTAGCCTGGATGTCGCCGGCCTGGCCGGTTTGCAAAGAAGGCTGGCAGCCGGAGCCAATGTGATAACTTCGCTGGTACCGCCGGGTTTCGGCCTGGCCGGCGTGGCCCAGAGCTCATTGGATATTGCTGAGGCCAGGCGAACCAGCGCAAGTATACGATTGGAGCTGGAAAAACTCGGTATGCGTGCGGCCTCGACTGACAATTATTTAGATTGGATTAAAAGTCGACGCCGCAAACTCATGGGTGATCCACCAAAGGAGAAAAGCGCTTGTTAGTTGCAGTTGTTGGCGGAAAGCTACAGGGCGTCGAAGCCGCTTATCTTGCTCACAAGGCCGGATGGAAGGTCAGAGTCGTTGATAAAAACGATCAGGTACCGGCATCAGGTTTGTGTGATTCGTTTGTCCAAGCAGATGTGACAGCAGGACAGGACCTTTCCAGGGTACTGGCAGATGTTGACCTGGTCATACCGGCTTTAGAAAATGACGATGCTCTAAGTTTTCTAACCCGCTGGTGCCGTCAAGCGGTTGTCCCTTTTGCTTTTGATCCGGATGCTTATGCCGTATCATCATCCAAATTGAAATCTGCCGAATTGTTTAACCAAACAGGGCTGCCGGTCCCTTTGCCATGGCCGGATTGCGAATTTCCGGTGCTTGCCAAGCCAAGCAGGGGAAGCGGCAGCAAGGCGGTGCAGATTTTCCACGACTTTGATTCATTGAAACGTCGCTTTTCTGCGCCATTTCCGCCGCCCGGTTGGGTGCTGCAGGAATATCTTGAGGGGAGCCAGCATTCCCTTGAAGTCATGGGTGTGCCGGGGCATTATCGCGCCCTTCAGGTAACCGACCTTTTTGTGGATGAGATTTACGATTGTAAGCGGGTTGTCGCGCCGACATGGCTGCCGCCGGAGCTGGTCTCTGAATTTGAAAGACTGTCGCTTAGGATTGCCGACGCTTTGAATCTGCACGGCATCATGGATGTGGAGGTCGTCCTGAATCAGGAGGGATTTAAAGTGCTGGAGATAGATGCACGGCTTCCAAGCCAGACGCCGATTACGGTTTATTGGTCGACGGGTCAAAATATGGTTCAAATGCTGGCAGAACTGTTCACAGGCAATTTCACAGAAACTCAATTAGACCCTCATACCTGGCGCGGAACCGTCTATGAGCACATTCGGGTGTCTTCAGAGGTATTGGAAACCAGAGGGGAACACATCATGGCGCAGAATGGGCCGTTATATCTACGGCCGGATTTTTTTGGCGCTGATGAGGCCATCACCAATTTTAATGCCGCCAAAGACCAGTGGGTGGCGACCCTGATCATTTCAGCGTCCGGACGGGACTCGGCTTTGGCAAAAAAAGATCGAATCCTTGGGGAGATTATCAAAAGGATAGTTACTTTGCGATCTTTGCGACTTGAGCGAAGCGGGCGGGGAATTCATGTCTAAACAATAAGGAACTTATCGGTAAATAGCTTTAATAGCCCAAATTTCAATGAAGATGACACGCCACCCAGTGCTCGTCTGCCAGATCTTTTAGCTCCGGTTCTTCCTGCGGGCAGATGTCCATGCAGTGGGGACAGCGGGGATGAAAGCGGCAGCCGGATGGTGGATTGATGGGGCTGGGCACATCGCCTCCCAGAATAATTCTCTGGCTCTTGGCACCGAGTTCGGGAACAGGTACGGCTGAAAGCAACGCCTGGGTGTAGGGATGTTTGGGGTTGGCGTATGTATCCCGGTAAGCGGCCGTTTCGACAATCTTTCCCAGATACATCACGGCGATTCGATCACAGATATATTCCACCACGGCCAGATCATGGGAGATGATGATATACGATAGTTGAAATTCATCCTGAAGGTCGATCAAGAGATTGATAATCTGGGCTTGAATCGAGACATCCAGCGCGGAGACAGGCTCATCACCGATAATGACCTGGGGGTTGAGGGCCAGGGCGCGGGCGACGCCGATGCGTTGCCGCTGTCCACCGCTGAATTCATGGGGATAGCGTCGGCCCTGTTCCGGCGTCAATCCCACCTTCTCCAGCAGGTAGGCGACCCGCTCCTTGCGCTCGGCGCCATGATAGATTCCGTGAATCTTCATCGGATCCGAGAGGGTGCGATTTAAGGTCATGCGTGGATTCAGTGATGAATACGGGTCCTGGAAAATAATCTGCATTTCCCGGCGCAGTTTTAGTATTTCCGGCTTGGTCATGCGGGACATATCTTTGCCCTGAAAAACGACCTGGCCATCTGTCGGTTTAATCAACCGCAGGATCGCCAGGCCGGCGGTGGTCTTGCCGCAACCACTCTCACCGACGATTCCGAGGGTTTCTCCCTCCTTGAGCGCAAACGAGATGCCGTCGACCGCATAGACATAGCCCTTGGTGCGGGAGAGAATTCCTTTGGTAATCGGAAAATGTACCTTTAAATCTTTAACTGTGAGCAGTG
>CALZJV010000796.1 GCA_945787595.1 uncultured Desulfobacterales bacterium | reverse complement strand
GTAAAGTGTGACAGCTTCGGGGGTTCAAATCCCTCTCTCACCGCCATGGTCAGGGGTGGGGGCGAATGGCAAGCCACAAGACTTTGACTCTTGTTATGATGGTTCAAATTCATCCCTGCCAAATAAACCGCCGTTTGAAAATTTATGTGAGGGCTGCAAAGTCGCTGCCGTTCAGCTCAGTTGGGTAGCGCATTGGATAATGGCTCCAAATGGCCTTGAAATGGAAACAAAGTTACGGTACAGTTATTGCATTTAATACCGGTAGCTAGGATGATTCCGGGCTGTAAACCCGGTGCTGAAATAGCTCTGGTGGTTCAAGTCCATATAAAAGAGGAGACGGGAAAATGAACACGACCTGTATTCTATTAAATGGCGACTATTCATACCTTTGCCAAATCGATTGGAAAAAGGCCCTGTGTCTTGTGTTTTCCGAAAAGGCCAAAGTTCTGAAGTATTCGGATCGCTTGATTCAAGGTGTGGGGAAAGTCTTCCGGGCGCCGGCGGTGATGGTGCTGATCAAGGTCGTGCGCAGTGTTTACCGCAATCGTGTTCCGTTTACCAAAAAAAACTTACTTGTGCGTGACCGGTATACCTGTGTCTATTGCGGCCGCAAGCAAAAGGCGCTGACCATCGATCATGTTATACCGATACCGGTTTCCAGAGGCGGAAAAACCGATTTTGACAATTGTGCAGCCTGCTGCGCGTCGTGCAACAACCATAAAGGGGCTCGCACACCGCGCGAAGCGGGCATGCATCTGCACAAGCGGCCATATCAGCCGACGATTTCCGAGTTTATCCACATCCGGCTGAAACAGTCCGGTGCTTACCGTTTCTTAAGGGAACTGGGCCTTTATTAACGAGTGCCCATCCAACTTCAGCATTGGGAAATAGGGAGGGCCGCAATTGGGGCGCTCCCTTTTTATTTCAGGGCAATCGCATAAATGGCGAATGCGCCGGACTCTAAATCCGCCCTCGTAGCCCAGTGGGTCAAGAGCGCCGGTCTGCAAAATCGGAGTTCGAGAGTTCAATTCTCTCCGAGGGGTCCTTATTATTTACTCCATCTCCTGACTAAACCTATTGTAAGAGCTCTGGGAGGAGCGACCATCCTTTTTGCCTTACTTTTTTTACTTTGAGGATTTTTTTAGGGTGAGACTTTTAAAATTTGGAACGTCCCTAAAATACATGCGGCAATCAGGCAGGGCCTTTGTGCTAAAATACTGTCTTGACCCCATTGCTTAATTATTCGGTTGGGGGCATATTATTGGTTGCTTTGGGCAGTTTTTCACCCACCCATGAATATTTCTTAAACACAGAATAACTATAGAAAGGACAGAGCACATGAAAAAGCGCAAGCTCGGCGATTCCGGATTGGAGGTTTCTCCCCTGGCATTCGGCGGTAATGTCTTCGGCTGGACCGCGGATGAGACAATGTCATTCAGATTGCTCGATGCCTTTGTCGCAGAAGGGTTTAATCTGATTGATACGGCGGATGTATATGCCCGCTGGGTTCAAGGTCTCGAAGGCGGCGAATCGGAAACCATCATCGGCAAATGGCTGAAGCGCAGCGGCAAGCGGCAATCGGTCATTATCGCGACCAAGGTCGGCAAAGAAATGGGACCGGATAAAAAAGGGCTCTCTCGATCTTACATTTTTCAGGCGGTAGAGGAATCGCTCCGGCGACTGCAAACGGACTATATTGATTTGTACCAGTCCCACGAGGACGATAAACAGACCCCGCTAGAAGAAACCTTGGATGCCTTTGATCGGTTGGTCCAGGACGGGAAAGTCAGGGCCATCGGAGCATCGAACTTCAGCGCGAAGCGACTGGCCGAAGCGCTACAGGTCAGCGAACAATACGGCTATCCCCGTTATCAGAGCCTCCAGCCTTTATTCAATCTGTATGATCGCGCCGACTATGAAAAGGATCTCGAACCGCTTTGCCGGGAAAAAGGATTGGCAGTCATCAGTTACTTTTCGTTGGCCAGCGGTTTTCTCACTGGCAAGTACCGCTCGGAGGCCGACCTGGCAGACAGGGCCCGTGCCGATATTGTTAAAAAATATCTGAACGAACGGGGATACCGGATCCTTGAGGCCCTGGACAGGGTTGCGCAACAACATAACGTGACGCCGGCGCAAGTAGCGCTTGCTTGGTTGATCGCGCAGCCGACCATCACGGCCCCGATTGCCAGCGCCACTAATCTTGAGCAACTAAACCAATTGATCCATGCAACGTCACTCGAATTGGATGCATCATCGATGGCGCTGTTGAACCAGGCAAGCAACTGAAACAGAATAGACCCTCCAAAAGCGATGAGGTTAAATTGGAAAATCTGAATGGAACAGAGCGGGTAATGGTGATTAGCCCCCATCCGGATGATGTGGATTTCGGGTGCAGCGGGACCATCGCCAGGTGGAGCCGTATGGGATTGGACATCACGTATGTCATCTGCACGAGCGGGGACAAGTGATCGGACCTTCCGGAGGAGCTGTCGGCGGTGGCCGAAATAAGGGAAAAGGAGCAATTGGCTGCGGCTGAAATCGTTGGGGTGTCAAAGGTTGTCTTTTTGCGTTTAAAGGACGGCGAACTCGAGAATAATCGAGAATTCAGGAAAACATTAGTTCGCGCGCTTCGACAGTACCGCCCCGATGTCATTTTGAGCATGGATCCTGCGAACGTGAGTTTTGAAAACGTTTATGTAAGCCACGCCGACCATCGGGCAGCCGGTCTGGCCGTATTTGACGCCATCTATCCGGCTGCAAGAAATAGGAATTTTTTCCACGAGTTACTGGAAGAGGGACTGTCGCCTCATGCGGTAAACAAGATCTATTTCTTCGGGACCGCCGATCCGAATACCTGGATCGATATCAGCGAAACCATAGAAACCAAGATCGAGGCTCTGCGTGCCCATAAGAGCCAGGTCGGAGAATTCGAAGACTTAAGTGCCTGGGTGCGAGAACGCTTCGGACAGTTGGGGAAAGAAAAGGGGTTTGCCTATGCCGAGGCCTTCCGGCAACTGGTCATCCCATGAAAGGCTGTAAATGTATGGATATTTATTTGAAATTTCTTGATTCCAATGGAAAAATGGGGGTCAAAAAATGGGGGTCTCAAAAAATGGGGGTCAGATCTTTGATTTTGGCATTTCATCTCTCATTCGTATTAATTTTCAATTTAAAAGATCTGACCCCTCCCACTCTTTGCGGGTA
>CALZJV010000795.1 GCA_945787595.1 uncultured Desulfobacterales bacterium | reverse complement strand
TCATTGGCATGATCGATGCAAAACCTGGTGAACTGAAGCGCCTTTTCCACCTTCTTGCGTTCATTTATCTCGCGGTTTAAATCATCTCGTGAAGCTGTAACGCTCTTCAATTTTTTCGCCATTTGGTCGAACGCGCTTCCGAGCAGACCGATCTCATCCTTCGCATTGGTGCCGACTTTATGATCTAAATTGCCTCTGCCGATTTCTACTGTACCTTGTTGAAGCGTCTGAATCGGATCAGAAATGGATTTTGCGACGATAAGAGCTATTAATATGCTTAATATGATAACGGCAATGGCAAGTATGAGTACGAAATTCCCCAGCGTTGTAGCGGGCTGAAAAGCTTCAGAGGCATCTATTTTGGCAACCATTCCCCAATCCAGCAAAGGCATGTATTGCCAGACGGCAATCACCTTTTTGCCGCGATAATCTTCGAAAATTCCATGTCCGGCATTTCCTTTCAATGCTTCTTGAATGGGTATAACCTGACTTTGACCAAAAACCACCTTTCTTTTTAAGGCTGCATCCGGATCATGTCTAAGAGGATTGAGAAACAGGGCTGCATCATCCTCTTTTCTGGCAATTAAGGTTTCCCCGGTTTCACCCATTCCGGTCGAATCCTGAACAAGTTTAAAGATCGATGCCAGGTCAACTTCCAAAACAATCACGCCCACAAACTTTCCATCAAAATTGTTGACCGGGGCGCTAATATATACAGAAAATTGACCGGCTTGGGTCCTACTTTTAAAAACGTCTGATAAATAGATTTCGGCTTTACCTTCTTCAAAAGTTTTTCCCCAGGCCTCAGATCGAAAATTGTCCATATTTTCTATGGCTGAATATCTATTTAAAACATAAACTATTTTCCCTTGCGGATTTGCCAGCATAACATTGGCATAGTCATAAACCGGCGGGTACATCTTAAGGACCCCGTCCAGCTCGTCACGAATAGTTTCATAGTCAGTGCTGGAAGAGTCACCGGAAAATCCGGCAAGTATAGATGCGTATTTCTTTATATTCGGCCTTCGTTGAGCTATTCTTATATGCTTCTTTTGTTCGCTGAAAAAATCTTCAATCTTTTTCGCTTTATGATATGTAATGCTTTTCAGCGCTTCTATCCGTGCGTTCTCCAAGGCTTTTTTGGCATTAAAATACCCCAGCGTCCCAACAAAAATCATTGGGAAGATGGAACATGCAAGCAAAATGAATAATAATCTGTTTTTGATAGACATATCCATCGACCTCGTAAACCATTGCCGAAAAATGGAAATTTATAATTAGTAGTTAATCTATTTCAAATGATAGTTGTGCATTGATCAAGTGTTTAAATCCTCAATGGGCTTTTTGTTGTCCCTTAGTCCATCGATTCGTAAATACGCTAACGTATTTACTCACTCAGGACTTAGTGCTGAGTAAGCAATTATGTAGGATTGGTCAATAATTATATGTCACTAAAATTGCGAATCGAAGCCCTTAGCACAAAATTTCGCAATTTTTGTAAAGGTTGGGAGGGAATTACTGTATGTTTCTGACCGACAAAGAGGCCTGGGAACATATCGTTCGCACCACCGCCAATCAGGCGGATGATTTCGGGAGTATGGTTTTTCTCAACACCGAATGAGGGCATGTGACCTTCTCAGTCCTGGCAGGACTGAAAAAATTCAACATTGCCCACAAATTTGAGGTCAAAAACGTCTATGAATACTATGCCCAATGGATTCGGGAGGGAAAAGTCAACGTTAACTCAGATTGGAACAAAGATTTAAAAATCAAGTTTATCGCCCAGGATCCCTGCCAGATTGTATGTAAAAGCTACGGGGATACCATCGCCGAAAATTTGCACTTTGTGGTAAAGACCGTGGTGGGGAAAGAGAATTTAATCGACATGCAACCCAACCGATCCAACAACTATTGTTGCGGCGGAGGTGGTGGTTTTCTGCAGTCCGGATATAAAGAGGCGCGCTTGGAATTTGGTCGATTAAAAGATATTCAAATTCAAGCCGCCGGAGCGAACTATTGTATTGCCGGCTGTCACAATTGTCTTGCGCAAATCCATGAGCTCAGCGATCACTACGGCGGCGGCTACGGGGTGATCCATTTGTGGACCATTATCTGCCTGGCTCCGGGTATTCTCGGCGAAAATGAACGGGAATATTTAAGGCCGGATTTAAAGGATGTGGCTGTCTGCGGCGCATAGGCCTAATCGGGTTAGATCTGACAACATGTTGTAATCAACGCAAGGTGTCAGGTTTCAGATGTGAGCCCAGCCGCTAGTCGTTTTTCAGGCCAGGGGCGGTGCTCTTAAGCGAAACAACTTGGCGTAACATGGAAAACCCCCTTTAATCCACATCCGGAACCCGATCTCCCTCTGGAATTTTTTCACCCGGAGCCCAGGTATCAAAAGAGTTGGGCGTAATCGTATCTCCATTTTGCAGTCCCAGACTCTTTTGCCTA
Organism: uncultured Desulfobacterales bacterium; assembly: GCA_945787595.1. The sequence goes on along the minus strand of CALZJV010000795.1, from coordinate 2,375 downwards.
GCTTGTGCTGCCTTTTTGTCAGGGCCTTTTCGGCTGTCACTCTGGTCTTGTGGACCGAGATCACCCTCTTTTCGCGCTTTGCCGGATCGAATTCGTCATAAATTAATGCGTACATATCGGTACCTCCTTTGTTAGAGATACAATAAATGAAATACATTTCTTCGAATCATTACCTAGTACCGACTAATGGGTATTTTCATTGGTTATAGCCTTCAAATTTTCTAATTGGGGGCGCATTCTGCCTATTAAAAGCAAATATTCGCCTTTGGCTTTTCATCCACAATTATTGCAAGCCTTATACCAAAAAGATTTTTCTCAGAAGTATATGTCAAAAATTCATACCGATCACTGCAGCTTGAGATTCCAACACCGCGTGTAAATAACCAACAAGGTCTTATATCCCTGGTATTGCGACTAAAAATTGTCGTCTCCGGCTTTTCAGTGATTCTTTAACCCTTTCGTAATTCCGATGCTCAAGTCCTAAATGGTTTGCTAAGTGGTATCTGTGAAGTCTATTGATTTCGAAAAATTTCGAAAGCACTTTCGAAATTTTTCTAATTTTATCAATGCGTCATATTTAATCCAACACGATAAAATCCTTAACTATTTGTAATTATTTGATATGTAATAATTTAATTTTACTGGCATATTTCATGCAAAACCAGTGAGCAAAGAATATGGAAAAATACAAGAACAGTTGGGGATTTATACCTTTATAATGAAAGGAGTTCACAATATGAAAGTTGCAGTTAGTTCAAATGGAGAAACTTTAGATGCACAGCTCGACCCCAGATTTGGTAGATGCGCCTATTTTTTAGTGGTCAATCCGGAGGATATGAGCTTGGAAGCCTTTAATAACGAAAGTGCAGTTCAGGGAGGCGGTGCCGGCATCCAGGCTGCTCAGTTTATAGCCTCGCAAGGAGTGGCGGCCGTTATCACCGGCAATTGCGGGCCAAACGCCGTGCAAACACTTTCGGCAGCCGGGATTGAACTGTTTGGAGGGCAGACGGGAACGGTCAGAGAAGTCGTTGAGAGATTTAAGAACGGCCATCTCAAACCAACCAGCGAAGCTACTGTCGACAGTCATTTCGGAATGAATGTTGAAACCGGTATCGGTCGCGGGGGCGGTATGGGTGGTGGCAGGGGTGTAGGACAGGGCAAGGGTGGCGGCAGAGGCACGGGTCGCGGTATGGGAACGTCCGGCTTGGCGGGATCAAGAAGGATGGGGGCCGGGACTCATTCCAAAGATCAAGAATTGGAAGGGCTTAAACAACAAGTCGACAGCCTGAATAAAAAGATGAAAGAAGTGATTTCTCGTATCAATAGTTCAGAAAATCAATGAAAATCAGCGTTTCGTTTCGGCCGGATAAAGGCAAAAAAATTATAGCCGTTCAAGCGTTCTGAGATTTTTGGTTCAGGGTTTATCACAATTCTACCCTGCAGTGATTGATACTAACTATGGAGATTTTCAAATGCAGATCAGTATCGCCAGCGGAAAAGGCGGGACCGGCAAAACAACTGTTGCAACCAACCTTGCCTTATCAATCGGATCGGATGTGCAGTTACTTGATTGTGATGTTGAAGCGCCCAATGCTCATCTTTTCATTAATCCAGTGTTTCAAGAAACAGACACGATTTTTACGCCTGTTCCCGAAGTTAATGAAAAAAAGTGCAGCTACTGTGGCAAATGCGCTGAAATATGTCAATTCAAGGCAATTGCAGTGCTTGATAAAGCAGTACTGGTTTTTAGCGAACTTTGTCATAGCTGTGGCGGCTGTATGGAAGTCTGTCCCGAAGGCGCCATTACGGAAAAAGGGCGTGAATTGGGTGTCATTCAAAAAGGCCATCGTAACGGGATAGAATTCATTCATGGAAAGTTGCGGCTGGGTGAAGCCATGTCGCCGCCCTTGATTAAAGAAGTCCGCAAACATGAAAAGCCTGACAAAGTAACGATCATCGATGCCCCGCCGGGTACCTCATGTCCGGTCATCGCATCCATGCAAAATACGGATTTCGTGCTGCTGGTTACCGAACCCACACCGTTCGGTCTTTACGATCTAAAGCTTGCGGTCGGTGCTGTTGACATACTCGATATCCCACGTGGATTGATTATTAATCGCAGTGACTTGGGGGACGATCAGGTCAAGGAATACGCGCTTGCAATGAATCTTCCCATTCTTATGGAAATACCGTTTGATAGACAAATTGCTGAAGCATATTCCAGAGGAGATATGATCGTGGACGTGATGCCGAAATGGAAGGCAAAATTTCTGGAGCTTTATAAGAAAATTAAAGAACTGCTTTAATCGCTCAGCCACAAAGGCTCAAAGACACTAAAAGGTTTTAAAATTTGAATCTTTTCTTAGTGACTTGGT
>CALZJV010000794.1 GCA_945787595.1 uncultured Desulfobacterales bacterium | reverse complement strand
AGTTCGTTAATATACACTTCAGCGGGACTAAACAGCAAGGGGTCGATTTTGTAGAAATCGAAATCGTTGCGACGGAAAAGTTCGTAAAAGGGGGTTCCGTAGTCCCTTGAGGCAGAGGAAGGAAGTTTTTCGAATATCTCTTCGACTTTATCCGGATCTGTTTTTGCCGTGTACCAGGCCTGCCCCCCGTAAAGGACAGCATCATTGGTGCGGCCGATGGCCTGCAGGTTGTCCTGAGCAATGGGCGCGATCGGACACACCCCGAAGCCGGATAGAATACTGCTGATGTCGAAACCCACCTCAAACATTTTGTGCAACCCGGTCTCTACCACTCTGGCCGCCACTTGAACCGATCCCACCAAACTTGCGGTGGGTGCAACAAGCAAGATAACCCGATCCGGTGATACTCCGCACTTTTCGGCTGCCCAGGAAGCGACCTCATTACCGGGGAGTTTGTGGCTTTCCAGGGCCAGGACAGCCATATCAGCTTTTTCCCGTATGCCCAGCTTCTGCAAGAGTGCCTCTTTACCGTAAAGGCTCCGGGCCGGGCCGGACCCCATGGCCTGGTAGGCCTTTTGACCTTCTACCTTAACCTCCACAGACCAGCCGGCATATTGAGCGGCCATACAAGCCTCAACCGGACGGCTGGCCATGATGCTGACGCCTGGAAGTGTAAAATGACCAAAATTAAGGGGACAAAAATCAACTTTGGCAAGCCCGCCAAGGCAGGCCTCACTAAAAAGCCGGCCCGCTTCAAGGGAACCGGTCACTTTTACGCCGGCGTCTATCACCGTGGCGCCGCAGCCAAGTTTTTCCACAGACATATTCAGTAAATCGGCATCTGCCGCCATATGTTGTGCGATCTCGTAAGATCTCTCATTCATGCCTTTCATGTATTAAGATTTCTCCTTTTCCCAGGCTGGTGATATCGCCCGAATAACGCCGGAACGACCCTTCCTCCATTTCCGGGGTAACCGGCACTCCCCATTTTTGGAGCCAGTTCAAGAAGAATCCTATGAATACCGGCCGGCAAACAGATTCAAAGCGATATGTGGGCAGCAGTGACTCACTTGTGCCAAAGGCGATAATGGAACCTCGTTTCATACCTGCACCAGCTCTTTTTCCTAGATGACCAAAGACGAAAACCGAACCGGCAATCATCCTCGCTCCCGCAAACTCACCCGCATTTCCCATAACAACAATTAGACCGCGACGCATGACCGCCCCTATTTCCGAACCCGCGTTTCCATTCACAATAATCACGCCGCGGTTTACGCCTCGTTTTTCTCCGGGATAAGCTGCGCCGACATGGTGCCCCGCATTTCCATGGATCCAAATGCGGCCACCCTGCATATGAGCACCGGCCCAATCTCCGGCATTCCCCTGGACGTTAATTTCTCCCCCCCGCATGTAGGCGCCGAGATGCGGACCCACGTCACCCCGCACTTCAATTCGGCCCCGACTCATGCCCTGGCCGATCTTCTTGATATGCTGCAGATCGCCCTGGACGACGATTTTGTCCGAGCGCTCACCATCCACCTCAAAAAGATCGCCGATTGATACTTTGCGTCGACCGTAAAACACCGGCAGCGCCTTAATTGCCGAATGGTCACACTCCGCTAAGAAATCGGGAGAAACACTGTCTGCTTCAACAGGAATCGTGGATGATTCTTTCAGCTGCAGGATTACCTGATCCTTCGCGCCTGAAAAATCTTTAACAAGTCCGGCACATGATACACATCCCAAAGTTAAACCTCTCTTTGCTTTAAACTATTTTAAATAATCGGTCTAGATCGGAGGCAGAGCCAAAAAAGGCTTAAGGGCTTCCTACAGGATTCTAACAGCACCCCCGGCATTCATAGGGGTGTACCCGCCACATAACGGTGATGGCTCAAGCCTCGCTCATGATCTTGTGCAGATGAAAATGGTGTTGACCTAGTTTGCCTCCGTAATTTCCTGCCGAGATGCGCAGCACTCCCGGCCGGCAAGCGGCCTGGATACCTACTCGAGTCGCCTCCCGCACGGCACCTTCATCCAGACCATCGATGACGATCTCCATAACCGAATTGACCCCTTCAGGTAAAGCGGAATCTACCTGACGCCGAATAGTGGGACAATAGGCGGTGTTGGTTGAAACCCCCTGTCCTTTGTATATAGAGCCGATCTTGCTCCCGCTTCGCACAATCCCGCCGGGAAAAGGTAAAATGACGTCCGGCACGACACGAATAGCGTCCACTGCTGCTTCCGCCGCCGCCAGCGCGCCGGGTTGACTGTCGGCGAGTATGAGAAAATTCCCACCACCGACTGCTTTTTTCACACCAAAGCTCTCTTCAATAACAAACTCCCCGTCCATCACCGGCACACGCCACAAGCGCCTTCCTTCCAACAGTTTGCTACTCTGAAAACCATCACCGAAGTAACGAAGTTTGCCACCAACTTTTACATTCACTTCCGTGCGCAAGTCGTTGTAGCATGCCGAAGTGGGGGAGGTCATGACACATTGCCCCAAACGCAACATAAGATGCTTTTCCATGTCTCCTTTTGACATGGTAAAGAATAGTACG
>CALZJV010000793.1 GCA_945787595.1 uncultured Desulfobacterales bacterium | reverse complement strand
CCGTATTTTTTTTCCAGCTCATCCAAAGACCCCGCGTCCAGCGCCCGGACCGGGCAGGCCTCGATGCAGTCAGGAAGCTTGTCTTCCAGGTGGCGATCCAGACAAAAATTGCACTTGCGCATTTTGGCGCCGGATTGCGGTCCGAACTGCGGCGCGTCATAGGGACAGGCCTTCAAACACTTGACGTCACATTCTGCATTGCCCAGACAGGCATCACTGTCCACCAGCACGATGCCGTCTTCTGTGCGTTTTGTTATGGCATCAACTGGACAGGCCTGAGCACACACCGGTTCTACGCAATGCCAGCAGGTAGCGATCATGTAGCTGACGAATGGTTTCGGAAACTTTCCCTTTTCGGAATAGCGCACCTGTATCCAGTTTTCAGGTCCGGCCGGGATGTCGTTCCAGTCTTTGCAAGCCACCCGGCAGGCACTGCATCCGGTGCATCTGGTCTGATCGAAGTAGAATCCTATTTGCATTGTACTCGCTCCATTTTAGTTTGAATTATTAACCGCCCGCTTTGCTCGAGGCACAGAGAACGCAGAGTCCTTTCACGCTATTTTGTTTTTCGCTGAGAAGGCGGAAAACAAAATACAGCACACCCTGCAGGTACTATTATTTTGCGGTGAAATACAGGTTTTTATGTCTTCTCGATTTCTACCAAGCTGGTATTCATGACCGCAGCGCCGCCGCCTGAATAGGCATCGTTGGTTAACGTATTGGCACAGGCGCCCCGGTCGATACCGTCCCTATCCGGGTTGTACCAGGCGCCTTCAAAAATACTTACTACGCCGGGGATGATTCTTTCCGTTACCCAGGCTGTGATAGCCACCCTGCCGCGGCCGTTGAAGACATAGATCTCGTCGCCGTCCTTGATTCCCCGGGGTTCGGCATCCAGCGGGTTGATCCAGGCCCGATGCGCTTCAACCTCCCGCAGCCAGGGCACCATGTAAAGTTCCGAGTGAACCCGGTTTTTGGGATGCGGCGTGAGCAGCTGAAGCGGGTATTTGGCAAACAAAGGATCATTGCGGTCTTCGGGAGTCGGCATATACTTGGGGATCGGGGGCGTGTCCGGCTTGTTTAGATCTGCCACCCGCTGGGAGAAAATCTCAATTTTTCCGGACGGGGTAGGGAAGGGGTTGTTTTCAATATTATCGATCTGCTTCTTGAAAGCGATGATGGGTTCAGCCAGTTTTACCCGATGAATTCCGTCTTCCCTGAATTTATCGTAATCCTTGATGTGCTGCTGATATTCAGGATTGTGATCCACAAACATTTTCAGCCATTCATCCTCCGTGTGTGGATTAAAGTTATCGATACCAAGCCGCTCCGCCAGCTCGCTGACGATATCGAAGTCGGATTTGCACTCGCCCAGCGGCTCCAGGGCGCGATTCATAAAGGTAAAATAAGGTCCCGACGGCCAGGGGCGTGTCAGGTCACTTCGTTCCGCAGCGGTGGTTACCGGCAGCAGAAGATCGGCGTAGCGCGCCTGGGAGGTCATGAACAATTCCTGTGCACAGAAGAACTCGAGCTTCTGCAATGCCCGGGCGGCTTTGTTGCTGTTGCCGGTCTGATTCAGATAATTATTGCACATCGACCACATCATTTTGATATCGGCCGGGTAACCGCCCTGTTTGCCTTCCAGGATGGCATCAAAAATTGTGTTGATGTGAACCCGTTTAATGACCCGCATACGGATGTCCAGGGTTCCTTTGACGTTGGGACCGTCCAGCTCGAACGGGTTTTTCCCGGGTGGGATGGCGGACATGCGAAACATGTGCCCGATCGGGATCCCCATCAACCCGCCACAGGCACTGCCGCCCGCCCGGCCGACATTTCCGGTTATGGCACACAGGGTTGCGGCACAACGGTTGAATTGCTCGCCCATGGCGCTTCTTGCGGGCCCCTGGCAATCCATCAGCGCTGCCGGTTTATTACCGGCATATTCACGGGCCAGTCGTTCAATGGTGGCAGTGTCGACACCCGAGATTTCAGCAGCCCAGGCCGGCGTTTTTTCTACCCCATCCTCTTGTCCTAAAACATATTCTTTGAACTTTTCGAACCCGATCGTGTATTTGTCCAGAAAGGCTTGATCGTGAAGATTTTCTTTGATCATGACATGGGCCATGGCGACAAACACCGCCGTGTCCGTGCCCGGTCGGATCGGAATCCATTCATCGGCCACAGTGGCGGCGGTGTCATGATACCTGGGATCCACGGCAACGATTTTGGCACCGTTTTCCCTGGCTTTAATGACATGATACATCGTATTGGTGCCGGAAATCATGCGTGCCGGGTCCCAGCCCCAGAGAATGATCAGTTTGGAGTTCAGCATATCTTCACGGCTGTTTCCGACCATCACAGATCCGTATTGTGTCAAAGAAGCCCAGACAGCACCTTCCGAGGAAATGTTGCCGTAATGGGTAACACAACCACCGAACTGATTCATGAGACGCTGTGCCGCAAAGCCCCCGTTGTGCAGGCCGGCAAGGTAGCCTCCGCCGGTGGCCAGGAAGATACCCTCGTTGCCGTATGTTTCCTTGACGCGGGTCAGTTGGCCGGCCAGGATCTCAAGGGCCTCATCCCATTGAATCCGCTCGAATTTGCCTTCGCCGCGCGCACCGATACGTTTTTGAGGATACATCAGCCTTTGGGGATGGTGGACATACTGCCGGAACGCACGGCAACGCAGACAGGTTCTGAGCTGTTCGGGCTCCTCGGCGTCGTCGCCCTCAATTCGGAGTATGCGGTTATCCTTGACGTGCAATCGAATCGGACATCTGCCGCCGCAGTCAAATGTGGAAGTGGTGCGGATGATTTTTACACTTTCATCAGCTTTGTGAATGTTTGTGGCACTCATATTTTACTCCTGATAATTTGGATTGACATCTTTAAGATTCGAGCTTCAGCCAGCCGCCGGCCAAAAAAAACGGCCGGTCAAATCAAAAAAGAAACGTTGCCCTTGGCTAGTTTCATACGATGGGTTAACTAAAAATGAACATCGAACATCGAACATTGAACGTCCAACATCGAATAAAGTATTCTGTCAATTTAAAAAAAGACTGAACAAGACTACTTCGCCAGATTGGCTACGAAGGCCAAGAGCGAATCTACTCTTCGAACTTTTGCGTAGCGTCATCAATATTCAACGTTCGATGTTGGACGTTCGATGTTCGACGTTCAATCTGTTCGCTGTTCCGGCCAGGCGGAATCTCATACTTGCATAATCGAAGTTTCATACGAGGTTTCGGGTGTCAGCCCAGCTATAATTCTTAATTGCCACAGTGCCTTGCCTAAACCGAACGATCCTTTCCACATTCGGTCTGTCATTTGCGCGAACAAATAAAAGACGAATCGTTTTTTTTACCTGACACCCGACACCTGAAAGCTAACCTTCGCATCAACATTCTATCCACCTGTCATTTTCCGGCCGCACCCTTCCCATCTCGGCCAGTCGTGCCAGATGCTTTTCGATATGGACCATCTCAAACCACTGAATTAACTCCGGATAATCGGGGTAGCTTTTGTAAAAAAGATTTCTGCCTTTAAAATCCCCAACTGATTTTGGCCGGTTTAAATTTTCGAGCAACAGGCGATCTCTGCTGTGGATAACTTCCCCATAAGCATTGAATCTTTTTCTCAAATTGCCATTAAATGGGCCGCTGTGACCGCTGGCCGCTATAGCGGCATCTATCTGCTTTAACTTCTCAATGGAAGCAAGAAAATCGTCGATGTCGGCAAAATCATGGCCGTAAAAGGGCCCAAAAGGAGATAGATCCACATCTCCCGAAAACAGAACGCCGGCTTGCGGTATGAAAAACGCCAGGTGACCCGGTGTGTGCCCGGGCGTATGGATGGTTTCTAGTGTGATGCCCCCCAGATCAATTCGTTCTCCATCAACAAGCTTATGATCGGTATCGATGCCGAACATGCCGTCGGCAAAGTTGAATAGGTCGGATAGTTCCAGACCGCTTCGCTTCAAGCCCATCGCGGTAAAGAAGTGTTCTCGATCATTTAAAAAAATTGCTTCTTTTTGATGGCACCAGACAGGGACATCCATAATTTTTCTGCGGGTCAATCTGTGGTCGATGTGACAATGGGTAAGAATCAGCAGGTCTATTCCCATTTTCCTGGCTGCCGCTAAGTTGGCAGCTCCCATGCCGGCGTCAATTAACACCCGCATTCGTGTGCCCTTTAAATAAAGGCAGGCGCAATAAGGAAAGCGAGAGTTGTTCTGACCCTTAAGGTAAAATATGTTCGGTTTAAGTTCTATCATAATCATTTTCATTTGGATTGCGGGATTCAAGCAGGCTCTTGGTGGCTTGGCGGACAAATTTGCGATAAAGATGATAGAAAAATAGACCGATGACCTCGTGATACTGGCTGGCCCTTTCAACGTATTCTTTTGAAGTCAATTTTTCCAGATTATTGAAAAAGTATTTCTTGAAGACGCCGGCCACGAATTTATTTACAAATTCGGCGATGTGGCGAAGATCTTCAGGATCAAATCCTTCTTTCGGACCGAAACCGAGGTGATCCATGTCAACCATTAATTTGCCGATAGCCAGATCATCCGGTGAATAAACGACATCCCCCTGGCGCTTTTCAGACGCAATTACGTCCCATTCTTCCGCTTTTTTCAGCCATTTCAGACCCAGGCCGGTTGCCGCTCGGAAAGCTTCTTTGCCGACGACTTCTTTGGCAAAGAGACGGTCCGCCGGCCGGAAAAATTGGCTATAAAACTGTGATACGGCCTGGTCCGAAGGTGATTGTTTTTTAAAATCTTTAACGATTTTTTTAATTTCTGGTATCGGCAGGTAATAATTGTCCCTGAGATCTTTAATCAGTCGAATCTGGTTAACGTAGTTCTCATTATATTCTGCTGCATTTACCCCGGATTTGCGCGGTTTTCGCAGGAGTCCCTCGCGGATGTAAAAATGAATCGTTTCTTTGGGAACGCCGGTTCGCTTGACCAGTTGGCTAATCTTCATTGTTTCCTCGGATGGGTTGATGAGGCAAGTGATCGTAACATGCCGGTACAGAAATGATGATTTTGGTCATAAACCAATGCCTCAAAAATTGTCAAGAAAAAAATCTAAAAATTTTATGTTGACAAATTTTTATAATATTATAAATGGTATTCGTGTGTAATATGTTACATGCGATTCGTGTAATATGTTGCACGCAATGTCGACATTTTTTTCAATGCGGTACAAAAATACCCATTATTCCAGTATTCCATTGTTCCATCATTCCAATCGTCAGCGTAGCGAATTAAATTGTGATCTTGTCAGCAAAATCCGCAACCCAAGGAGTTTTAAACTATGCCACAGCAAGTAGCAGACAGAAGGGACCAGGATTTCGTAATCTGGGAGCAGATGAGTTGTGAAGAGATTTTAAAGCATGAGACCTACCATGAATTCAATAAAAAGACTTGTGACATGATCATTACTGAAGCCCGGGCGCTGGCTGTTAAAGAGCTGCTGCCGCTTCTGGCAGAAGGCGATGAGCAGGGTGTGCATTTCGATGCCGGTGTCGTAAAGGTACCGGAAAGTTTCCATCGGGGCCGAGTACTTTCTGGGCGCCAACTGGGCCCTTTACTGCTATACCACCATGGGAAACGGCACTGCGCTCATCATCAATTTGTACGGAACGCCAGAGCAAAAAGAGAAATATGTCAGAAAGCTCACAGCGGCCGAATGGGGCGGCACCATGCTTCTGACCGAACCCGAAGCCGGATCCGACGTCGGTGCGCTTACGACTACAGCAGTCAGAAATAACGATGGCACCTACTCGCTGACGGGCAGTAAAATCTTTATAACCAATGGTGAACATGATCTGGCTGAGAATATTATCAACCCGGTTTTGGCCCGCATCGAAGGCGACCCGCCCGGCACCAAGGGCATCTCCCATGCCCTGCCGTTTTTATACGCCATGGGCGACACCATCATGGCCTGGATGCTGCTGTGGCGGGCGGTGGTGGCATCGCAAAAGCTGAACGACGGCGCCAAAAAGAAGGACATCGCTTTTTATGAAGGACAGCTTAAAACCGCCGAGTTTTTTATTCGGACCGAACTGCCGCTGACCATGGGCAAAACAGAGGCTATCCAGGACGGTTGTAAGGCGGCCATTGAGATCAGTGATGCGGGCTTTGGCGGATTATAGAAGGTGACTAGTTTCAGGTGTCGGATGACAGATGACAGATGACAGATGTCGGACGACAGAGGACAGATGACGAATAATTAGCTCTACTTTGTCACATTATTTTTATAAATTATTCTAATTTAATTTCAATGACTTATAGTGCGGATTAAGTAAATGAGCGAAAATATAAAATGAACTAAAATGAGCTAAAATTACGGTATTCTGTCAATCTTACAAAACAGATACAGCGAAGCGTTTCCATAATTTTAGGCATTTTAGCCAATTTAGATCATTTTAGTCATTTTATATTATGCTATATCAATATGTTATATTAAGGGATGGAAGTAAAAGTAAATCTGACAAAGTAGAGTTAGAAACTCGGGGGATGAAGAAGCGAGAAAGAAAAAAAGTTAATCACTAATACAAAATAGCTGACATTCGCTAACTAGTTACAAATAACGGCTAACCAATAGCGTAATAGAGGAGGGGGTCTACAGGCATGAAAACGGAATACCAAACTATCCGGGTGGCAGCGAAGGACAATGTGGCCGTGTTCACCATGAACAATCCGCCGGTCAACCAAT
>CALZJV010000792.1:737-3318 GCA_945787595.1 uncultured Desulfobacterales bacterium | reverse complement strand
TTGGCTGCAACTTATCTCAGAAGGTAACATGCCTGATTGAATCAAAGTTCCACGATTAACGAGTTCAATAGTATATTCAATGCAACTTTGGGATTTATTAACAAGATAGGTTCGATATAAATCATGCTCAGATGAACCGTAGCTGAAAGAAACATTCCATGACAAAAAAAACAGTGAGATTAAAAGGATTCTACGGAGTCTTTTCTTCATTTTCGATGCCCCCTTTTCTCAAAAACGCACATTGAAATATAATGTAAGTATTCAATACGGAGCAAAATTGAGATTACCCCCCAGCCGCTCTGCCCTTGGTAACTTTAGCAGATTCGGGCAGCGTTCTGGGTATTTTGATTTGAAATAAGGTTCCCTTGCCGAATGTTGACTTTACTATGATTTCGCCGCAATGCTGCTGTATAATTGCATTTGAAATAAAAAGCCCCAATCCGGTTCCCTTATCCCCTTTTGAAGAAAAAAAAGGGGTAAAGAGCTTTTCCTGCGTCTCTTGGTCCATTCCAATACCATCATCAAAAACATCGAACACAACATGCTCTTTGGATTGCCTGACACCAAAAACAATTTTATGAAATTTTTTTGATGTGTCTCTTGCGCACGCATCGATAGCATTTTCAAGTATGTTGGTTAGCGCAGAATGGACATAGCCGACATCAACTTCAAAATCTCCCACTTTCGAGTCAAAATCGTTTACAAATTCAATAAGTTGATCTTTCATTTTCGATCCTACTACCTTGGCCACCTCATGGGCAAAACTCAATACTTTAATACGTTCCCACTTCAGATCTCTCTCTTTGGCGTAGAAAAGGATATCCAATACCATCTTGCGAATTCGATCCACCATCAATTTAATAGTTTGCCACCCTTCCTTGATCTGTTCTTGGTTCTCCTTGGCAAAGCCAGAATCCAGTATATACATCCCACCATCCAAGCCGGTTAGCAGTCCCTTGATACCATGAGATATAGACCCAATCATCAAGCCCAAGGAGGATAGATGGCTTTGCAACTCAGTTTTTTCGCGTATCAGATTTTCAAGATTCTCAGTATACTCCCTTAATTGTTGTCGAATCAAAATTCTTTCTATGGCCCTCTGAAGCGCTATTTCCAGAACATCAACGTTGATCGGCTTGGTGATAAAATCCGTAGCTTTGTACTTAAGGCTTTTTATGGCCAAATCCATGTCGCCATGACCGGTAATCATAATAACCTCGGTCTCAGGGTTTTCGCGTTTGACTTTTTGCAGAAGCTCGATTCCATCCATACCGGGCATCTTTATGTCAGTCAGCACAATAGCAGGGAGTACTTCTTTGAAAATACGCAGAGCCTGATCGCCATTTTCGGCCTCATAAACTTGATATCCCATATCTGAGAGGGATATGCTAAGAACCTCTCGGATATCGAGTTCATCATCTACGAGTAGTATAGTTTTTTCCATTGTTTTTCCCTGGCACAGGAAATTTTAAGATTAAGCAGGTCCCTTCTGACGTATTAGATTCAACATGTATGCTCCCGCCACAATCTTTTATAATGCCATAGCTGATGGATAATCCTAAACCGGTACCTTTCCCGACCTCTTTTGTTGTATAAAAAGGTTCAAAGATTTTTTCAGCAATCGTTTCCGGAACCCCTATTCCAGTATCACATACTTCACAGATGACATTTTTCTCGTCCCTTCTTGATTTTAGTATGATTTTTTTTTCGCCCAATCCAGGTTCGGGTTCTTTGGGGCCCCATTTTTCTTCAATTGCATCTCTGGCATTTAACAGGAGGTTAATAAAGACCTGCTCCAGCCTGCTAAGATCAGCATTGATCTTAGGCAGTCCTTTTTCTATTTCCCATACTACTTTAATCCCTCGCAATTTAAGTTGTTGGCTAAAAATTTCAAACGCTCTTTGCAGCACCTCATTAATCTGAACCTTTTCAAAATCCATATCGGATTTACGGGCAAATTCTCGCATGTGGTTGATAATTCTGGCAGCACGATCTACGTTGCTGTCTATCTTCATTAAAATGTTAGATAAAATTTTATTTTCGATCGGTTCGTTTTTATTTATCTTTTTAATAGAGAAACTGCTGGCGGTTTTAATGACCGAAAGGGGTTGATTGAGCTCGTGAGCAACCCCGGTAGCCATTTCCCCCAAAGTTGCCATTTTGCTGGTTTGGATTAATTGCTGCTCGGTTTCAAGCCGTTTGGTAATATCACTTGTAGTAACCAAAAGCACCTTTCTGCCCGGGTACTCAGCTATGGATATTCTAATGTTCACAAAAAGAGGCAAACCCAATTGGTTTAATTGCTTCGCCTGTGTTATCATAGCAGAGGTCTTGATCTCATCAGCATATCGATCTTTTTCCTCCTCCAAGAACAGGTTTATAAAAGAGGTGTTGATGATTTCATCTTTCGCCAAGCCATAGACGACGTTAACGCTGTCATTACAGTCGATAATATCAAGCGTAGCCATATCCAGCACAAACACTGGATTTGGAATGTTATTGAAAATTTCATGGTATTTTTTTTCTGACTTTTCCAGCTGGTCTTCAAGTTGCTTCCTTTCGGTAATATCCAAACTCATCG
>CALZJV010000792.1:0-729 GCA_945787595.1 uncultured Desulfobacterales bacterium | reverse complement strand
CTGCCCATCGATGAATGTTTTTTCCACCGGGCAGTTGATGCACTTTTGATCTCTACCTTTGTAGGCATGATAACAGTAATCCCCTGGGATGGGGTCAAAGCTATTGGCAAAATCTTCATTATATCTTAGCAATCTGAACTCTTTGTCTTGTACCGTAATAAGGCAAGGTACTTGTTTAAATAAGGTTTGATATTCATCTTTTTGTTTATTTAGTTGCACCTGCTTTTCGCCGATTTCTTTGCTCATCTGGTTGATCGCCGTTGCCAGCTGCCCCATTTCATCGTCCTGGTCAATATTTATTCTGCTGGGCGACATCCCCTTGCCGATACGTCGAGTTCCGTCGATTAATTTTCGGATCGGTTGATTGACAAACCTCAGTTGGAAGATAAAAATAATTGCAGATGTGACCAGAAAAATGCTCCCTGCTAAAGCAATAGCACCCTTCTCAGCCATAAAGATTTCCTTATCGGTATCTTCCAGGGAAACGACCAAATCGAGGGCCCCCAGGATCTTTTTATCCTGAGGATGCACATGGCAGGCATCGGTAGAACACCCGGGATCATTACAAATAGGACTGATGATCCCCAACAAACGATAGCCTTGTGGGGAATAGAACATGCGAGTCCTTTCAGCCAAGCCGAGCTCAGACAATGGTGGCTCTGTGCGGTGACAGATATAGCAGGCTTCATCTTTGATATTTGTTGTCGTTTCGACTTCCGCCGGTCGGTT
>CALZJV010000791.1 GCA_945787595.1 uncultured Desulfobacterales bacterium | reverse complement strand
AGAGAGGCGGCTAATCCCAATAATAAAGATTTAATGGATATCATAATGCACCTCGTTTCGCCATTAATGATCTACATTCTTCTTGAGCCTGATCCGAATGCACGATGACTTTCTAATTTACTAAGTCCACTGATACTCTATCCAGCATCTCAGGGAGCATGTCCACGCGGACAATTCTGCCTCGCAAACCAAGCAAGTGGGCGGCGATGAATGAGTCAAACCCCGCACCAGACCCTGCGTCGACAGCGCTTTCCCCCTGTTTGACGGGGCGAAACGAGAACGGATTCGCCACCCCGGCGAACGACTCGACTGCTGTGTCTGGCATCGCTTCGACTACCGCAGAGTCATAACCGAGGCGTTTAGCAGCGGCCCTGCCCGTGTGGAAGTGATACTCCCCCCTTGGATTGCAGGCCACATCCCTATATTTGTTCTTAACCTCCTTTCGTAGGGCTACTTGATCAGCTGCTATCTCTCAGCTCATTGATAGATCCTCCTATCGATTCTTGCCTATGGGTCGAGCACTAACTAGTGAGTTACTTGTCAGTATATGGTGGTCCTTGGTCAATAAATCACCGATATGCACGTATCTTATTATAAGTATAATGTTGTTTCTATGCCAATGCAGCCAGAAAGAATAATTATTGATAAGAACTCGCTTTATCGAAAGCGGATTAGACGAAAATCTAGATTGTGTGAAGTCATCAGCTGCAGTCCAACATAACATGAGATCATATTCTTATATGGTCAGCAAACTTTTTACAAATATTAATCACGAGTATATTTGCGGTAATTGGTATCATTGGATTTTATATCAACGGGAAATTCATCATACTTATACACATATTCAAGTGTATTACCGTAATTGCTTATCCTTGCAACCTCGTATTGTCTTTCATCCAATGGCCCTTGTATCTTGATTTGATACCATATATTTCCTTCTGAATCTTTCCACTTCTTCCTTATTGAATAGGTCCCTCGTTTGAGAGCATCTGTTGAGGTTTTAGAGATATAACTCGCAAATGTTCCATCGTAATTAAGTATTAGTTTTTGTGGTGGGTCACCTGATGTGTATTTCAGATTAACCCATGTGAAGCAAATCTCATCAGATTCCGAGAAAGTCTTTTCTGCGTAAAATAATAAAAAAATGCATAAAGCTGAAATAAATAGTGTTTTCATAGCTTTTTCCTCCTTTTTTTGCATTGTGTTCCAGTGAAAGTATATAAAAACCTTTAAGGCTTAATTTAAAAAGAATAAGCGGCTATTTTCAGCAGGAAAAGTTCTGTTTCTGATCGATACCTTGTAGCGGCCGATTTTTAACCAGAAAGACTGTACACTCGTCAGGCTTTCGGCATTATCCGTCTTATTTAGCAAACTCAGGCCATTGACATTTTTTTTAATTGATGATCTCGAAGGGGTCAGCATGATTTTTAGCAAAACTTTATTTTCATCTTTCGTAACCGTTCACGGGCAATAATCGCTTAAGTTTAAGATTTACCACCTCACCGCAGGTTTTTTGAGAAATAATTTGCGTTCCAATCCCTGATAGTTTATAGTGTCAGGAATGGAAACAATCATAACATACCGCAGGAGATCTGTCAGCAAGCAAGACATCAAGACTATCAACGAAATTATAGAGGCACATCCTGGAAAAAGCCGACGCTTCATTTCGCAGGAAGTCTGCAGGGCTTGGGACTGGCGGCAGTCTAACGGCGTCCTTAAAGATATGGTGTGTCGAAGCCTGCTTCTCATTTTGGACTCAGAGGGCTTCATCAAGCTGCCTCCTCGAAAATTTACCCCTCCCAACCCTCTTGCAAACCGAAAGAAACCAACCTGGGTAGCGGTTGACCAAACACCTATTCAAGGTCCACTCGGAGACCTTTTGCCTATCAAGCTTGTTTCCATTCGCAAAACTCGTTTTGAAAAAATATTTAATGGTCTTGTCAGTGAACACCACTATCTCGGTTATACCCACCCTGTTGGAGAACATCTCAAATATATTGCTTATTCCAATGATCGTCCGATTGCTTGCCTGGCATGGGGTTCAGTACCATGGTACATTGCAGCCAGAGATCGTTTTATTGGCTGGAGCAAAACGATCAGAGAAAACAATCTTCATCTGATCGCCAATAACCTCCGTTTTTTGATCCTGCCCTGGGTTCAAGTTCCCTGTCTGGCGTCATATCTATTGTCATTGAACCGTCATCGCTTGTCACAAGATTGGCAAAATCTATACCACCATCCGGTTTATCTGCTTGAGACCTTTGTTGACACAGAGCGATACCTCGGAACTTGTTACAAGGCGGATAATTGGCTCTGCGTGGGGCAGACAACTGGTCAGGGCAAGCTCAGCAAATCGCGCCAACCACTACTTTCCAAAAAGGCCGTTTATGTCTATTGATTTAAGCAATACTATTGAATCTCAGCAAGAGCAGATAAAAGCCCTGGAGGTCAAGGTTGCCAAGCTTTCAAAGAACTCATCCAATTCCAGCAAACCTCCTTCTTCCGATGACATTACGAAGCCTAACTCCAGCAAGAAGAACAAGAAGGGTAAGCGCAAAATTGGTGGGCAACCTGGGCATCGGAGACATGAGCGTCTTTTATTTCCCGAAAAAGACATTGACAAGTTTCATTCCTACATATTGAGCGCTTGTCCGGACTGCCACAGTGAAGTCAGCATCATGGACGGCAAACCTCGTATCATTCAGCAAGTTGAAATGATCGAAGGGCCATTGATTAGAGAAGAACATCACTCATATCCGGTATGGTGCCCAAAATGCAACAAGATTCATTACATGCCATTTCCGCCTGAAGTCTATAAAGAAGGATTGTTCAAAGAGCGTTTAACATCGCTGGTAGCTTACATGAAAAATGTCTGCCACGCATCATTTTCTACGATCAGAAAGTTCATTCGAGACGTCCTTGGTGAAAAGGTCTCACGAGGATATCTGCGTAAAGTAATAGAGAAAGTATCTTTGTCTCTCCAAGCTCCATACAACGAGTTGCTCGTTCGTCTCCCTTTGGAGACAATCGTAAACGTAGACGAAACTGGACACAAGGAAAACGGAGATAAATTTTGGACATGGGTTTTCAAGGCTGAACTGTATGTGCTATTCAAAATTGACAAATCCCGTGGCTCAAAGGTTTTGATTGATGTCCTGGGCAAAGAGTTCAATGGAGTGCTGGGTTGTGATTATTTTTCTGCATATCGGAAGTACATGAAGGATTTTAACGTCTCAATACAGTTTTGTATTGCCCATTTGATTCGGGATATCCGATTCCTAACTACCTTGACCGACGCAGAAACAAAG
>CALZJV010000790.1 GCA_945787595.1 uncultured Desulfobacterales bacterium | reverse complement strand
TGGCAAGAGTACCAGAAAAAAGTCAAGCACTTTTTTTCACTTTTTTTTAGACAACACTCCCCTGGTCCGGATCGTACCGGTTTTTTTTTGAAGTTTATTGAACCGAAATTAGCGACTACAGTCATAAGCTTTTTGAAGCCCGGCGTAGCTGGTGGAAACCCCTGTCCAAGGTGTCCGAGATTGGCAAACTGGTATGACTAGATCTCTATTGATTTATAGGATCAGAGTACCTTGGAGCCATATTGGTGGTTTCGGACGGACAGGGTGAGGCAATCTTGCCATAGCCGTCGATGACAACCATTAATTGTGGTGCACCGCGACAGTTAAGTCTTTAGCCATCCTGTCCCTGTACAACTTGGCGCCATTGACCAAGGGGTTGATCCTTGGCAAAGGCGGCTTGATGCGCGTGGGCTTTTTTCCACTTGTCACGCAGAAGCGGCCACGTAGTCAGGTAATAGCCGGCGCGCTCTTGCATTTGGGTTTTAGGGCTGCGCAGTTTCAGTGGCAGATAAACTTGCGAGCTTCGCATCAAACACATGGCCATGCGTAAAAAGCGTCGGCCAATACCAAAGTCCGCGTGTTGACCTGCTGCCTCCCGGCGTTTGTAATCTTGTAGCAGCGGTTCCGGGCCGCGAAGTCCCAACTGGAAAGCAGACTGCACGACGGAATCTTTAAGCAGATGGTTACTTCGTCTACTGACGCGACCGGTATGGGAGTGACCTTCAATACCGCCGGATTGTTTGACCCGTGGAATGATACCGGAATAAGAAGTCAGGTTATTTAAGGGTTTTTGCTCAAAGGGGTTGCCGATTTCAGAGCTCACCCCGGCTGCCAAAACGATACCGACACCCTTGATGCTAGTTAAAAAGGCAGCTTGAGTTTGTGCCAACAGAAGCGCTATTTCTGATATCAGTTGGTCAATGTTTTCCTGCAAGCATCGGTAATGCCTAATGTGATGTTGCATTGAAAGCTGCAGGGTTGCGGCATATTCATCTGGAGTTGTGATCACCTGGGCCGCATAGCTGTGAAGCTTGGCCGCTATGTTTTCAGCATCTGGAGTTGCGCAGCGCTTGAGTATTTTAATCAATGTAGATTTCTGACGGCGACGGATTTGTTGCGCACTGAAACGATCTTCCATCAGAACCAATGAGCTTTTTGAAAAGGGATTGATGCCGGTATTTTTTTCATTCAAAAATCCGGGAAAGAGCCGATCGACCAGGGTGTGCATGCGGTTTTTAACTTCGGTCTTCATCACCACCAGCTTTTTTCGGTGTCGTACCAGCGTTCGCAGATTCCGATAAATACCGTCTTGAGCCGGACTGCATTTGGCCCGCAGGTTGAGCAGCATCGTGGCAATGCCCATTAGGTCAATGCGGTCGGTACTGGCCTGTAGATTTTCCCGTTGCTTTTTGGCATCATGGGCATTGACGTTGGCCACCAGGAATCCTTTGGTACGTAATGCGTTGGCAAAGTTTTCAGCATAGGAATTGACATCTTCACCACCAAAGAAGACATATTCTTTTTTGATGTGACGCTGACGGCACGAGCGCATCACTTGGTCAATCAAGTATTTGACGCCTTCAAGGGTATTTTTCACTGAAAACGGTTTGCGCAAAATATCGCCATATCCATTGCAAAACATGACCATGTGGTCTTTTTTAGCGTAATCGATGGGAACACACATCATCTTTAACCGGTTGCCTGCTTTTTCAAGAAGTAATTGTTGACTTCGGTTTTGAAAAATGTTTTTCTTTTTCATGGTGAAGCTCCTTTCGTTTCTGCAGCTGCAAAATTGCAGACTGCTCATTTAGTATACCACCGGCATCAGCCGGATGGTTCCTAAAACAGGGGAGCTTCACCGTCATGCTTTTCTTAAAAGGATCTCATCGTTATTTATGTCAATTAGCAAAATCTGTAATGACGGCCCGAGTTATCGAGTTGGGGAGGCTCCTCGAGCTAAACCCTTCGGGCTCGCTCGCCTCCCCAACATCGATCTCTCGGTAATGTACCAGTTATGACATTTCACAAAGGCTCAAATTACGGATAAAATCAGCAAATATCACAAATTTCTCTCAATGTTTGATAACCCTATTTATCACTATCTGAATTTTCTTGACATTGGATTATGTTTCAGAATATTAAAACGCCATAGTATGCAATTCTGAAGTTCCATTGCCCACCAAAATCTGACTGTTGCTATTTGCTTGCAGATTGAGTTTTTCTTACTGCGCTGTATCGCTCATCCTGAATCTCTTGCGGAAATTGATACCGGTCTCTCTCAAACTTTAACCCAATAATAGGGTAAAGATTCAATGGAGAATCCCCTCAAAATGTGCCTGCCTCGCTCCTGACAGGACTTGGGTTGTCCAATCGGGAGCTTAATTCTCTGAACAATGCAAAACTAAATCCTTGCTGTTAAATGAAAAAGGAGGTGTATTATGCCAAAGTATCTAGCCCACGCATCCTATACCGTCGAAGGTTTGAAAGGACTTCTCAAAGATGGGGGTACAAAACGACGGGAAGTAGTAGAACAGTTAGCCAAGAGTTTAGGAGGGAAATTAGAAGCTTTCTACTATGCCTTCGGCGAGGACGACCTTTTTGTAATTTTTGATTTTCCAGACAATATCAGCGCCACAACCGCATCTCTATTAGTCAACGCCAGTGGTGCCGCCAAGGTAAAGGTGACTGTTCTCCTCACCCCTGAAGAGGTGGACCAAGCAACTAAAAAGACCATCGACTACAGCCCGCCTGGACAGTAACGGTCTCTGTAAGTTAAGAAGATGAAACTGGGCATCTGAGCAGATCATTATCACGTCAAACGTGTTCAGGATTTCGCTATTCGTTTTAGACCTTTGACCCAAGCAACTGTGAATCAATATTGAGAGTGTAAATCGTGGAGGACATTATGCGCACCTTGATGTTCCGAATTTTGCTTCTATGCTGGTTATGTATTTTAGTTTATTCCTGTGGCTATAATACCATGCAAAAAAATGAGGAAACGGTGTTAAAGGCATGGGGTAACGTGGAATCCAACCTGCAGCGACGGGCTGACCTGATTCCAAATTTGGTTGAAGTTGTCAAAGGTTATGCCGCCCAGGAAAAAGAGACCCTACAGGCGGTGATCGAAGCGCGCGCCAAAGCCACGGCCGTGAATATATCCGCATCCGATCTTAGCAACCCCGAAGCGATGCAGCGTCTGGGAAGTGCCCAAGGAGAACTCTCATCAGCCCTCTCCAGATTGATGGTCGTGGTGGAGCGCTATCCTGACTTGAAATCCAATCAAAATTTTTTAGATTTACAAAACCAACTGGAAGGAACGGAAAACCGGATAAACGTAGCCCGGCAGCGCTACAATCAGGCTGTGGAAACATTTAATTTTTCTATCCGCAAATTTCCGAACAGCCTCACTAACAGCCTGTTGTTGAATCTGGAGCGAAAAGAATATTTCAAAGCCGAAGAAGGCGCAAGCCGTGTACCTCAGGTAAAATTTACAGATTAATTAGGATATCGATATCCAATTAAATTTAGCTATGGAAAAGTATGAACGTAATCGTGTTATCCACATTCTGGTAATCTTAACACTGTTCTGTATTTTGAGCACTCCTCACCTCCTGGCGCTTGATGTACCGCCGCTGAAAGGGAGAGTGAACGATTATGCCGGAATGTTGTCATCCTATGCCAAACAACAGCTGGAAGGAATTTTGCGTGATCTTGAAAAAAACGATTCCACCCAGATTGTTGTATTAATTATCCCATCAGTAGACGGTGAAGTCTTGGAGGAATTTTCCATTAAGGTGGTGGATCAGTGGAAAATCGGTCAAAAAGGTCTCGATAACGGTGCCGTTTTACTGATTGCCAAAAAGGAACGTAAAATCCGCATTGAAGTCGGCTATGGCCTGGAAGGTTTATTAACCGATTTAATGGCTGGACGAATCATTCGCAATGTGATTGTGCCAGAATTTAAAGCCGGTAATTTCGATCAGGGGGTGATCGACGGGGTGCAGGCGATAATTGGGGTGGTGCGGGGCGAATATCAGGCTCCCGAAAAAATCCTGTCTCGCAAGAGCAAAAAGGTAAAAGGCACATTACATCCCGGTTTTTTCATCGGTTTTTTCATCATTTGGTTTTTGTTAGTGCTTTTCATCAAAGTTGGTAAATTACGCCGTATTTTCGGATTTGAGCATTCTCACCGGTCTGGATGGTCTGGCGGAAATGGCGGCGGTGGGTTTTCATCAGGCGGTTTTAGCGGCGGCGGTGGTGGTTTCGGCGGAGGGGGTGCATCCGGCGGGTGGTAAATCGGGCTTCAGAAAAAAT
>CALZJV010000789.1 GCA_945787595.1 uncultured Desulfobacterales bacterium | reverse complement strand
TCCACCGGGCAATCCCGCACACAAAACCCGCAGCCGATGCATTTTTCTGTATCTACTTTCATTGCTTAAATACGTTTAGCACTTTTTGGATGGATAGGATCGTTGAGATTATTGGGTTGACTGAGTTAACTAAGTTGAGTGAGTATATGGTGTGGGCTGAGTTATTTTAATCAACTAGTCAACCAATCAACCTAATCAACCACTAACTTTACACTTTTCTATCTTTTCCACCTTCCCACTTCCAAATTCCGAAATCCGAATTCCCACTTCCGCCTTCCGTCTTCCCTCCGGGGCGTAGGCCCCTATGGCTCCTACGGCTTCCAGCTCGGAGAGGCCGGAGGCCGCATTCCCCATTCCAAATTCAAAATTCATCATTTAAAATTTAAAGTTCCGCATTCCCAATTCCCACTTCATATCACTTCCGGCTTCCTCACCGGCGGCGGAGTATTGCGGCTTTTGGCCACCACGATTTCTCCGTCTACCAGCACCATGGATACTGCCGGCACATCACCGGCCTCGATGGCGGCCAGGGCATCTTCTCCGACCGAACCCATGGGCGCATCCATAATTACCAGGTCCGCTTCCAGTCCTTCCGCAATTATTCCTCGCGGCAGTTTGTGAACCCGCGCCGTATTGCCGGTAGCCATACACAGTGCCTCTTCGGGCTTAATCTTCGACAGGCTCGCCAGGTGCGCGATCACCCTTAAAACTCCCAGGGGAATCACGCCGGTGCCCGATGGGGCGTCGTTGCCGATAATAATACGCTTAAGGGCGTGATGGTCAACACACAGGTTAGCCGCTTCTACCATTATCTTCGGATTACCGCAATGTACCATTTCCAGCGCGAAATCAGTGTCGCTAACCAGGCGTTTGACTTCATCCAAGGCAACGGCAGTCGGCCCGCCGTTGATATGCGACACGATGTCGGGTACCGTTTGAATAACCATCTCAGCCGTCACCGTGCTGCTGCCCGGAATGGACGTACCCCCGGTATGCATCATGACAGTCATACCGCATTCTTTGGCCCATTGGACCATGGGAGCGGCATCTTCCGGATTTTTAACCGATCCCAACCCGACTTCACCGACGGTGCACACCCCCTCGCGGGCCATTTCCTCAAAGTCCGCTCTAGTCAGCCCCTTTTCCAGAATAACCGACCCACCGAGAACTTTAGCGCCCCCCGGTCTGAAATTGGCAAAGGATTTGGCTGCCAGAATCGCCAGGGCTTTGGTGCCGGCAGGATCTTTCGGCCGGCCCGCTAAATGAACTTCACCTGCGGAAATAAAGGTCGTCACACCTCCGTGTACTTCACTTTCAAGAAACCCGATCTGCTTCTGCCTGGGAGTATAGTCTCCCAGAACTACGTGGCAGTGCGAATCAAACAACCCGGGAGTGACTGTCGTACCGGAACAATCGATGGTGACAGCAGCGTCTGAAACATTAAACTCCGATTCATTGCCTACTTTTTTTATTTTCCCACCCTCCACGAAAATGGCATTGCCTTCCAGAATGGGAGCAGAGATATCACCACTTACAATCGTACCAATATTCTTTAGAAGGACACTAGACATTTTTTTACCTCCCTTTGGAATGACGAATGTCGATTGACGATTGACGAATTTTAGCTTATTTACCGCCGAGACGCAAAGTACGCTGAGAATAGTTATTTTATGTTTGCCGCTGAGAGGGCGGCAAACATAAAGAACAATCCATCTAAAATGCAAAAAAATACATAGGCACGTTGGAACAAAAATAGCACGCGACACTATTGCCAATGGAGGTATTATTTTAACTTTCTGGCCTCTCAGCAGAAAGTTAAAAGAAAATTTCCTCTGCGATCTCAGCGACTCGAGCGAAGCGGGCGGTGAATCCAACTATAAACGATTACGATCTTCTAAGTAAGCGAATATTCCATACAGTTTCAGGTGTACTATCCAAAAAAATTACAATGCCCGCCGGTTTGTTTTCGGCTTGTCCGGATTAGGACCAAAATGGCCCTTTTTAATACTGGTTTCTAAAACTCTTTCCAGGTTGGCCGGCAAATCGTATATTCTTTGTCCCAGGGCATTTGCCAGGGCGTTTAATATTGCCGGTGCTGTGGGAATCAAGGCCGGCTCCCCGACACCTTTGGCGCCAAAAGGTCCTGTGGGTTCTGCAGATTCCACTATGATGGGAACTATTTCGGGAACATCAGCACCGGTCGGGATATGATAATCTTTCATGGAGATCGTCTGTCCCGGCATGAATTCCTCCATCAACGCAAACCCTATTCCCATGGCGACCCCGCCACAGATTTGCCCCTTGACGTTTTCAGGATGAATCGCCTTGCCGACATCATGGGCTGCGAAAACTTTTTCGATGCTGACTTCTCCAGTCAGGGTATCCACCGTCAACAAGACCAGCTGACCGGCATAGGCATAGGTGGTGTAAGGAACGCCCTGCCCGGTTTCCGGATCCATCGGTACGGTTTCCGGATCAAAGTAGCCTTGCCATTTCAGGGGGATGCCTTTCTGGTTGGCGCGCTGTGCCAAGGCAGACAATTCAGCCTTGTTGTTCGGATTGCCGGAATCCATAACAAAGCCCCCCCTGAGGACTAGGGAAGAT
>CALZJV010000788.1 GCA_945787595.1 uncultured Desulfobacterales bacterium | reverse complement strand
GAATATAGAATACATTGCGCAGCAAATCGTCAACGGACTCATCCTGGGCAGTATGTACGCCATGGTGGCCATTGGGTTTTCAATGATTTACGGAATCATTCGACTGATAAATTTTGCCCACGGCGACGTTGTGATGATTGGGGCATTTCTCACCCTCGGCCTCTTGCAGGCTGTCGGGGCACCGTTTCCCCTGGTTGCGCTCCTGGTTCTGGCGGCAGGGGCTGTCATCGGTATTCTTATCGAGAAAGCAGCATTCCGACCCATGCGAGGTGCCCCTCAGGTTACCGGATTCATAGCCTCTTTGGCAGTCTCCATTATGCTTCAGAATTTAGGAATTCTATTCTTGACCGCCCAGCCCCGTAACTTCACCTTCCCGGATTACCTGCAAAAGGTAATCCATGTCAGCGGGATCAGTTTTCGCATGGTGGACCTCGTCATCATGATAAGCGCCCTCAGCTTGATGTGCGTACTGATGTTACTCGTGAAAAAAACCAGAATGGGCATGGCCATGCGCGCCACTGCGGAAAATATTGATGTAGCCCGACTGATGGGCATCAACATCAATCGCACGATTATGGCAACCTTTGCCGTGGGCAGCGCCCTGGCTGGTATCGCCGGCCTGATGTGGGGCGGCAAGTTCGGTCAAATTGATCCGCTGCTCGGTTTTATACCCGGACTAAAATCTTTTGTAGCCGCGGTAATCGGCGGGGTGGGTTCCATCCCCGGGGCCATCATCGGCGGTTATGTATTGGGGCTTTCGGAAGTGCTGTTTGTGGGTCTATTGCCGCCGATCTATTCGGCCTACCGCGAGGCCTTTGTGTTTGGCACGCTGATTTTAATTCTGCTGATTTTGCCCAACGGTATTCTCGGAGAAAAGATGGAGGAACGCGCCTGATGAACGGCATTCGAAACCATCTGATTTTTCCAGCCTTGATTATCGGTGGAATCGGGTTGGTCGCCATTGCGCGGGGCATGGTTGATGAATATATTCTTTCCATTATCAACTTTGTTGGGATATATGTAATCTTGGCCGTCAGCTTGAATATCACCAATGGCTTTGCCGGGCTGTTTTCTCTCGGGCACCCGGGATTCATGGCCATTGGGGGTTATGTGACGGCAATTCTTACCTTTCCCGTCGCGCGAAAGTCCATGTTTTTGGAACTGCCTCGGTGGCTGGCGAATTTACAATTGCCTTTTATCCCGGCTTTGATCATCGGCGGTATTTGCGCCGCACTTACGGCACTGCTGGTCGGGGTACCAGTCTTACGCTTGCGGGGCCACTATCTGGCGGTGGCAACCATGGGCTTTTTGATCATCGTTCAGGTCCTCATCATCAACTGGGAAAGCGTCACTCGCGGGCCTCTGGGACTCAACGGGCTGTCGGCCCTGACCAATTTGTGGTGGGTATATCTGTGGATGGTGGTAACCGTTTATGTCAGCTGGAAAATAAAATTTTCTTCTTATGGCCGCAGCATGCTGGCTGTTCGTGAGGATGAGACGGCCGCCCAGTGTCTGGGTGTAAACATTTTCAGGACCCGGGTTGCTGCGCTGGTTATCGGCGCATATTTCGCGGGCATTGCCGGGGGACTCTGGGCCCATCTGGTGACCGCCATTACCCCGATGTCGTTTTCGCTGATTTTGGCCTTTAATATCGTTGTTATGGTTGTGGTAGGTGGAACCGGCAGTATTACCGGTTCATTTATTGCTGCAATTATTTTTTCAGTACTCACGGAAATCTTTCGACCCCTGGAGGAGATCTTTAATGTCTACGGGATCGGCGAAATTCTAATGGCCCTGATACTGATTCTGATTTTAATATACAGACCGCAGGGTCTATTCGGCAGTCGGGAGCCTGGCATATTTCACGCTCGGCACACACGATGAGAGATATATTTAACTTTTAACAGCGTAGCATTATTATCAGTTTAAGTCCGGCAGACCGCCGGTGCTCCTCGATTGGGAGCTTAGTCCTTCGATTCATAAACACGATAGGGTATTTATTCACTCAGGACTTAGTGCTGGGTGAGGATTACCAATAACATTTCTTTTAAAGATACGTCGCGGTAATTGCAAATCGAAGCACTTAGAAGCTGAAATGTTACCAAATGAAGAAAGGAGGAAGGAAGTATGCAAAAAAAATTGAGTTTAACCATGTCAGGTATTGTAATGTCGCTCCTGCTGGTATTTCCGGCCCTGGGAGCGGAAACGATTAAAATTGGTGCCCTGTATAATTTGACCGGCGGGATGTCCTCTATTGACGCACCGGCACTTAACGGGGCAAAACTACAGGCCAAGCTGATCAATGATAAAGGGGGGCTTCTGGGTAAAAAACTGGAAGTCATCGGCATCGGCGGCCACCGGTGCTAAAAAAGCGCTGGCCAGTGGCGTCGTGGCCGGTATTGGCTACGGGGACACCACCTTTGTGATGGCGGCCGCCCCGTTATTTCAGAAAAAAGGCATTCCCTTTGTCACCTCGGGCGCCACCCATCCCATGCTGCCCAAATGGGTTGGTGACTATATGTTCATGACACCTTTCGGCGATGATGATCAGTCATTTGCCATCGCCGACTATTCGGTCAATAAATTAAGTGTTAATAACGTTGTGGTATGGACCGACAACTCCATGGACTTCACTAAGGCATTGTCCAAATTTTACAAACAGCGGGTCAAAGAGCTCGGCGGTAACGTTGTTTTGGAAGATTTCTTCATGATGGGAGATAAAGACTTTTCAGCCCAGATTGCCCGATTGAAGAATACCAAACCCAAAGCGGATGCCGTGTTTATTTCCGCTATTCCCAACGAGGCCGGGTTGACCGTTAAACAAATTCGTGAAGCCGGGCTAGACCTGCCCATCGTCAGCGGTGACGGGTTTGATACCGAACTTGTCACCAGCGTACCCGGCGATAAATTGGCCAACGACGTCTATTTTTCCACCCACACCTACCGCGAGGACAATCGTCCCGAAGTGGTAGCGTTCGTTGATGCCTATGAAAAAGAATACGGCCGGCCACCTGAGAACGCATTTGCCGCTTTAGGCTTTGATGCCGTAGGGTTAATCGCCGATGCCATCAGTAGAGCCGGCACCACCGAGGGTAAAGCCCTGCGCGACGCCCTTGCCGGTACCCAAGGATTTAAGGCCGTAACCGGCGAGATCACTTACTCACGACCCAGCGGCGTGCCTATGAAAGGTGTCTCCATCATAAGTGTGCACGATGGAAAATACAAGGTCGAAGAAGTCTGGTTTCCGCAACAATAATATTACATAATAAGGCCATCCCGTCACGTAGGACGGGATGGCTGTAAAGGTGAACCGCAGGATGTCGAATATTGAATATCGAATGACGAAGGGTGGAATCGCTGCGCTTTATCTTATTAGATAAAATCGATGGGATTCCTTCGTTCGACATTCGATATCAGCTTTTTAAGGGCCTAACACTAACCGGCGAAAAATTAGTGGATAAGATGGTCGCAACTGATCGGGGACATCCCATGCCGCCATTGCAATGGGGACATCGACTGATTGTTCCGGGACAGCTGTCACTGTCTTTCGGTATAAAAGGGCAGCGAATGGAATAGCGAGCAAAATTAAGCAGGACTCGAAAAAGCCTCTCGGATTTCAGGTGCACCTCTTCGGCGATTCTGCGCTCGATGATGACCTGAAGAGTTTCCAGGGAACCAAAAATTTTCCCATAGGAATCCGTTAGAGGGCAGCCGTGAAAAAAGGACATTTTTCTTTTTCGCCGATACCCGAAAAAAGTCCTCCGATTCATATGCCTTTTTATTAACTAGAGATCTTCTAAATATCCCATCTGCTTGTAGCGGGAAGCTTAATTTTCAAACCGGTGCCAAAAAGGACGGCTGCCTCTGGGCCAGAAAATTGAAAGTGATCGCCGACAACGGCGAGGTAAAAGTCTTAAAAATTGTGGCCGCGCATGACACCGGCCGGCCCATTAATACCGCGATGGCCTAAGGACAGATCGAGGGATCCGTTGTGCAAGGCATCGGCTTTGCTTTTTATGAAAAGCTGGTGTTGGAAAACGGGAGGGAACTTAATGATGGATTTCTCGATTATAAAATTCCCAACATAGGGGATATCCCTGAAATCGAAACCATTTTATCGAGACCGTTGGCCCGCATGACCCTTTTGGCGCCAAAGGCATTGGAGAGCCCGAGCTGGTGCCCACCGCTGCCGCCATTGCCAATGCCATCTATAATGCCAGTGGCATCTGGGGGCGGGAACTGCCTATTCCCCATGAGTATATCTTAAATGACCTAAAGAAAAAAAATCAAAACAAGCGGCCGATACACCAGACGATTATTAAAGTGTTGCAAACATTATGAACGATCAAACCCTTATCAGGATGACAGGCATAACCAAGACCTTTCCCCGAGTGGTCGCCAATGATTCGATCGATTTTGATCTGCGCTCGGGCGAAGTGCACTCCATATTGGGCGAAAACGGCGCCGGCAAGACAACGTTGATGAACATCCTGTCAGGCATGTATCAACCGGATGAAGGCGAGATTTACGTGCGGGGTCAGAAATTGAATATACGCTCCCCACATGATTCCCTGAGACTCGGAATCGGCATGGTCTATCAGCACTTTGCCCTGGTACCTTCGTTGACCGTGCTTGAAAATATCATTCTGGGCTTTGAAGGC
Organism: uncultured Desulfobacterales bacterium; assembly: GCA_945787595.1. Next base: position 867 of record CALZJV010000788.1, on the reverse strand, counting down.
GGAATGATGCCGAGCCTAAAAAAGGCCGAAAAAAAGTTGCAGCAACTGGCTGCGGAGTATGGGCTTACCATAGATTACCATCAGAAGGTATCCGATCTTTCCGTCGGAGAGCGACAACGGGCTGAAATCATTAAGATATTATATCACGGCTCCGAGATCTTGGTCCTGGACGAACCCACCTCAGTGCTGACTCCGAGTGAAGCCAAAGAACTGTTTCGGACACTATATTCCCTGCGAAAGATGGGCAAAGCGGTGGTGTTGAGAAGCCAAAGAACTGTTTCGGACACTATATTCCCTGCGAAAGATGGGCAAAGCGGTGGTGTTGATTACCCATAAATTAAGCGAAGCCCTGGCCATTTCCAATCGGATCACTATCCTGAAATTGGGCCGCAAGGCCGCGGAACTGGATGGCGACGAACTTCGGCAGATGGGACACGAGGCCGCCTCGGAAAAAATCCTTCATATGATGTTTGGGGATATGCCGATCGCCAAGGCTTCGGTGGTAGCCAAGGAGCTGGGAGACCAGGTTGTGCTGGGTCTGGACCGTGTTAAAGCAATAAATACTCGCGGTGTGGTTGGGCTGAAAGCGATGACCCTAAACATCCGAAAAGGTGAAATTTTCGGCATTGCCGGCGTTGACGGCAACGGCCAAAAAACACTGGCCGAAGTGATCGGCGGACAACGTAAAATCGAATCCGGACAAATTCTGTTCAAGGGCAAGGATATAAGCCACACCAGCACCTGTGACCGTTTTGAAATGGGGATTAGTTACATTACCGACGATCGAATCGGCGAAGGCTGTGTTCCGGACATGGACTTAGCCGAAAACGCCATCATTCAATGTTATTATCAATTACCTTATTCACG
>CALZJV010000787.1 GCA_945787595.1 uncultured Desulfobacterales bacterium | reverse complement strand
TTTTATCCGGCTATCCGGACATGCAATCTATTCAACAAAATATTGCAATCGCTGAAAACGCCGGATACAGAGTGCTCGCCACCTACACCATTCCCAGGGAAGCATGGGTGGAGGGATATTACGAAATTCTTGAACCGCGCGCGAAAGCACTGGTCGATCATCCCGATTCATCCGTGAGGGATTTTGCGATCGAGACCGTCAAGGAGATCGACATCTTTAAGTGTTCCGAGGGTAGCTACGGCTACGTTTTCTATGTACTTCAACGCACCTGACATTATTCCGTTGCTGAATCTACGCTGAATTTCTCGAATTTATACTGAGGCTATTTAATGCCTGCGTGCATGAAGGACTGTACGAATTGCCTTTGGAACAGCAGAAAGGCAATCAGCAGGGGAGCTACGGACATCAAAGTGGCCGCGGTAATAATAGACCAGTCCACGCCGGACTCCGGGGCGCCGAAGATACCCAATCCAACAGTCAGGGGCCGGGTCTCCACTGAGTTGGTCACGACCAGGGGCCACAGGAAATTGTTCCAGTGGTGGCTGATGGAGACCAGCCCATAGGCCAGATAGGTCGGGCGCGCCAAGGGCACATATACGCGCCATAAAACCCCGAAGACACCGCAGCCTTCCAACCGTGCTGCCTCTTCGAGCTCTTTGGGTGTCGATTTAAATGCCTGGCGCAAAAGGAAAATACCGAAGGCGCTGGCCATGTAAGGCAAACCGATCCCGAGAATGGTATCGATGAGCTCGAAGCGCGCCAGGGTGCCATAGTTCTCAACAATCAGGATTTCCGGTGTAATCATCAACTGGACGAGAACCAGGGCAAAGGCGATATCACTACCGAAGAATCGGTAGCGGGCAAAGGCATAGGCTGCCAGCGTGCAAATCACAAGTTGGGCAGTTAGAATCGTGGAAACCAGAATAAAAGTATTGAGCGCATAGCGAAGAAACGGAGCCTGGGACAGGGCTTCGCGAAAGTTGGCGAGTGTCAGCGGCGCGAAAATGTCGAAATGAACCGCGTATTCGCCGGGATGAAATGCCGCCCAAAATGCATATGCCAAAGGTGCTATCCACAGCAGTGCCAGAAACCACGCTGCGCCGACTTCCAGCACACCGTGAAAATCGCGGGATAAAAAACGGTATGGTTTCATCGGTAGTGGACCCGTTTATCCAGGAGGTAAAACTGCATCAGTGCCATCACGGCCAGAAGGCCCAGTAGGACGACGGTGAGGGTCGCAGCGTAATTGGTGTCAAAATAAGAAAATGCACTTTCAAAAATATAATAAAGCAGCAGATTGCTGGCGTTATCAGGCCCACCCTTGGTAAGTACAAACAGGTGGTCCACCAGTTTAAAGGAGTTCAGCACTGCATTGATCATCACAAATAAGGTGGTGGGCATCAACAGCGGGAATAAAACCCTGCGAAAATAGTACCAGCGCGTCGAACCCTCCAGCCGGGCTGCCTCTTCCAGCTCGGGTGGGATGTTCTGTAGCGCCGCCAGATAGAAGATCATGAAAAAACCGGCTTCTTTCCAGATCGTCATGACAATAATGGACGGCAGTACCGTCGCCGGTTCACCCAGCCAATTGTGCCCGCCGATCCCGAAAAAACCTGCTACCTGGTCGATGAGGCCGATATCCGGCGTATAGAAGAACAGCCATATATTGGCAACGGCGATCATCGGCAGAATGGTCGGTGTAAAATAGGCTATGCGGACCAGCGGACGACCCGGTAGAGAACGGTTGACCAGTAGCGCCATGACGATGGCCAAAACAATGGACGTCGGAATCGTACCGATTGCAAACCAGGCATTATTGATGAGAACTTTCCAAAAAATAGGGTCATCCATCATCATTTCGTAGTTTGCCAAACCAACGAAACGAGACGGCCGGATGGACGTTCCTTTTGAAAACAGACTGTCGACGATCGTAGCGATGGTTGGATAATGGGTAAAGGCAATTAAAAGGATTGCTGCCGGTGTCAGCAATAACCACCCATAAACATGTTTCATGAAATTCCGTGACATCTCTTGGGGTCCTTATCGGGTTTTATCTGACTACATGTTGTTAGGTGCTGGTGGTTCCAGGCTTCAGTGTTCGGGTTTCAGTAATAGAAAAATTTCAAATAACAAAACCCAAAACCCAAATGGTTCGACAAGCCGTTCGACAGGCTCACGGTCCTGAGCAGAGTCGAAGGACTCACCACCACCCTGAGCCCAGTCGAAGGGCAAATCACAATGACCGAAATTCAAAATCCCAAACAATCGCCGGCGAATTTGGATATTGAGATTTGTAATTTATTTGGCCCAATTTTAAGATCAGGTGGTGCTTGTAATTTGTTATTTCCGGCTTATCCGGGTTTAGGTCCTTAAAGAGCGCAGCAAACGAAAAGAGAGGGGGAGGTATGGCCCTATAAGCGCTAAGTTGTCTTGTAAACATTCAACATTCGATGTTGGACGTTCGATGTTCGATGTTCAATTTTTTCAGTAAACCTACCGTATTACGAATTTCAGCCTCATTTCCCTTTTTCTCATATTTCCTCCTTCCGCATTCCGAATTCCGCCTTCAATTGCCTCTGTCCCCCGGGCGTAAAAATAACCTAGCGCTTATGAAGTA
>CALZJV010000786.1 GCA_945787595.1 uncultured Desulfobacterales bacterium | reverse complement strand
GACACGAAACAGGCGAACAATTCAAAGTCAAGGCGGCGATGGTTTATCCCCAGCTTAATTACAGTTTCTTTGGTCCTGCTGGTCATTGTTATTGCGGCATTCATTCTTTTTAGCCAACAAAAGCCCATAATCACTAAAAAATTTCCAGCCGGAGTTTCAGAGAAAGAAAAGGAAAATCCCGCATCGCTTTTGGAAAAATCAAACATTTTCAGGGCTAAAATACCCCCAGGATCCACAAATCTGACCGAAAGTCCCCCAAAGAAAACCCAACTGGCGAAAAATCAAAAGAAATCGACTGTACCCGCAGGCAATGTAAAAGAAATACCTGCTAAAGCGCGTTCTATAGTGCCAAATGTGACTGTCGATCAGCAAAATTCACAGCCGACTTCCACCGACCGCGGCCCCCGGCCGGGAACGGCGGCAACGCTTAAAAAGCCGCTGCAAAAGAGGCCCACATCAAAGGATACGGCGGCCTCCAAAAAACCAGTCGCAGCGAGAAGCGTCCCATCAGGCAAACCTGCAACAAGAGCTAAAAAACCGGATAGAACCAGGGAGTATGACCGAATCGACGACTCCACGCTAAAACTTCAGGCACTGGCATGGTTCCGTGATGCCTCCAAACGTATGGCGGTGATCAATAGCCATATTGTTCGCGAAGGAGGGTCCGTGGATGGTTATCAGGTAACCCAAATTCGTCGGCAGGATGTGGTCGTCAGCGACGGTAAAAAATCGTGGCGCCTGGTTTTCGGGTTGAAGCACTAGCTAGAAAAAATAAGGAGAGCGTTCCATGAAAATGCATTTGATCGAGATTGATGAAAAAATCTGGTCCCATCTGCAGCAAAATGCCGAACCGTTAGTTGACACACCCAATTCGGTACTTAACAGGCTCCTTTTTGGCGCGGAAGTAATAAAAGCGGAAGAAGCAGCCTCCTTTTCAATACCGACCGTCAGCATTGAGGGCTTGCCCAAATCACTGGCGCAGATTCTAGAAGTAGTTTATGAGATAGAGGTCAACGGATACAGCCGCACCCAGGCTACCAATCGTGTGGCAAAAAAACGAGGTACGGCTCCTCAAACCATCACCGACAAATATTGCCGGCAGCTGGGTAAAAAGGCTCACGAAATCGATGAATTAATGGCGGAGCCCGGGTATGCGGGCTTTAGAGATCTTCTGACAGACAAATATTCCGTCCACAGGGAGATTATCGACATGTACTTTGACAGCATGATGTCGGATGCTGATGACGCGAACTTTCTTACGCTTGAGCAATCACAATCTTAATTCTAAGTTGTCATATTTTTCTTTGCCTCTGTCACTTATTATAAGAGATTGATATAGCGGAATAAACAAATGCCGAAAGTGAACTAAATTGCCTAAAATGACTAAAATTAAGGAATCGCTATGCTCTATCTGTTTTTATAAAATTGACAGAATACCACAATTTTAGCTCAATTTAGTTCATTTCAAATTTTAGCTCATTTTCTCAATTAAAATATAAACCATTAAGAGGTAAAGCATTGAAACCATTTACAACGCATACCGGAATTGTTGCCACCCTGAACCGTGCGAATGTGGACACCGATGCCATCATCCCCAAGCAGTTTTTAAAATCGATTAAGCGCAGCGGGTTCGGCCCGAATGCCTTTTTTGACTGGCGCTATACGCCCGATGGTGAGCCCGATGCGGAGTTCGAACTTCACCATCCCAATTTTGAAGGTCGCTCCATACTGGTGACCCGCAATAATTTTGGCTGCGGCTCCAGTCGGGAACATGCGGTCTGGGCTCTTGTCCAGGACGGCTACCAGGTGATCATTGCTCCCTGGAAAGAGGCGGGCGGGAAGCGGCTGCCGGCATTTGCCGATATTTTCAGAATCAACGCCACCAAAAACGGGCTGCTGTTAGTAGAATTGTCGGAAGATCAGGTGAACCACATCTTTGAGCTTGTCCGAGCGCAGGGCGGATTACAGGCAACGGTTGATCTGGTTAAACAGCAGGTTAATTTTCAGGGGGACATGCCGAAGAGTTTCAGCTTTGACATCGAGGCCGGTGCCCGGAAACAGCTGATGGAAGGGTTGGATGACATCGACCAGACCCTTCAATATGAATCAGATATCACCCGGTTTGAAAAAACCCACGACCCTTACGGCCCCTAACTGGAGTGATGGAAAACACGCATAGAGCGGCTCTTAACTTTCATCCCATTTTCATTCCGTTAAGTCAGCTTTTGGGGGCAATAATCACTCATCTGTGACACACCCCTGGGAGGCCGATTTGACATTCTTGATGTACTTATACAGCGTTCCCCGGTTTGCTTTAAAGGGCGGTGCGGTCCAGGTTTTTCGCCGTGCCGCCAGTTCCTCCTCACTCACGTCAACCATGATAGCGTTGTTGACGGCATCGATAGTGATTTGATCCCCGTTTACTACCAGTGCGATAGGGCCGCCAACCTGGGCCTCGGGGGAAATATGGCCGACAATGAAGCCGTGGGAACCGCCTGAAAAACGCCCATCTGTTAAAAGCGCTACATCCTGGCCCAGGCCGGCACCCATGATGGCCGATGTGGGCGTCAGCATTTCAGGCATGCCGGGCCCGCCCTGGGGGCCTTCGTAACGAATGATG
>CALZJV010000785.1 GCA_945787595.1 uncultured Desulfobacterales bacterium | reverse complement strand
AAACACAATCAAATGTCCGAAAATAAAATTATCGATAAGATGCTATACGATCAATCTTCGGGTTCTCTTCTTTATGAAGGGGTGCGGTATTTGTTAATTCGACCCGAGACAATAGCGGGGTTTCAGAAAGCGCTGGTTGAGCGTTACGGCCAGGAGGCTGGAGACAAGTTATTTGAGGGGGGATTCAATGGCGGCAGTCTGTCTGCCCAAAAATACAGAGAGGTTTACAACCTTTCCGAGCTTGAGGTCATTGAATTCATGATGAATATGGGAAGTCAGATTGGCTGGGGGCATTTCAGCCTAAATGAGTATAATCCGGAAGCAAAACGCCTATGTGTTTCGGTAACACATTCACCCTTTGCGCAGGCCTATGAAATATCTTCTGATGGTGTATGTCACCTCATCAGGGGTGTGTTGGCAGGCATGGCTGCAGTTCTGTTTGCCGGGGATTGCAAAGCGGACGAAGTAAAATGCCTAGCCAAGGGTGATCGCAAGTGTCTGTTCGTGGTAGAGGTTAAATAAAGATGGTCAAGTCAATGAACATTGCCTGGTGGGTAAAGCGTTGGAGCGAACTGCATCCGCATAAAACAGCAATCATCTTCGAAGGAAGCCGGATCAGCTATCTGGAACTGCATGAGAAAGTCAATCTGGCCTGTTGCTGGCTCCAGAGCCTTGGAATTGTAAAAGGCCAACGGGTAGCGGTTATGCTGAGCAATTGTCCGGAATTTATAGAACTCTTCCTGGCCTGTTCGAGGATGGGGACTATTTTTGTGCCGGTTAACTACCGTCTGGCAGCTGCAGAATTGGATTTTACGCTTACCGATTCGAGTCCTAAACTTTTTGTTTTCGGAGACGAATATGCTGAGGCCGTATTAAAACTTAAGTGGGACAACCGAAGACCTCAGATCCTACTGGCCAGTATTGCCGAATGCTCAGTTTGCGGTGATATCATGGATTATCGCAGCGAGGTAGCAGCTTTTAACAATCAGCAGCCCCTTCTCTCTGATTTAATGTCACCGGCTGTTCCGGAAGAGCCTCATGTGATTATGTACACTTCCGGCACCACCGGACAACCAAAAGGCGCAGTACTTTCCCATCGTAAAACGTTTTTTAACTGCCTTAATGCTGATATTTTTTTCAAACTTCATTTTGATGATATTATGCTTATCGTCTTACCCCTTTTTCATTCCGGTGGCTTATTTATTCAGGCTTCGCCGGTAATTTACAAGGGCGCAACCATTATTCTTCATAAAAATTTTGATCCACAACAGACCTACAGAGATATCCGGCAATATCAGGTGTCGAAATTCCTGGGTGTACCTACGGTTTATAAATCATTGGTCAAGGCTGCTTCGGAGCACCAGGCCGATATTCCATCATTGAAGGTATGCGCGATCGGGGGTGAAAAATTGACCTCGGAGCTCATGGTGCAGCTCAAAGAAGCCGGGTTTTCATTACGCCAGACAATGGGACAGACCGAAACGTCTATTCTGTTGTGGGCCCATGAGGAAGATGTGGCGCGTAAACCGGGCTCAGTGGGTAAACCCGTTTTTCATGCGGAAGTGCGAATTGTTGATCGCGAAGGGCGTCCATGCAAACCCGGTCAGGTGGGGGAGATCGTTGTCCGCGGCTCCATCATGATGACGGAATATTGGCGGGACCCGGTTAGAACAAAAGAAACGATAAGGGGCGGATGGCTGCACACCGGCGACCTGGCCCGCATGGATGAAGACGGTTATTTTTATTTTGTCGACAGGGTCAAGGACATGTTTATTTCCGGGGGTGAGAATGTCTATCCGGCGGAAGTTGAAAAGGTTTTGAGAAACCATCCGGCAGTCGAGGACATTGCGGTCATCGGTGTCCCTGACGAAACCTGGGGTGAAGTGGGTTACGCTTTTGTGATCCCAAAATCGGGAAAAACCCTTAGGGCTGAAGATTTGATGCGCTTTTGCGATGGACAACTGGCGCGCTATAAATGGCCCAAGAAAGTTCTGTTCTTCAGCGATTTTCCCTACACAGCCCTTGGGAAAGTTCGAAAAACAGAACTTAAAAAGCAGTACATAGAGATGATAAAAGCACCTGAATTTTTTAAAACAAACGACTTCGCGTTGAGTTAATTTAAATATAGACCGACTATATTTGTAAAACGCCTTTCAAATTGCCGCAGGCTCAGATCGACGCGTTCTGCCATGTCGCCTATGCGTATCTGTCCATTCGTTTGCCATATCATGTCCAGAGCTGCTGTAATTTTAATGTCAAATATGGATTGAAAATTTGTAGCTTAAAAATTAGGTGTGAATCCCGCAAAGTGAATTCAAACTTTGCATTGAGATAATGATCGAATATCATCAAAATTCCGAACTTTGGAAAGCTGCGATAGATAGCAGAAACCATACATTCGAACTTTTCAAAAATGGCTGTCTGACTTAAAATTTGATCGTCACAAATTTATTCTAACCTTGAAAACCTGGTCCTCTGGGCCAGGTCAGAGGCAGTTGGCTATGCCGTGAAAAGGGCCGATAAGAAGCCAGAATTCAGAAGACAGAATTCAGAATAAGGTAATCGCCTTCGGCTCAGCCGGAAAATTAAAATGTGTCGGCGCGAAGCGACATCATTCTATTCTGACT
>CALZJV010000784.1 GCA_945787595.1 uncultured Desulfobacterales bacterium | reverse complement strand
ATGAACCCGCGGGTTTCCCGCAGCTCCGCCCTGGCTTCAAAAGCCACCGGTTTTCCCATTGCCAAGATCGCCGCCAAGCTGGCTGTCGGTTATCGTCTCCACGAAATACCGAACGATATCACCCGCAAAACGCCGGCGAGTTTTGAACCGGCCATTGATTATGTCGTGGTAAAAATTCCCCGCTGGGATTTTGAAAAATTCCCGGATGAAGATCCGCGCCTGACGTCTCAAATGAAATCCATCGGGGAAGCGATGGGTATCGGCAGGACATTTAAAGAGGCCTTGAACAAAACACTGCGTTCGCTGGAAAACGGTTGGTCCGGATTTCATGCTAATAATACTGATAGCTATCATCAGATGCCGCGGGAGGTGTTGCTGGATGATCTTCGATCCGGAACCCCCGACCGGATTTTAAAGATCTGGCAGGCCTTGAAAAACGGAATCTCCCGCGAAGAAATATCAAAAGTTTCAGGAATCGATCTGTGGTTTCTTGAGAATCTGTACCAGCTCACCGAATTTGAAACAAAGATCGTCGCAGAGTACAAAAAACGAAACAGCATCTCCCCCCAGACTCTTGCCCGTGCAAAAAGGTTAGGATTTTCCGATAAACATCTTGCACTGCTGACCGAAAAAAGCGAAGGGGAAATCAGAAGTTTCAGAAAAGCTAACAGTGTGCGGCCATCGTTTAAAATCGTTGATACCTGTGCGGCTGAGTTTGAATCGTTTACCCCCTATTATTACTCCACCTATGATAAGGAGAACGAATCCATCCCTTCGGACAAAAAGAAAGTCATCATACTCGGCGGGGGCCCTAACAGAATCGGCCAAGGGATCGAATTTGACTACTGCTGTGTTCACGGTATTCTGGCCCTCAAATCCTTGGACATTGAAGCAATTATGATCAACTGCAATCCCGAGACGGTCAGCACCGACTACGATGTGGCCGACAAACTTTATTTCGAGCCCTTGACATATGAAGATGTGTTAAGTGTTACGGAACTCGAAAAGCCAGATGGTGTCATCATTCAATTCGGCGGCCAGACCCCGTTAAAGCTGGCGCTGCCCCTGGAAAAAGCCGGAGTGCCGATCTGGGGGACCTCGCCGGATTCTATCGACCTGGCTGAAGATCGTGATCGCTTCGGGGCCTTGCTGGATTCATTGGACATTCCCCATCCTCAATACGGTACCGCCACATCCATTGATGGTGCCATAGAGGTCGGCAAGCACATTGGGTTCCCACTGGTCGTAAGACCCTCATATGTTCTGGGCGGCCGCGCCATGGAAATCGTCTACGACATCGAGTCATTGAAACACTACATGCAGCATGCCGTCACGGCCTCCGAAGAGCATCCCGTGCTCCTCCTGGACCGCTTTTTAGAAGATGCCTACGAATTTGACGTGGACGCTATTTCAGATGGGCAGCAAACCGAAATCTGCGGGGTCATGCAGCATATCGAAGAAGCGGGGGTTCATTCGGGCGACAGTATGGCGGTATTGCCGCCTTTTTTGTTAAGCCGCGATCAGCTCGAAGATATCAGGGAATACACGCGGTCGATGGCCGCTGCGCTCAACGTAAAAGGTCTTATCAACATCCAGTTCGCCGTGATGTTTGACACCCTATATGTGATCGAAGTCAATCCCAGGGCCTCGCGCACCGTGCCTTTTGTCAGCAAGGCTACGGGGATTCCCATTGCCAAAATGGCTGTTGAAGTGATGGCCGGAAAAAAACTCGCTCAACTCGATTACAACTTCAAGGATCAGTTACCCTACGTTGCCGTTAAAGAATCCGTCTTTCCATTTGAACGTTTCGGACAAACAGATATTTTCTTGCGACCGGAAATGCGATCCACCGGCGAAGTCATGGGCATTGCCCCTAAATTTGGTGAGGCCGTGTTTAAAGCATTTCAATCCGCCGGGATCACCATCCCAAAATTAGGAACCGTGTTTTTAAGCGTCAACGACAACGATAAAGCCCGGGTCCTTCCCATTGCCGAGGGATTAAGAAAATTAGGCTATAAAATTGTGGCCACCCAGGGAACGGCGGAATTTCTTTCAAATCGGGCAATTGCGGTCAAGACCGTATTGAAAATCAGAGAGGGTCGGCCCAATGTAGTGGATGATATTAAAAACGGGCAAATTGATCTTGTCATCAACACCCCCCTGGGCCAGCGCTCACGTACGGATGAATACTTCATCGGCTGGACCGCGATTATCAACCGTGTGCCGTTTATTACCACCCTTTCGGCTGCCGAGGCCATCGTGCGGGGTCTTAAAGCGCACAGCAGCCAGCCGGTCCACTATAAATGCCTGCAGGATTATTACAGGAGTTAGCTGACAAACGGCAATAAATCAGCGCCTCACAGCCGGTGGTTGCAACGATCAGTTTTTTTTGGCATTTATCACTGATGTCCGATGCCGGATACAAACCCCGGTTTCCGATGCCCTAACAATTTGGAATCCATACTAAAATAGTCATAATACCAGAATATTGAGCCCGATATCCAATCCCCCCATAACGATCATCCCGTGCTTAAGGTGCGCACAAATTCAACTTTCTTAATCAAAATGCCGATATAAGGTTTTTCGAAGGGTCCCAGGCAGGGGCCGATTAGAATCTAGGTTGAGTGATTATTGGAGGAGAGTTGCGCAATAGATTGCTACAATGTAGATCGATTTTAAAATCACTCGATTGGTGTTTAGGCCGCAAACATATATGATTACGGAGTAAATCGCTCGTGACAAAACATGATACCACCCCGGATCCCATTCAAGGCAGCCGTATTCTAGTGGTAGATGACATTGAAGTCAATCAGCATCTGGCGCTACTGATCCTTGAAGATGCCGGCTATCAGGTGGATATTGTCAAAAACGGTCAAGAGGCTGTGGAGACGTATCAGCAAAATCATTTTGACCTTATCCTGATGGATATCCAGATGCCCCTCATGGACGGGTATGAGGCAACGAAAAGAATTCGGAATTTGGAAAGCGGCCTCCGGCCTCTCCGAGCTGTAGGCTCTATCTACGAGCCGGAAGCCGGAGGGGCCATGGGGGCCTGCGCTCCGGAGGGCAGGCGGAATAAAATTGGAAACAATTCCGATTCGAGTTCCGAAATCCACCTTTCGCATCCCACATTCAAGCAGGTTCCCATTATTGCAATGACCGGTGATGCCGCCGGAAGCGTACTTGATACATGCCGTCAAAAGGGTATGAACGCCGTCATCGCTAAGCCGCTTCAACGAGACCAGCTCCTGGCTGTTGTGCAGGAGTGGACCGATGCCGGACCGCAGTCCCGCAATAATGAATCAGAAAAAGAACTTGTCGGCCTTTCGGCCCAAACGTCACCGGATAGCCAGGCCCCGTTGGACCTCGAAAAGGCCATAGATGAATTCTTGGGCAAAAAGGATATTTTATTTAGTGTCCTGGAAGCATTTATAAGCAGCGTCAGGGACAAGATCATCGCCATCCAAAAGGCCTGCTCTCTAAAAGACTATGAAGTGATTGCTGCCGCCGCACACAGCATCAAAGGAGGAGCAGCCAATCTGACAGCTTTTAGGCTGGCCGGGTTTGCATCCGATCTGGAAGAGGCAGCAATCAGTCAAATGCCGGAACAGGTCGGCCGCATGGTGGATAAAATGGAAGAACAATTTCGACAATTAGAGCAATATTTCCATCATAACGGCATCTTGTCGACTATTAAGGAAAAAAAAAGAAAAATCCTAATCGTTGAGGATGAAATTATCAGCCAAACAAAATTGGCGCTGATTTTAGAAGATTTTGGCAAATGCGAATTGGTTGATAACGGTAAAGAGGCGATTACATTGGTTGACGTTGCCTGTCAAAATAAGGATCCCTATGGCTTGATCATGCTAGATATCAACTTGCCGGAAATTAGCATTTTATCGTCGATCAGAGAAATAGAAAAAAACTACAAGATACAAAACGGTGGGGAGGCAAAAATCCTGATGATCTCCTCTTATCGGGATAAACATCGTATCATCGCCTGCCATCAATTGGGTTGCAATGACTATATTGCAAAACCGTTCGTTGCGGAAGTGATAAGAAAAAAAATTGCCGAGCTTGGCTTCGAGGAACCTGTCGCAGAAGTTGAAGATAACGACATCATCGTCCCGGCGGTACCAACCGCAGAACTATTGGTAAAAAGCATCTCTGCCGTGTTTGAGAGAAAAAAAATTAGTCTGCCAACCCTGCCTAAAATCAAAATTAAATTCAAGAAACTGAACAAAACGGGCTCGTTTTTCAAGCGGACAGTGAATCTTCTCAAAAAAGATGTCGCCATAAGCACTGAGCTGATTCGAATATCCAACTCACCTCAATATAAAGGCTTGGAAGCGAACAAATCGGTGGAGCAGGCCATCACGCGCCTGGGAATGGCGGTCACGGAACAAATCGTCGATGAGCTGTCAGGCAGCGATGTTACGACGATGAAAATAAAAAAATATCGTTCGCTGATGGAAATTGTGTCGAAGCATTCGATTGCATGCGCCTATGCATCTGAAATTACATCTAATTTACTAAATATTCAATTGGCGACGGATCCTTTTTCCATGGGCCTGCATCATGATGTCGGAAAGTTAGCCATGTTGAAAATCATTGCCGACATGGAGCAAAAGGATAAATTCAATGGGAAACTGTCCAGCGACCTGTTGGTCCGCACAATCGCAGAGCACCACTGCCAGTTTGGTGCCAAACTTCTTGAGAAATGGAAATACTCGGATAGCTATATCAACATCGCGCTGCACCATCAAAAGCTGGATATGGCGGAAGAGGCGGAGGTGCCGGGGGAATTGCTCATTGTACATTTTGCCAATGCAGTCGCAAAATCCATCGGATATGATTTGAACCCGGACAGCAATCAGATCAAAGATCTGCAAAAAATCGAATCTGCCGAACTGCTAAAATTAAATTCTTCACATATCATCAAAGTAAAAAATGAAGTGATTGATAGAATGAAGGGGGTTTCGGAGCTGTTTTAACTATCGACGCCAGGACAGGATAAGTTCAAATAGTTACTAATTCTACTTTATCATATTTGTCTTTGCATCAGCTCCTTATTGTAACGGATTGATATAGCAGAATCAACGAATGCCTAACGTGATCTAAACTGCCTAAAATGCCTAAAATTAAGGAAACGCTGCGCTCTATCTCTTTTTTATAAAATTGACAGAATACCACAATTTTAGCTCATTTTAGTTCATTTCAAATTTTAGCTCATTCCCTCAATTAAAATTACAACTTTTCGAAACTCGAATAACTTATTTGGCTCTGATAATTTGACAAATTAGAACTAATTACTAAATAAAACGATATCTCCCGGGTGCAAATGATGGTTATTCAGCTTTCCGCGCTGCAAAAGATCGAGCATCGTCGGCAATGTTGCCACCGAACTGTTACCAAGCCAGGAGATTGTCATCGGCATAATGTGTTCGGGGATATCTTCTATTTTGTAAAGCTTGAACAACCTCGCTAAGATCGCCTCATCCATCTTTTGATTGGCCTGGTGTACCAGAACTTTATTCACATCGGTTAAGGTCAATCCAGCCTTGTCCAGGCTCTGTTTTACCACTTCGGGAACGGTTCTGACGGCATATTTATATATCTCGTGTCCCTGCATTTTGATGTACAGTTCATCACCGCCATGGCTGGGATTGTAGGATTTGCCGACCCCTAAAAGATACGCTTTATCATAGGTATCCGATCTTGTGACATGTGACAGAATACCACAGTCCTTATCTGTCGCTTCCACCAAAGTGGCGCCGGCCCCATCAGAATAGATCATGCCGTCCACATCATGCGGATCGCATACCCGCGACAATGTCTCCGCTCCGATAACCAGCACTTTTTTTGCATCACCGGACTTTATATAATAATCGGCGATGGTCATCCCGTGCAGCCACCCCGGACAGCCAAAAGGAACATCATACGCAACCGTATAGGGATTTTTGATTCTCAGTTTGTGCTTCACCCTGGCGGCTATGGTCGGCACCATGTCGGATTTTATGTTATCGGCCTTAACCTCCCCAAAATTCTGGGCAACGATGATGTAGTCGAGGTTTTCCCTATCGATACCATCGAGGGCACATTCAGCAGCCATAAAAGAAATGTCGGAAAGATTTAGGCTATCTTCAATATACCTTCTTTCACGAATGCAGGTGATTTCTTGGAGCTTGTTGACGATATCCGCTGTTGATTTTGCTATCTTCGTCCCGTCCGCTTCATAGAATTCATTGCGAAGAAACTGCCGGTTAGGAACTTTTACAGTCGGAATATAGCTGCCGGTTCCGGTTATAATCGATTTTACCATAATGAATTTAATATAACCAAAAAAACCTACGATTTCAATGATCGGCTAGATTTTTTGAGCTTTTAAATATACCTAATACGAGCGATGTTATGCGAAGAGATAGGCCGATATCTTGATGCGGCAGGGCATGCAAAAGCAGTTCCGATGTAGAAACTGTCGTCTCTATCGGACTGAATTATGTATAAATAATATGTCATAAAATAAGAGAGGCCTGTCACCTTTTCACCTAATGACAAGCCTTAATAAAAATGGCGGGAGCGACGAGACTCGAACTCGCGACCTCCGGCGTGACAGGCCGGCGTTCTAACCAAACTGAACTACGCCCCCATATGTTTTGT
>CALZJV010000783.1 GCA_945787595.1 uncultured Desulfobacterales bacterium | reverse complement strand
GTATGATACATCCCAAAGAGGCGGTCGAAAGCATCAAGGAAGGCCGATTAAAGGGAACTGTCAAGGAGGGGTATTTCGAATCCTTGTCGGACCAAATTAACTAATTGAAAATCAAGGTATTTCGAATCCTTGTCGGACCAAATTAACTAATTGAAAATCAATGAAATAGATGCTAAACGAGGGGTTGTTTAGGGTCTTAGAACAAGCTTTTTGATAGCAAAAAGGTAGTTTTAATGAAAATCAGATTAGGACCGGTATTTATTCAATAAGGCGAATTTAATTATCAATGGCCCGCGCAAACAGACATCATCTACCTGGCTATGTATGGCATACCCCAGATAAATAGGCTCCGCCCCGATGGAAATAATTCCGTCCCAGTTAAATTGGCTTCGCATTGAACGGGATTAATATTCCATTGGGCAGGCATTTAACGGGGTAAATGACCCATCGATGTCCTAAACGAGAATTCCTGTTGAAATTTGATAAGGATAAAAAACGTTGGATACACTGGCTGTTTGAAGCCAAAAAACGTTTTGGACTGATGATTTTAAACTTCACTGTTACGTCAAATCATACATTTGCTAGTCTATGACAGTAAGGTTAATATCATTCCAAAATCAATCCAACTCATAGCCGGGAGAACAGGAAGAGAATATAACCTAAGAAAAAATCGAAAGGGAGCATTCTGGGAAGATCGATATCATGCAACTGCCGTCAAAACTGGCCACCATTTACTTCGCTGCTTGGCATATATTGATCTGAATATGGTTAGAGCCGGAGTCGTGCAACATCCTGATGAATGGATGTATTGTGGATACCATGAGATCCAAAATCCAAAGCAGCGGTATTCGCTGATAAATCGGCAGAAATTGGCAGCTTTGCTTGGTATCAAAGATAACGATCAGCTATCTGAATATCATCGCAATTGGGTAAAGGAAGTTTTGAAAAATGGATCGAACCGACGCGATGCAAAATGGACGGAAAGCATCGCTGTCGGTGATAAAGAATTTGTGATGAAAACCAAAGCCAAACTGGGTGCAAAGGCAATAGGCCGCAGAGGGTTGGAGAATAATGAAGGATATGAGCTTAAAGAAGCCCAGAGTCCTTACCACCGTGTTTTTGACCCTGAAAAGTGCAACCTAAGACTGATAAACACCCATAGTTGGGAGGTTTCCTAATAAATCACAAGCACATAGCTTGGTCTGATAATGCCGTTTTTTAATGCCGTTTTCCCTGTGTTTTATCTCAACTGCCGACTCCCGGTCTACCGACAATCAAGCATTCGGTTTATGGCGTGCAATCAGAGGCAGTGATTTGTTTACCCTATTTATACTCATGATGCTGGCTTACGTTGGAAAAGGGCTTTTTTTAAGAATTAGGCAGTATCGGAGGATAGGGCTTAAATGTATAGGGAGGATAGCCGACAGAGAAGAGAGAAGCGCGTGAAACACAAGTCGCACGGATTATGTAGAATCTTACATTAAATGTGGACGTCGGAATGGGGAAGGCGGAAATGTACTGATAACGGTGGAGAACAAAACCCGACAACCATATAAACAAACGATGCCAATTATACCCCAAATGGAAATCCGAAGGAAGGCAAAGTCTTCCTTCGGATTCCTTTTTGGGAGCTAATAAGCTGCCATATGCTTCAAGTTTCTTAATGCGATAATTTAAGGCCCGCAGGGTAATAGCTCGCTGGCTGGCGGCATCTTTCTGAATCAGCAGGTTTATTTCCAAAGCTCTGCAAATCATATCTTTTTCCTGATCTTCCAACAGCCTGAGACCAACCGCCCGGATTTTAGGCAGCTTCCCATCCAAGAACATCTGTCATCCCCGTTTGTCTTTTAATTTCTCTTTGCGAATCTATTCATCAAGATTTATAGGCTCATTTGATTTTTTCTGTTCTGTTTTCTGCCATCCGTCCCATGATTACCATATCGTAATTTAAATTTCTCACGTTATAAAAAAAAAGATACAGTCAATATTCCGTCAAAGCGTGGTAGTTTTAATATATAGTTATTTTGATATGTTAGGCCAAGTCGAAAATAAAATTCTTTTGGCACTCAATTTGCTGAACAAGGGAATAACCAATTATGCTCACGATCTGAAAGCTTGATAAAGGCAAACCGTTCGAAAGGGCGGGACGCAAAGCCATTGGCCTAAACCCCTTAAATTACGGGATACGGCAGCAGGGCTGCCGGGCAAACGTAGCACCTTTCAAAAAGGCTGCGCGATGCGCGGTAATCAAAAAATTTGAAAGGTGCACAAATGAATACAGATAGGATACGCTTTTCCCAAAAATTAAATTTGATGTTCAGAAGGGGTGGGACACTCGGCGTCCTGGCCTCTATTTTAATCTTATTCAGTCTAAATGATACTGATCCAACGAATTCCAATTTTCAAGACTATACGGAATTTCCAAATAATGAACTATTGGCACTTGGCCTAATCGTCGGGAACGTAGTGCTAAAATCCGGCTTTTTTACTAGCCGAGCGGGCACTATATCTTTGCCAAAGGCCCGACATCTCCTGATGTAACTTTTTAAGGGGTGACAATTGCATTGGGAGATGTCATGGAAGAATTCTTCTTCTATAACGGATTTATTGCTTTAACTGCGGCTGTTTGTTGTCTTCC
>CALZJV010000782.1 GCA_945787595.1 uncultured Desulfobacterales bacterium | reverse complement strand
TGATCAACGACAATTATTTTTCCCGGTCCCGACAATTAAAATTCCCGACCACCCCATCTAACCATTTATTTTCTCCTCAGAATATCTGCCTGTTCTTTGATACGTTAATCCTTGATGTGTCAGAATACGAGAAATTGTGCTCTCCGAAGGCAGTGGTTCCACATCAGCGTCATACATTTTTCTCCGAATTTTTTTGGGGCCGCATGGGAGACTATGATTGTAGAGATCAAGACGGGTCATCGTAACGATTTTCTCAATCTCCGATTTTGATCGTGATATATTTTCCATGTTTGTTTTTCCTCTTCTTTATACTTTTCCTTTGTCCTTTTTCGATTGTTCTAAGCGGTAGCTTGGCAAGTTCAACTCCAGAATTATGCTGTGATGAACCAACCGGTCGATAGCTGCCGCCGTGGTCATGGGGTCCTTGAAGATCTGCTCCCATTTGGAAAAGGGCAAGTTACTTGTCAACATTACCGAGCCTCGTTCATAGCGGTCAGCCAGCAAGGTAAAAAGAACCTCCATTTCTTCGCGGCTCTGCTGCACATAACCGATATCGTCAATGAGCAGGGCATGATATTTGGAATGCTTTTTCAGCACTCTCGCAAGTTTCAAATCCCGTTTGGCGATTAATAATTCCTGGACCAGGAGGTTGCAGGGAGTAAACAGTATGCGTTTACCTTGCTGGATCAACTCCTGACCGATAGCACATAGCAGGTGGGTCTTGCCGCTGCCGGGATTGCCGAACGCCAGCACATTTTCATTTCGATCAAGAAATGACCCATCAAGAAGATGATTGACAAGAGTATTTACTTTGACCGGCAGACGTTTCCTGTCAAAAACTTCTATGTTTTTTTCGAGTGGCAACTTCGATTCCCGCAGATAGCGGGCAGTTCGTTTATGAGTCCTTTCCTCACATTCTCTTTTGGCCAACTCCAAGAGATAATGTTCATGCGTTAGTGATTCCTGGCGGGCCAAATCAGCCTCACTTTGATAACATTCCCGAAAAGTAGGAAGATGCAGTTCTTTCAGGTGTTGGGTAAGTTCGGTATGTGTTTCGATCATGCCGTCACCTCCACTCCGCCTAAAAGACAGTCATAAATATGCAGAACAACCGCCGGGATTGTAACATCAGTTGCCGGCGCTGGCTTTTGGCCGGAGAGGACAAGTCTCTCCACAGTTTCTGCAGATATCGATTTCCTCCGTTCAAGCAAAAAGCGAAGCGCTTCATCCACGGATGATTCATTCTCCTTGGCTGCTAATTTTAAAATCAGAAGATATTCCTTGCTGGCTTTTGTAACGGCATGATGTCGTTTCAGTTCATCGTAGGCCATTCGGAAACGGCTTGTTGGAAAAAGATCACTGCGGTAACGATAGTTCTCAAAGGCGCCGGGCTTGCGCACAAGCCAATCGATTATATGCCTATATTGAATATGGTAATTGCCCGAACCACGCAGTCTGGGGATATCTTCTATGTGGCTCTGACCGTGCCATATCTCCAGATGTTCCGCATAAAGTCGCACCGTCACCTTCTCACGAATAAGTCGGCTGTGTACCGAATAGACATTGTGCTTTACCCGGATAGTACTGCTCGGCCCCACACCAACCGTGAATTTTGTGCAGGTTGATAACTGTTTGGCGGGTAAAGACCGCAATACCGCCAGCTCTTCTTTGAAACGATCATGCCGGTTAGAGTTCAGTTGTGCAAAGAGTCCCTCAAGAAATATCTCGTAATCTTTTCGAGTGGTAAAATTACGACTACCACGGAGCATGAACGCCTGATCTAAAGCCCTCTTGAATCGGTAGTGCCGCTGCTCTACGTCCCCATTCTCGTTGGGGCTCGCCGGTTGGGTCTTTCGTCCGGTCAATCTGTAATGAGACAAGAGACCCTGATAACGTTGGGTAAATTCTTCCGGATTCTCGGGCTTATTCACTGCTGTCGATAGCCTGTCTGTCTGATGCGCCCCCGGAACTCCGCCAAGCTTCCATAAAGCTTTCTGGAGGCCAGCGCTCAGACTCTCAAAACTTTCAGAAAAACAAATCGTGCCGGTTTCCCAGTTCGAATAGGTGAGGACAAAATGATATATCAGGTGATCAAACGGTACGCCGCCTATCGTGACCCCTAATTTCCCCATGTGGGTAAAATCAGATTGGCTTAATTTGCCAGGCTTGTGTACCTGCGGGAAAAACACCTCTCTGGCAGGACCTTCTGTTGCCCGCCAATTTTTTATCCTTCTCTGCAATGTCCGAATCTGACCATCCGGATAGCGACCAGGATACTGCCGCTGCAAATGTTCAAACAAGGTCTTTGCTTCTAGGCCAGGGTTGTTCTCCAAGAATGATTTGATCATTTCCCATGAGTCTTCAAAAGGGTCCTCACGAGTTCGCCACCAACGGTTTCGTGCTGCTCTAATCTCGCTTGGCAGTTTTTCAAGATCCCGATACTTCCTGGCTGTTTTTTCATCCATACCGGACTTGGCGGCAGCAACCCCCAATGTCTTTTTTTCCTGTATATACTTCATTAAATTCCTCACTTGATTGTCTGTGACCATTCATGTCCTCCTTTCGTCGGACTGAATAATCGATACTTAATCAAACGGGAAAAATAATTATCGGCAGGAGGGAATTATAATCGACGTTGGTCA
>CALZJV010000781.1 GCA_945787595.1 uncultured Desulfobacterales bacterium | reverse complement strand
CCCTATATTTTTTCTCAAACTCGGCCAGTTTGTATTTTCTAATATCGCTGAGGTATTTCACGAACAGCATCGTCAGGATATAGTCTTTATACATGGACGCATCGATAACGCCGCGAAAGGTGTCGCAGGCCCGCCAGACCACATTGAAGATCTCAGTTTTTTTTTGTTGTTCGTTCATGTTTCCACCTTCTTTTAATCGTGTTTTAAAGTTGCCTTCAGGCAGATTCCCGTCATCAGATATTTTCGCTTTTCAGCCAACTTTTTGTACAAATTCTGCTCCCTTTGTAACAGCATAGTCATTTCTGCAACTTTCTTTTGGGTTTTAATCGGCGGGAGCGGGATATCGATGCTTTCTATAACCACCCGTTTGACCACCGGCATATGAACTCCCCGACCGCTGAAACGCTTGAGGTACTCCCCAACGGGCAACTGGTTGAGGTACCAGCACAAATATTCCGGTAGAACTTCAAAGTTGGAAATCCGTACAACAAAAAAACAGGCCGCAGCCAACACGCTCTCAGGCAGCTTATCAATCAACACTGAGAAATTCCTGACGCCCCGGGCCATGAACAGGATGTCGCCGGGTTTCAAAAACCAGTCTTTACCGGACAGCGTCGGCATGAAACGAACCAAAGCATCTGTGCGATAGGAAAGGTGATCCGCAGAAACGTCTTTTGCCTGCATTAGAAGACATGTACCGTCCTCGCGGGGGACAATTCTCCCGCGGCTAATATAACCGCTTTGGATTTTTGCTATCTTTTTGAGCTTCATGATAGATTTTTAATATCACAGTATATGATAGACTGCAATAAAAATCTGATAAATTCGTTTAAAATTTTGCAATATATTGTATTTTGCAAAAAAATGATTGACATATAAAAATAATTAATGCAATATATAGTATCTTGTAAATAATAATTTGAAAAAGCATTTTAGTTTGTTGGATAAAAAAACGGTTTTAAAAATTAAAACAATCACAGTGAAATAAGCAAAAAGCGAAAAGCTGATATGCTAAAAAACCATCTTCCAATCCATATCATTGCCGACGACCGCGAATGTAGAAGCGAAGTGATAAAGTCCCTATTGCAAATTGAAGATGTTAAGGTAAAAATTCGCCGGCTTTCTTTGGGTGATTATCAGATTGAAAACCGGCTGATCGTTGAAAGAAAGACATTAAAAGACTTTGCGGTATCGATTATTGACGGCAGGCTTTTTAAGCAAATGATTTGGCTGGCAAATTCCAAGTCTGAGGGTGTTTTGATTCTTGAGGGTACGGTCGGTGATACAGTCGAAGTAGGAATGACAAGAGAGGCCATGCAAGGGGCGCTGATCACCGTTGCCCTGATATTGGGTATACCGGTCCTGCGGTCTAAAGATTCTTCTGAAACCGCTAAATTAATGGTTTATATCGGCCGCCAGATAGAATCAATGGCCAAGGGCGGTATGCAGCGGCATGGCTATAAACCGAAAACTAAACGGAAAAGACAGCTTTTCATTTTGCAGGGGTTGCCGGGAGTCGGTCAGGAGAGGGCCGGGCGGCTTCTGGATCGTTTTGGCAGTATTGAGGCCGCAATTTCTGCCAGCAGCAGCGAATTGCAATCCGTAGACGGTATCGGGGAAAGCATTGCTAACAGGATCAGATGGGCGGTCAGTGAACGTGTGCCTCAGGATTTTTCCAAGCCATTTGATATGAAACTTAATTTTGCCGAAGCAGCAGCACTTGAGAAGAAAATCCTTAATTGCGACACTAACCAGGAGCTTTAGATATGAATCAACCTGACGGTTTTATCGATGCTCACGGCGGGTTTCGCAACCTCAAGTCGTATCAGATGTCTGAAATTGTTTATGATGCGACCGTGATATTCTGCGACCGCTGGATCGGCCGCCGCTCCCGCACCCATGATCAAATGGTGCAGGCCGCCCGTAGCGGCAAGCAGAACATTGCCGAGGGCAGCATGGCCTCCGGCACATCCAAAAAGTTCGAATTGAAACTGGTCGGAGTGGCCCGCGCCAGCCTGGAAGAGCTGCTGCTCGACTATCATGACTTCCTACGGCAACGAAAGCTGCCGCTTTGGCAAAAAAACCATCCCCAAGCACAAAAGATCCGAGAGCTCGCTTACGCGGTTAATAGGTCCTATATGACCTATAGGCCCTATATTGAGGGCGTTCCGCCCGAAGTTGCTGCCAATGCTCTGATCTGCCTGATTCATCAGACCAATTTCCTGCTGGACCAGCAATTGCGGCAATTGGAGAAGCAATTTTTAGAGCAGGGCGGTTTCACAGAAAAAATCTATCGAGCGAGACAGAGCTCGAGAAGACGATATCGATAGAAAGGACACATTATGTTGAAAAAACTGTTACAAAAACATTTCGGGTTTGATTCATTTTTAAAGGGTCAGGAGGACGTCATCCATAAAGTAGTGGAAGGTCAATCCGCGGCCGCCATCTTTCCGACCGGCGCCGGAAAATCCCTTTGTTATCAACTGCCGGCGCTGTTATTGCCCGGCATGACGCTGGTGGTATCGCCCCTGCTGTCCCTGATGAAAGATCAGCTGGATTTTTTGTTGGAAAACAACATCCCCGCAGCGCGCCTGGATTCGACACTTGAGAGAAACAAATACAGCAGGATTTTGGAAAGCGCCAAAA
>CALZJV010000780.1 GCA_945787595.1 uncultured Desulfobacterales bacterium | reverse complement strand
GGTGTCGGGCTGGCGCTTTTAAACGGCGTCATGCGGATCATCAATTTTGCCCACGGCGAGTTCTATATGATCGGGGGCTACATGGCTTACTATTCGATGGTTCTGCTGGGATTGCCCTTTTATCTAGCAGTGCCCGCGGCCATCGCCATCACTTTTTTACTCGGTGCTGTGGTCGAGAAACTGCTTTTGAGCCCCATTCATACGCAGGAAATTGAAAAGCCGATGGATTATGCCCTGATCATGACATTTGCATTGCTGCTCTTTTTTCGGCAACTGGCGATCAAAGTCTTCGGACCTTTTCGTCATAAACCACCCGACTATATTCCCGCTGACGTCCACATCCTGGGTGTCAAAATCAGCGGCAACGAGGTGCTGGCCGGTATTGTTTCCGCTTTGCTGGTCTTAGGCCTGGCCCTGTTTATAAAGAAGTCGTGGCGGGGTCGCGGTTGGAGGGCCACCACCTTGTCGCGTAAAGGCGCTAAGATAAACGGGGTGGATATCGGTAAGGAAAGTTGGATTTCCTGTGGTGTGGCATGCGCACTGGCAGGGGCAGCCGGTGCCCTGGTTGCCCCTATTTTTACCTTATCGCCCACTATCGGCGGTTCTCCGCTGGTTAAAAGCTATGAAGTCATGGCCATTGGCGGCCTGGGCTCTATCGCGGGCGCGTTGGTAGCCGGGTTGATGCTGGGCGTCACCGAGACCTTGGGCGCTTTTTACATTTCGTCGGCCTACAAGGACGCCATCGGTTTTTTGATGATGGCTTTTTTTCTATTGTTCAGGCCCCAGGGGCTCTTCGGACAAAAATAGCGGGTTGATTGTCTTATGAAAAGAAACGAGATTATCGTCGCCGTCGCAATGATCGCATTGGGCTTGCTGGCACCGTGGGTTTTACCCTCGGTGTGGACAACGGTGGTAAGCATATTCTGCTACTATGCGATCTTGACCATCGGCTGGAATATCATTTTCGGCTATACGGGACTCTTTTCATATGGCCACGTCGCCTTTCCGGCCATCGGGGGATACACCTCGGCCTTGTTGGCCGAGCATGTTGGTCTGTCACCTTTTCTGGGCCTCCTGGCGGGCGGCCTGGCCGCAGGATTTATGGGTGTTCTGATCGGGTTGCTCATTTTAAGGGTGCGCGGCTTTTACCTGTGCCTGGTGACCTGGGCGTTTGCGGAAGTCGTCAATGTGGTCCTTAAAGCCGAGCACCACATCACCGGCGGTAGCGGAGGATTCCTGGCGCCCTCATTTGTTTCCGGGCCCAATGCCGAATTGGTTGGCTATTTTATAGGACTGGGGCTTATGACACTCGCCTTTGTTGTCTCAGCACTCCTGTACCACTCGCGTTGGGGCCTCTACCTTTTTGCGGTTCGGGACGATATTGATGCCGCTGAAAGCATGGGGGTTAAAACCAGATTCTGGAAGGTTTTCGGTTTTGCCTTCGGCTGTGCCTGGGCCGGAGCGGCGGGCGCTTTTTACGCTCATTATTTCAGTTTGGTCGATCCCAGCATTGGCGGCCTGGATGAGATGGGTAAAGTCTGCTTGATCGTCATTATCGGTGGGCTGGGTACCGTCTACGGTCCGATTCTGGGGTCGTTTTTTGTGGTCATCGTGGCAGAATTTCTCAGGGGCTGGGTGGGCGGTTACAGTCTTCTTATTTTCGCTACCATCATGATCCTCGCTGTTCGCTTCGTCCGAGGCGGCTTTATGGAGATCATTCAGGTTATATCTCCTCATCTCAGGGACAAATATTTGATGCTGATCGGCAGATACAAAATGAGTTCCGGCAACGCCCCACCCGGATAAACCGGAATTGAATATTGAATATTGACGATTGAATATTTGTGGATGTCGCTCTCCGAGGCGTAGGCGCTAAATCCCCTACGAGCCGGAGGCTTCGCTCCGTCAATTTAATCTCTACTGGGGTCTAGTTCCCTGCAGCTTGCTGCGGCACTGGCGCGGCAGGTCACAGCGCTCACGAATCAATAGGTCAGATTTGACATGAACCCTGAACCCTTGAACCCCGAACCCGTGAACGGTTACGTCCTTTCCTTTTATTCTTGGCAAGGTTTAAAAGTTGCGGTATTGTCGAGCATATTGAATATTAAAGATTGAAGATTGAAGACTTAAGGAGCAATAATGTCTCTTAGTCTAATGGAAGGCAATGAAGCCATTGCCAGGGGGGCGCTGGCGGCCGGATGCCGGTTTTTTGCCGGATACCCGATTACGCCGGCAACCACGGTCTTAAACTATATGCTTAACCTGCTGCCATCTGTGGGTGGCGTCTGCCTCCAGGCAGAGGATGAAATCGCATCCATCGGCGCCTGCCTGGGAGCGTCCATGAGCGGGCTGAAGGTGATGACGGCAACCTCCGGACCGGGTATCAGCCTCTACAGTGAGCAGATTTCATTCGCTGTCGGCAGCGAAATCCCCATCGTGATCGTCGATGTGCAGCGGCTGGGACCGTCCACCGGGTCAGCTACCCGGGGCGCCGACGGCGACATCAATTTTTTGCGCTGGGGCAACAGCGGGGGCATGCCGGTGATTGTGCTGGCGCCGGTAAACGCGGCCGACTGCTTCACATTGACCATACAGGCCTTTAATCTGGCGGAAAAATTTCGCTGCCCGGTATTCATCGCATCCAACAAGGAAATCGCCATGACCCGGGAAAGTGTCGATGTGGCTG
>CALZJV010000779.1 GCA_945787595.1 uncultured Desulfobacterales bacterium | reverse complement strand
TGGATTTCAAAAACGCGTCGAGCTTGCCAGAGCTCTGGCGATGCAGCCCAAGGTACTCCTGCTGGACGAGCCCATGGCGGGCATGAACCTCGAGGAAACCGAGGACATGGCGCGGTTTATCCTCAACGTAAATCAAATGTGGGGTGTCGGAATTATTCTGGTGGAACATGATATGGGTGTGGTCATGGATATTTCAAAACGGGTGTGTGTACTGGAGTTCGGGCAAAAAATTGCCGAAGGCTCACCCCGGGAAATACAGGAAAATCCTCAGGTGGTCCGTGCTTACCTGGGTGAAGATGAAAAAGCGTATTCACGACTTTAGCATAAGATTACGGGACTATGACCCATAAAAAGGTAATTTTAAGGTTGCCGGGAGTTCTTTAAAGTGTTGATCTTGGAGTACTGGAGTGATGGAGTATTGGGGTATTGAAAAAAAGATATCAAACCTTTAGCCATTACTCCAACACTCCAGTACTCCAATGCACCGGAATTAATTGAAATTTAAAGCCCGCAATGTGGATTACCTTCTTTTGGGTATTAGATCCGTGAAATTATCGGTGTGCTCATTTTTTAGTAAATAAGGCGTTAATTTCAAACGACTATGAATCAATTAAGTCCCGCTGCGAATAAAACCCCAAAGAGCCTTCCCGGCTTGCTGGTCAGAAATGCTCATCGATTCGGCGATCGCCGGGTGGCCCTGCGGGAAAAAGAATTCGGTATATGGCAGTCCGTCACCTGGCTGCAATACCTGGAACGCGTGCGCAATTTTTCTCTGGGACTTATTTCCCTTGGCCTCAAACCCGGAGAAAGCATCGGAATTATCTGCGGCAACCGCCCGGAATGGATTTATTCCGAGCTGGCGGCCCAGGCAGCCGGTGCGATACCTTTCGGTATTTTTCAAGACTCCATTCTCAGCGAGGTTGCTTACATCATTAATCATTCCGGAGCTGCCATGATTGTGGCCGAGGATCAGGAGCAGGTAGATAAGATCTTGGATCTAAAAGACCAACTGCCCCGTTTGAAAAAGATCATCTATACTGATCCCAAAGGTCTATGGGATTATGAAGAAATGGACCTTCTGGCCGATTTTATCGACATTGACCGTCTGGGTCTTCAATTGCATCAAAAAGAACCACAACGCTTCGATGAAAATGTCCGCGCTATTCAGGAAGACGATCTGGCCATTATCTGCTACACATCGGGTACTACCGGCAATCCCAAAGGGACCCTGCTGACCCATGAAAACATCCTTAGCATGGTGGCCTCCCTGCACGAGGTGGATCCCAAGCATCCGGACGACCAATTTCTTTCGTTTATCCCGCTGCCCTGGATAGTGGAGCAGACCATGAGCGTCTTCTCCGCTCTTTATGCAGGGTATACGGTTAATTTCCCGGAAGGGCCGGAATCTGCGATGGCGGACCTATATGAAATTGCACCCAGCCTGGTGGTGGCATCCCCCCGATTATGGGAGGGGATCTCACGTCAGGTTATGGTCAAGCATTTGGACGCTTCTTTTTTTAAAAAACTTATCTACGATCTTTGCCTGCCCATCGGCTACCGCTGGGCGGACTTTAAATTTGAAAAAAAGAAGCCCTCGCCGGGATGGAAACTTCTTTACTGGATTGCGTATGCTGCCATGTTCAGAGCATTGCGCGATCGATTGGGTTTCAGCCGGATTCGATCGGCCATGACAGGCGGGGCCGCTTTAGGACCCGATGTTTTTCGTTTTTTTCATGCCCTGGGCGTCAACCTCAAACAGATTTATGGACAGACGGAGATTGCCGGCTATTCAACAATTCACCGCGACGGTGATATCAATTTTGATTCAGTAGGAATTCCGGTACCGGCAGCGGAAATTTCGATTTTTGAGTCTGATGCAGAGGGTGTCGGAGAGATTTTATCCCGGGGGCCCGGCCTGTTTCAGGGATACCTGAAAAACCAGGAGGAGACACAAAGCACTATCATCGATGGATGGTTTCACACGGGAGATGCCGGCTATTTTACGGACGACGGCCATCTGGTGATCATCGATCGGGTTAAGGACCTGATGCATCTGAAAAGCGGGGCCAAGTTTTCACCGATGTTCATTGAAAACAAGCTTAAATTTTGTCCTTACATTGTTGAATCAGTCGTTCTGGGACATGATCGGGATAATGTCACGGCCATGATCTGCATCGACTACAAACATGTGGGCAAGTGGGCTGAAGATAACCGAATTATCTATACCACTTACTCGGATCTGGCGGGTAAGGTGGAAGTTTATGATTTAATTGAGCGGGAAGTGGTCCGGGTGAATGCGACCTTACCGGAAAAAGCTCGCATTAAAAAATTTCTTTTGCTTTACAAGGAATTGGATCCGGATGATGAGGAACTGACCCGTACTAAAAAAATTCGCCGAAAATTTATCAACCAAAAATATGCCAAAGAGATTGCCACCCTTTACAGCGATGTGGCCGAGCTTCCTATTGAGACGGTCATTCGTTATCAGGATGGAAAAACCGCCACACTGCGTACCAATCTCATTATGCGTGCCATGAAACCGGTGGGGGCCTATGAGGATCTTTTAAAAAAGAAAGGTTTCTGGGCACGCCTTACAGGAGGGCTGTAGGTGCAAAACGAATTTTTACAGGAGGGCTGTAGGTGCAAAACGAATTTTTCTTTTTTATGCAGTTTCTCATAACAGGCCTGTCCATGGGCTCGATCTACGCGCTGGTGGCACTCGGGTTTGTTTTGATTTACAAATCCACCTCTATTTTGAATCTGGCCCAGGGCGAATTTATGATGGTGGGTGCCTACATCTGCCTTTCGATGACGCTGGATTTCGGGCTCAATTTCTTTGCTTCTTTTCTCATCACTATGGTCTTTTCGGTGATTCTGGGGCTTGCTGTTGAGCGGCTGGTGCTCAGACCCTTAATCGGGGAACCCATCATTTCCATCATCATGGTGACCCTGGGATTGACCTATATCTTGCGCGGTTTGGTCATCATGCTGTGGGGCAATGATATCCGCCAGTTCAATATTTTTCCCACCCAACCCATCGATCTGTGGGGGGTGAAGATTACCTACCTGTATCTCTGGAGCATGGGGATTTCGGTCGTGTTGCTTTCCTTTTTTGCTGTTTTTTTCAAGTATGCGCGCACCGGTATTTTTATGCGGGCCGTGGCGGATCACCAAACGGCGGCCCAGAGCATGGGGATTTCGGTCAAACGGGTGTTTGCCATGAGCTGGTGCATTGCGGCGGTAGTATCATCCATCGGCGGCATCCTGATCGGCAATATCGGCGGTGTCGGGGTGGAACTCAGCCACTTAGGGTTGAAGGTTTTGCCGGCTGTCATATTCGGCGGGCTCGACAGCATCCTCGGGGCTATCATCGGCGGCCTGATCGTCGGCGTGCTCGAATTTCTTTCGGCCGGATACTTAGACCCATATATTCCCGCTATCAACGAAGTCTTCCCTTTCATAGTGATGGTGCTGGTTTTAATGATCAAGCCCTACGGGCTGTTTGGCATTGAAGAGATCGAAAGAGTCTAATTGAATGCGGAAGTCGGAATGCGGAAGTTGGAAAGGGGAATTTTGAATTCAGAATGTTGAATTTTGAATTTGGAATGGGGAAGTTGGAATTGTGTGAGTTGAGGGCTAAAAGGGCATAGCGCATAGCGCAAGGCATCGCTCAATGGAAGAGACAGGAGAATCAAAAGGTTTGCGGTAATGAACGATCGATGCAATCTGATTTCCGGAATCTGACCTCTGTTTTCTGTCCTCTGATATAAAGTTACGGAAGGTGCCTGACGAGTTTAGTGGTTCGAGATTCGAGCATCAGGCTTGCGAATTGAGAAAAGAAACGAATGAGCTGTTGATTTATGCCTGCTGGATTATATCACGAAAATTATCGTACGGATGAGCGCATCTTCCAAACCTGGTTTGTCAGGATCTGGTTAATTGCTTTTTTATCGGGTTGTGTTCTGTTTCCTTTCGTTGCTTCTAAGTATATGATTTCAACGATGATCGAGGTGGGCATTGCCATCATCGCCTGTCACGGCTTGAATTTGCTGACCGGTTTTACCGGACAGATTTCGCTGGGCCATGCCGCATTTTTGGGAGTAGGGGCCTATACCAGCTCGATTCTTGTCAGCCACGGGGTGCCCTTTAGTGTCTCCCTGGTTTGTGCCGGCGCAATGTCGGCCTTGATCGGCATGATATTCGGTATCCCTTCACTCAGATTGCGCGGGTTGTATCTGGCAATGGCCACCATAGCGGCCCAGTTCATCATTGAATTTACCATCCGACGCTGGGACAAATTAACCGGTGGGGTAGAAGGGATGTACGTAGAGCCCGGCAGCTTGGGTCCATTTCATTTCGATGATCGGATTCATCTGTACTATCTCACCTTCATTCTGGTAGTGATGGCTACGGTGGTGATAAAAAATATCATACGCTCGCGATCCGGCCGTGCATTTGTCGCGATCCGGGACCGCTACCTGGCCGCTGAAGTTATCGGAGTGAACCTGTTTAAATACCGTCTGATGTCTTTTGCGGTAGCATCTTTTTTTGCCGGTGTGGCCGGTGCGTTAATGGCTCAAAATCTTGAGGTGATTACCCACGAATCCTTTACGATCGGTCAATCCGTCGATTATCTGGCCATGTGTATTATACCCACGAATCCTTTACGATCGGTCAATCCGTCGATTATCTGGCCATGTGTATTATCGGCGGATTGGGGCACATCGTCGGCGGTATTTTCGGGGTGGGGTTCTGGTTTATTCTTGAAAGGATGCTTGAAGTCGTCACCACCTCATTGAATACGGCTTATCCCGATCATATCACCTGGTTTGTATCCATCCGGGAGATTGTTTTTGGTCTGGTCATCATTTTGTTTCTCATTTTCGAGCCGGACGGTCTGGCGGCCCGCTGGCGGACGATCCGGGCTTACTGGAAGCTGTGGCCGTTTTCGTATTAACATATGTTCAATTCTGTAAATACAACAAGAAAGGAGAACGAATCATGAAAAAATGGACAATTCTAATCGCCATCCTGGCGATCACTGTGGCATTTTCTGGGGGTCCGTGGTCGAATCAGGTCGCTGCGGCCGATGTCATTAAGTGGGGGGTATTGATTGATCTTTCCGGCCCCACCTCGGACTGGGGAAAGAACCAGGTTAAGGGCCAATTGGATGCGATGCGGTGGGTCAACGAAAATGGCGGCATCAACGGCAAGGAGCTGAAGTTAATCGTGATTGACGACGGGTACAAAGTTCCCCGTGGTGTGGCCGGGTACAACCGGCTGGTAGACTCGGAGAAAGTGTTGGGACTTTACATCCAGTCGACCGGTACGACCATGACCCTGATAAAGAAAATTGTTGCCGACGGGGTGGCGACCATTGCGGCCTCGTTTACATCAAAATTCCAAAATCCTGAAAAGACTCCCTTCAGTTTCTTTGTCTCGCCTTCCTACGGGACGATGGGGCGCATCGCCCTTAAATGGGTTCGCATGACCTGGCAAGATTCCACCCGCAAACCAAAGTTTTGTTACCTGTATCCGGACAACAAATACGGCCGGGATATCCTGGGAGTCGGTAAAGATTATGCCAAAAAAATCGGTGTTGATGTGGGGCCGGATCAGGTCATCAACTGGCCCACCAAGGATGCCACGGTTCAGCTGACCAATATGTCCCGCTATGATCCGGATTATGCCTATATCACTTCCACCGCAATGAACGGGGCCGTCATACTTAAAAATGCCAAGGCCCTCGGCCTTAAAACCAAATTTATTTCCAACATCCGGAATTTTGAGGAGACCTTGATTACCTTGAGTGGCGGTGCCGCTGAAGGTACCTATGGCGTACATCCCATCGCGCCTTACGGTGCAGATGTTCCCGGTATGAAAAAAGTGGTTGGGTCCCATGAGAAATGGCACCCGGGTGAAAAAGGCACCAATGTTAACGTGGAGGGTTGGGTA
>CALZJV010000778.1 GCA_945787595.1 uncultured Desulfobacterales bacterium | reverse complement strand
TAGTAATCGTTCACAGGTTCAGGGTTCAACGTTCAGGGTTAAGGACAAAGAAGGCATTAAAGACCCGAAGTCCTAGTTAAAAATCATACTTATCCCAAATATTTGCCAATTTGGCTTCAAATTTTGGATTAGACCTGACGAAGCTGACGCTTTTCTCGTAATTACGCGTCCCAAATGCAGTCCAGGGACGAGAATGCAACCTTGAACCCCTGAACCTTTGAACCCGTGAACACCTGCCTAATTATAGGCAGCCTCTGACCATATTTTCCTGCCGGATATGTCAGGATCGATGGATCTCGCACCGCCATGCCCGGCGTTTGGGGCCCTAAAAATTATCCTCGAGTTTTGCATGCTTGGCGAGGGAATCGGTACTGTACCCCGCTTTTTTATAATTCTCGAGGGCTCTGATCTTGAGACTTTTGTTTTTGATATTTTCTGAGTGTTTGTCCGCTAATTCAGCGGCGTGACTCCACATTCTCGATTTTTCATACTCGGTTATCTTATTTGAAACGCGGACATGTTCTTCGGATGTCTCCATAACCGCTGAGCGGCACCACGAGATGATCTTTTTGACCTTATTGCCACAGTGTCGGCAATACGTCAAAGGCTTGTCATGAATCTGCTGCAAGATCTCAAAACCGTTTCGGCATTCGTTGCAGGCATATTCAGGGGTTAACGCCTGATATTCGTAAATTGGCATAAGCAAAAATCCCTAATGAACCCCAAAACCAATTATTCAAGCGATCAGCCCTCGATCAATCCTCCATTTCCCCGGGTTCGCTGACGCCACTATTCATCCTTCTTTTTTTCTTTAATGTTTAATGTCTGCCTGACAATATTTTTATCATGCTCGTAGTCGATAACCCGTTGCAACATGATCTTATTGGCCATAACCGGTCCGGCACCATGCCAGGTGGCTACGCCATGCTGGCCGGCCGCCCAATGCTGCAGGAGTTTATGGGCTTTCATGATATTTTCGGTTGGTTCATCAGAACCGAAGCTATAAAATTCTTCTACATAATCCTTTACTTCAGGATTTTTCAGTTCTTTCAACGAAGGCATCGTGACGATCAGGCCACCGCCGATGTCGCCGGCCAGAGCCATAACCCGCCAGAAAGCATTGCAGATATTTAATTTTGAAACGTTGCTCATAAGCTCATCCGGCACGAAGACGCCCGACCCGGCAGGTTCTTCCGCACCTTTTGCGGCAGATGCCATGCCGCAGGCGCGGCCTGTTTCTCGCAGTACCACCATCTCCATCAATTGGTCATTGATGTGGGCGGCCTTTTCAAGACCCTTGTATTCCTGGATGAGTTTTGATGCTCCGATGATTTGGTTCATGAATCCCACCTTGCATG
The DNA here is from genome assembly GCA_945787595.1 of uncultured Desulfobacterales bacterium. Next base: position 1,335 of record CALZJV010000778.1, on the reverse strand, counting down.
TGCCTCCGCAGGTCATGCGGTGGGTCTTGGCAAAGCGGGTCACAAGTTTAATGGAATAATCATATTCACCACAGTGAAAAACCCGTTCCCAGGGCACAAAAACGTCTTCAAAGATGACCATGGAGGTCTCTCTCTGGCCAAAAACAGGATTTCCAAGCTCTTCAAGATCATCTGCCTGATCCCTCTCCGCTGAATACGGGGAATACTGGCAGACATAGGTGATACCCTTGGCATCGGTAGGAATTGCAAAGGCTATGGCATAGTCTTCCTCGCCCTCGAAGTGGGCGGCTTGGGGCAAAACTACGAGTTCATGGCTTGCAAATGGTCCACTGATATTTATCTTGGCCCCGCGGACCACGATGCCGTCTTTATTTTTATCCACCAGTTTTAGCGAAAGATATGGATCGGGCCAGTCCAAAGTTTTTTGACTGCGCTTTCCTCTTGGCTCAGTGAGTGCTCCTGCTACGGAGAGATCTTTTTTCTGCACCATCTTGAGGTATTCCCTGAAACGAGGATGATATTCTGTGCCCAAATCCCTGTCCATCTCCCAGCAGGTGCTGGCCAGGGAATGAAAAGCATCGTAACCTACACACCGGTAGATACATGTCCCCAGCATTTCGGCAGTAAAGGTACCTGCTTCAGCCTTTTTTACCAAATCATCAATACTGGTACTCACATGGGTATAGCGGTTGACGACATCATCTATAAGAGGAGAATGGCAGGACATGATATCTTTGTACTTTGGATCCAAGGCCCATTTATAGCTGGCCTTATTGGCCTCTATTACGGTTCTGGTATTTTTGTTTTCAAGGATATTATCCACCTTTTTCCCATTCATAAATACCCTTGGATTAAGCTCTTTCAAACTCACTTCAAATTGTTCGGGTGTCATTAAAGCCATTTTTTTCCTCCTTTGGGCGATTGGTTGCCCTAAATCGACCGTTTGTTGTGTATGTTACTCGGCACTTTCATGTCAAAGGTTGCCTGCATACATTTTGGGAAACGGTTTTGAGTATATACTCAAAATATCACAAATTACCACGGCTTTTGAAAAATAGCAAGACATTCTTGCCATGAATTTTTATCAATCGATTTAGCAAGTTAGGGACTTCATCCCAATTGGAATATTAAAATACTCTGGAGTGCTCGAAACTATAGGCTTGACCATTTCAAGAGCTTTTTGCTAAGTGTGACAGACTTTATATTTTTCCGAATGCATGGAAAAAAGGGGGAATAGCAATCATGGCCGGCAAGGTGGATTTAAAAGGCAAAAAGATACTCGTTGTTGATGATGAGCCTGATGTCCTGGAATCTTTGGAGGAGATCCTCGACGAT
>CALZJV010000777.1 GCA_945787595.1 uncultured Desulfobacterales bacterium | reverse complement strand
GATAATGAGGTTTCTCAAAACGCCGTTATTTTCGCCGGTGCCGCCATTTTGAATTAATGTTGCACAGACCAGCAGAAAAGATGCACGGACATCCGAGAAGCCTTTTTTAATGCCACCTCAAACCTCCATTTATAAAATGTAACCTTTGGTGGCCTTAAGCCATCACGTGGTTGTTTTAAGATGTGTTGAAGTTGGGCGGCATTTAATCGCGTTAGGACATATTAATATCAAAGAACTTTTTTTTCAAGCTTTAATTGAAAACAGGCAGAAATTATGCCAAATGTTTCCGCGATTTAATATTTTCCGAAATCATTTATAGCTGCTGTGTAATGAAGCTCCCCGCCGCCGGCGAGCTTTGTGGGTTACCTATTCAAAGTATCCGGCGATTATTTCACGGCAAAACCGGCATCGATTTCCGTTAATCTGATATTCCAGAATCTGATAATTGAGGCGTCTGATGAGAAGTCTTCCACACCCGGGACAGTACGTATTCTCTGATGGGTGGCCAGGCACATTTCCTAAGTAAACATACTTTAAACCATGCTCCATTCCGATTTCCCTTGCCTTTTCCAATTTGGATACGGAAGTGGGGACAAGCTGAGAGAGTTTTAGGTGCGGCATAAAACGGGTGACGTGCCAGGGTGTATCCGGACCCAGTTCCCGAAAAATCCACCGTGCCATATCCTTCAATTCATTTTCATCATCATTAATATCCGGGATCAAGTTGGTGATGATTTCTATGTGCATATCCCACTTATCTTTGGCCCGTTTGATGATTTCCAATACGCCCAGAAATTCCACCGAAGGTGTCAGACGTCCGTATACTTGATTAGAAAAACCCTTTAAATCAACCCGGTAGGCATCCAGATAAGGACCCACAAGATCCAGGGCTTCTGGTGTAATATATCCATTGGTTACAAAGTTGGTTAAAAGGCCATTTCGTTTGGCTATCTTTGCCGAATCCAAGGTATATTCCAACCATAGGGTGGGTTCGTTATATGTCCAGGAAATGCCCTTGCAGTCTTGTTCTAAAGCGAGCTGTACCAGCTTCTCCGGATTGATGTAACGGGCAGAAAAGAACTCTCTTTCCACATCGGCATGGGCGATTTCCCAATTTTGACATCCTGGACAAAGAAAATTACATCCCAGGCTCCCCAATGACAGCCATTTAGTTCCTGGATAGTAATGAAACATGGGCTTAATCTCTATGGGCGATACCCGGATGGAGGATACCCGCCCATAGATCAAGGAATAGAATTTTCCTTTTACATTCTTTCTCGTTTTGCAAAATCCGCTCTTTCCGGGCGAGACCCTGCATCGTCGCCGGCAAACTTGGCACTGAACATTCTGATCTTCTAAAGGCGTGGTTAGCAAAGCTTTGTGCATTAAACTCTTCCCTGGGCCATTTTATGTACTTGCCAAAGTATGTTTAGTGTCCTTTTATATATTGCATCAAAAAATATAACAAATTTGGATCTGGCTAAAACTAAAGATTTCCTGCTCTCACACTTCCGTAAAACACCGAATTTATTACAGCTTACTTCTGACATTTCTAAAATTTCACACAGCACCATATCGAACAATATCAACCGCATGGTTTCCTTATGAGGTAGTGAAGCATACATCTGGGATTGCTTAAATATTTAGGTAAAATAGGAGTCAAGAATAGGATAATGATACTGGAATGATCGTTTTTTGAAGAATACACCTGAGAATCTGCAATTAAGAATGATTATATCGGTGGTGGACGCTTAAAACCTTTCTGTAAGGATGGGTAAGAACATAAATAGGGTGCTTTCGACGGGTCTTTAAACAACACTAATTCTTTTATGCCGAATCCTTGCCATTGACTAATTATTTCTGAAGCAAAGAATTTTGTCATATCATTATATGTGAAAATAATGGCCGATTTTGTATCTTCCTTTTTTGATCCAATCCAATTACTTTCTAAATATCTTGAAAAATCTAAAATGTCTTTTTTTTCATTCAGCTCCAATTTATTGTATTCTATAGAAATCTGTTTGTAGCTGCTTTGAAACTCGCTTCGAGTAATCGGCCAAAAGTATTGAAAAGCAGATAGAAATTTTATTTCAGTAGTGCATAATAGAAGCTCTGGTATGCCTACTTGAAATAAATTTTTCAATTTATTCCTTTCAGGTATAGTTCTATATTGTGTTAGTAATGGCTCAGGTATTCGAAACGCAGGCTGGAAAATGTGCACACAAACCAGTTCTTCGTCAAAGGAATCTTTTTCCCGAAAACCAAGTAGAGTTGCTGGAAATAACATACCAAAAAATTGTAAAATTTCACGCCGGGTAAATTTGTTCATTTGCCGTCACCATCAGCGGATATAAAACCGATATCATCATAGCCTTTCACAGTCTTTATTTGGTTTAAGATTCATATTCAAACATTTTTATACCTCAAAAATCTAATCCACATGATGCGTCGATTTTGGATTGCGGGCCCTAGTCAAATCCTGCCAATATTCTGATGCTATTGTATATTTGTACAGCTAACCTTAAATCTGTCCGCACATTTTAGTAAAAACCTTGAAAATCTTTGATATTTTGCTGGCCTTTATAGAAGGATTTTAGGGAAGGACTTTAATTGAACGGACTGGACCACCAGTGCTCCCTATGATAATCATGACGGCTGAAAATAATTGTCCATTTCCTAATAGCGTTTGCAAGATTTAATAA
>CALZJV010000776.1 GCA_945787595.1 uncultured Desulfobacterales bacterium | reverse complement strand
GTGCCCTGGCGCCTGTGACTGTGCTCGACAAGCAAGTGATGGGGCGGATGCGGCCGGAGATGCTGGTACGCAGGGTAAAAAAATACATCGAGGATGCCCAAAAGGCCATTCAGGCCTGAGAACGGAATAGGATTAGAACTATGAACCTACAACAAAGTCTGACGCCCGTACCGGCAGAGGCCCTGAATGCGGTCACCAATCCGGAGCACAGGTGGGTGGCTATCTGTATGGGAACCGGATGCACCTCCTCGGCCAGCGCAGAGTTGCGTCAGGCGCTGCAGGAGGAGTTGGATACACATGACCTGAGTGATCAGATAGAGGTTCGACGCACCGGCTGCTTTGGCTTTTGTGAGCAGGGTCCCATTATGGTGATCTACCCGGATGAAACGTTTTATACTCAGGTCAAACCCGGCAATGTCGAGAAAATTGTCGAAGACCATCTCATCGGTGGCAAGCCGGTCGAGCGGATATTGTATCATGACCCGGCCACTGGGGCGGTCATCGAGAAATGGCACGACATAGGCTTCTATGGCAAGCAGCAGCGTATCCTGCTCCAGAATTGCGGCATTGTAGATCCGGAGAACATCGACCATTACCGGGCCAGGGACGGGTACCGTGCGCTCCATAAAGTTCTGACTGACATGACGCCGGAGCAGGTCATCGAGGAAGTGACCGCATCCGGAGTGAGAGGGCGCGGCGGCGGCGGATTCCCGGCCGGTATAAAATGGGGATTTGCCCGGAAAACACAGAAGTGGCCCAAATACGTCATCTGCAACGCCGACGAGGGCGATCCGGGGGCATTTATGGACCGTTCGGTGCTGGAGGGCGACCCGCACGCTGTCCTCGAAGGCATGATTATCGCCGGTTATGCCATTGGGGCCGAGGCCGGGTACATTTACTGCCGGGCGGAATATCCACTGGCGATCAAACGGCTGGATATCGCGCTGGCTCAGGCCAGGGAACTGGGTCTGCTGGGTGAGAATATTCTGGGATCGGATTTTAGCTTCGATATCCTCATCAAGGAAGGAGCCGGGGCCTTTGTCTGCGGCGAAGAAACCGCCTTGATGGCTTCCATCCAGGGGGATCGAGGCCAACCCTGGCCGCGACCGCCCTATCCCGCCATTTCCGGATTGTGGGAGCAGCCCAGCAATGTGAATAATGTCAAGAGCTATGCGTACGTTCCCCGGATCATACATCATGGGGCGGCGTGGTTTCGTGCCCTGGGAACGGAAAAAAGTCCCGGTACCGCCGTTTTTGCCCTGACCGGCATGGTCAACCGCACCGGCCTGATTGAAGTGCCGATGGGCATTACCCTGCGCGAAATCATTTACGACATCGGCGGTGGCATTCCCAACAACAAAAAATTCAAAGCCGTGCAGACGGGAGGTCCGCTGGGGGGATGTCTGCCGGAAGCGGACCTGGATATCCCGGTTGATTTCGATTCGTTGCAGGCTGCCGGATCCGTGATGGGCTCCGGCGGCATGGTCATTGCGGACGAAACGACCTGTATGGTTGAGTTCGCCAAATTTTTTATGAAGTTTACCTGTGATGAAAGCTGCGGCAAGTGCCCACCCTGTCGGATCGGCAGCGTCCGTATGCTGGAGCTTCTGGACCGCATTACCGCAGGAGAAGGGAAACCGGCAGACCTGGATACAATCCGGTGGCTGGCAAAGGGTATGCAGCAAGGCTCTTTGTGCGCCCTGGGACAACTGGCGGCCTCACCCGTTCTGTCTACCTTACAGCACTTTGAAGCAGAATACCGGGCGCACATCGAAGAGCAGCGCTGTCCGGGCGGTACATGCCAGGCTTTGATCACCTACGAGATTGTCGCCGAGCTCTGTACCGGCTGCATGGTCTGCGGCCGCCATTGCCCCGGCAACGCCATCAGCGGCGCAAAGAAAGAGCTACACGTGATCGATGAGGCAGCCTGCGAGCGCTGTGGTCTGTGTAAGGAAGTCTGCAAATTCGATGCGATTATCGTTCAATAGGGGTAAACACCATGACCATGACAGTAACCATTAACGGCCGCAAGGCAACCGTTCCGGAAGACGCCACTATTTTGGAAGCAGCGCGCCATGCGGGAGTCATGATCCCCACCCTCTGTCATCATCCCGATTTGAGCGACGTGGGGGCGTGCCGTCTGTGTGTCGTTTCGGTGGAGAGGGCTAAGGGATTGCAGCCGGCCTGCACCACGCCGGTCATGGAGGGCATGGTGATCGACACCGAGAGCCAAGAGGCGCGCGAAACCCGTAAATTTGTTCTGGAGATGCTGCTCACCGACCATCCCAACGACTGCATGACGTGTGAGGTAAACGGTGACTGCGAACTTCAGGACCTGGTGTATGACTACGGTGTGGCCTGGCCCGAGCACAGCGGCGAACGCCACACGTACGACATCGATCCGGACCCGAATCCGTTCATATTCATTGACCGGAACAAATGTATTGTATGTAGCCGGTGCATCCGCGCCTGTAGTGAGATTCAAAACCGCGATGTCTGGAGCTTTGCCTATCGGGGTTTCCAGAGTAAACTTGTTGCCGGTGCGGATCAACTGTTATTGGATGCTCGCTGCGAAAGCTGCGGCCAGTGCGTGGCCTTCTGCCCTGTAGGCGCGCTCTATGATAAGATGAGCCTAGGCCAGGGCCAGGCCAACCGGATACACAAGGTGCGGACGACCTGTTCGTACTGCGGTGTGGGCTGCAATTTCGACCTGAACGTGCG
>CALZJV010000775.1 GCA_945787595.1 uncultured Desulfobacterales bacterium | reverse complement strand
AGTCATTATATTTCACCTAAAGCCAACTTGGGGAATATTACCCTGAGCATGTATCATGCCGGTTCTGTTCCACTCAATGTGGGTCTTCATCAATCACACCCACACTGTGGCGATAAAAAGGTTAAGGAAGTGCATACACAGATTGTTGGATTTGGCAAAATGCAACAGTGTCTAAAACGCGACATCAATACGCTATACCTTGAGGAACCGTTAGCGCCCGGCGCAACTCACAAGCCAATGTACGATGAACAGGGTAATTACCCCTGGCATCAGTACGAAACCATTACGCCGGGAATCTTTATGGCAATTGAAATGCTGCCATCAGACGAGCCTGGTGTTTAATAAGAACAAGAAAAAAACTAGCAATGTACTAGTTGACCATTTTGGCAGCTTCGTGGCTGGTAACCCGTGAAATATTTTTTACCCGTTTGGGACATGGGGTCATAAGTTTGGGAGGTGAACATGTACAAGACAATTTTGGTGCCGCTGGATCGATCGAAGCGGGCAGAGGCAATCTTAGACCATGTGGAGAATCTGGCCCTGAAATGCAAGGCCAAAGTGATTTTCATGAAGGTTATTGATCTCCCTCCCGAAAAAATTGCGTATAGCAGAAAACCCTTCGAACAGCATCGAAAGGAGTTAGAGGATCTGGAAAAGCGAGATACAGACTATCTTGCCGATATTCAACGTGTCTTCCGGGAAAAAGGCATCGATGCCTCGAAACACTTGACCCATGGACCTGTGGTAGAAGAGATTATTGCTGCAGCGGAACGAGAAAGCGCGGACTTAATCGCCATCGCAAGCCACGGCCGGGGTGGTTTGTCTCGAGCGTTTTACGGCAGCGTGGCGGCAGCCCTGCTGCAACGGATCGACAGGCCGTTGCTGCTTGTCCGATCCCGGAAGATCCCGGTCCAATAACGAACAATCTTTCTTGCAGAATCGGGTTTTCGATGCTGATATGGTAGGATGCAAGACCGAGGACGGAGAAATAAAATGAAAGACAACCACACCCTCGGCAACAACCCGGAAAATGTAGTCACCTGGTGCCGTATTGCCCAAGAGGAAGCGCGTCGGGTGGCTCAGTGAATTGACGGATAGACGTTTCTTATCCAAGGAGGAGATCGCGTGGCGGATAGGCTTCTTCCAACCGATTTAGTGTTTGAGGGTTCCTTCCCTCGTCTTTCCCGGCGTCTTCGCATCGGTATCGTCGGCGGCGGCCGCATCGCCGTTACCCAGGCGATGGCGGCACGTCTCAGTGATCGCTGGGAGGTTGTGGCCGGTGCCTTGTCATCAGATCCTCGGCTCTCTAAGACCCGGGGTGTGCAATGGTATCTGCCCGAAGACGGCGAGCCCGACCGTGTCCTGAGTCGCGGACAGGGCGGCGGTATCGATCCCGGCGTTGAACGCTTCGTCCGGCTGGCGCGCGGATTCTCCGAGGGGATGATCGAGGCCTGGGGCAATCTTTATATGGAGTTCGCCATGGCTGTAGCCGCCCGCAGAGACGGCGTTACCCCGCCGGCGGATTGGCTGAATTATCCGACTGTCGAGCAGGGTGCGCAGGGTGTACGCTTTATCGACGCCGCAGTGGAATCGAACAAGGCGGGCGGCGCGTGGGTGGACTGTCGGCTTAAGCTATAGGGGCAGAACGCATGAACCTTTAACGGACTCAGTGATATGAAACGCATAATAAGGAGATGACACCATGGATTCGCCAGTAAAAATCGCTGTGATCGGCGCAGGCCTTATCGGTCATCGCCATGTCAAGCACATCCTCGAGGAACCGCGCTGCCAGCTTGCCGGGGTGATCGATCCGGATCCACGGGCAAAATCATTGGCTGAAAATGCCGGAGCCGCCTATTACCCCGACATCGCACTTTTTCTTAATGAGGCAGATGCCGAAGGGGTGATCATCGCAACACCGAACAACACCCACACAACCATCGGGATCCAATGCGCAACGGCAGGTTTGCACCTTCTGGTCGAAAAGCCGATCGATTCAGACCCCGCTGCCGCCGCCAGGTTGATCGATGCCGCTAAAAGCGCGGGCGTCAAAGTGCTCGTCGGCCATCATCGTCGGTTCAATCCGTACATTGAAGCGACCAAGCGCATTTTGGACGACGGCAAGCTGGGAACGGTCACGGCTGTGAGCGCGCTCTGGACCGCTTTGAAGCCGCCCAGCTATTTCAAAGTCGCCTGGCGCAGCAAACCGGGTGGCGGCCCCGTGCTGATCAATCTCATCCATGATATTGATAATCTCAGATATCTTTTCGGCGACATGGAACGCGTATATGCGGAGTCCAGTAATGCCATACGCAAATTTCCGGTCGAAGATACCGCCGCCATAACGATCCGTTTTCGCAGCGGGGTGCTGGGCACCGTCATCACTTCCGATACCGTGGCCTCGCCCTACAACTTTGAATCAGCCACCGGTGAAAATCCACTGATCAATTCCGCTGCTCAGGATTGCTACCGGATTTTCGGCACCGAGGCGTCGCTGAACTTTCCTGAAATGACACTTTGGCGGTATACCGGCGAGGGTGAACAGGGCTGGGCAACACCGATTTCAAGTGAACACATCGATGTCGAGCCCGGGATACCCCTCGAGAAAGAATTGCGAAATTTCTATGACGTTATTCTGACGTTATTCGTCATGGCGCCTTGCCCCGCTGCTCTGGAGAAGAGGGACTCAAAACTCTCGAGGCAACCATGGCCGTTGCAGAGGCGGTTCGAAGATCCAAACCGGTCGCATTTGATTAACCATCGACTCGATAATGAATAGGGGGGACGCGTGAGACTTCAGAGTGAGAAAAAAGTATCGGTTAAAAATAAGGTGTTTGGCGGACCGATTCCGTTGATATGCTTGCCGTTGGTTGCAAAAGACAGATCAGCGCTCTTACAGCAGACGGCTGAACTAGTCCGGTTGGACCCTGATTTGTTAGAGTGGCGAATCGATGGCTACGATCAGGTGGAAGACATCAGCGTCTGCCTGGAGACGTTGCAGGCATTGAAGGCAGCCATGGGATCGATTCCACTGATCTTTACCTGCCGGATCCATCTGGAGGGTGGATTTAAGGAAATCTCCCAGGAGACGCGATTGCAGCTCATCACCACGGCGATAGAGACGGGTGGCGTGGAGATTGCCGATGTGGAGATGTCCAATGAACCGGCCTTTATCGAAAAGGTAAAAAAAACAGCCCACACGTGCAACACCAAGCTGATCCTTTCCTACCACAATTTCGATGAAACGCCTGATGAGGCCTTTATTCATGACAAGCTCGTTATGGCCCAGGATTTGGGGGCCGATATCGCCAAACTTGCGGTCATGCCTAAAGACTATGCTGATGTATTAACGTTACTCGGCGCAACGCTGAAGGCCCGGACAGGGGCGGTCAAAGTGCCCATCGTGACCATGTCGATGGGACCAGAAGGCGGGTTAACCAGAGTGGCCGGCGGGCTGTTTGGATCGGAT
>CALZJV010000774.1 GCA_945787595.1 uncultured Desulfobacterales bacterium | reverse complement strand
TTTGCCAACCAGGCGCTGAGCATCGAATATATGGTGAAACTTAAAAAACCGCTGGCTAAAGAAGTGTATGCGGTCCCAGAAAAAATTGATAAAATGATTGCCAAAGAGAAGCTGGCTGCCATGGGAATTACGATTGACAGGCTGACCGCGGAACAGAAAAAGTATCTGGCGTCCTGGGAAATGGGGACGTAATCGGAAGGCGGCTTCCGGGCCGGAGGCCGCATTCCCACTTCCCTCCGGGGCGTAGGCCCCATTGGCCCCTACGGGCCGGAGGCCGCATTCCAATTAGGTTCCCATTTCCCAGGATGCCAGATACTTTTTCTGTTCCGCGGTGAGCCTGTCGATGGCAATTCCCATGGCAGCCAGCTTTTCTTTGGCAATCATTTTATCAATTTTTTCCGGGACCGCATAAACTTCTTTAGCCAGCGGGTTTTTAAGCTTCACCATATATTCGACGCTCAGCGCCTGGTTGGCAAAACTCATATCCATAACACTGGAGGGGTGACCTTCGGCGGCCGCAAGATTGATCAGCCGACCCTCACCCAGGATATTGATCCGGCGCCCATCCTTGAGTGTAAATTCCTCCACGAAAGGCCGCATGACGCGAGTCGATTTTGCAATCTTTTTTAAACCGTCCAGATCCAGCTCAACGTTAAAATGACCTGAGTTGGCCACAATGGCGCCGTCTTTCATCATCATGAAATGCTCTTTGCGAATCACATTGATGTCGCCGGTCAGGGTGCAAAAGAAATCACCAACCCTGGCGGCTTTCCGGATCGGCATGACGGTAAAACCGTCCATGACGGCCTCAAGGGCGGGCAGCGGGTCAACCTCGATCACTATAACGTTGGCTCCCATTCCCCGGGCCCGCATGGCAACTCCCCGTCCGCACCATCCATAGCCGCATACCACAAAATTAGATCCGGCCAGCAATCGATTCGTCGCCCGGATGATTCCGTCGATGGTACTTTGTCCGGTACCATAACGGTTGTCGAAAAAGTGCTTTGTTTGGGCGTCATTGACCGCAACGATCGGGTATTCTAGGACACCGTCGGCGGCCATGCTTCTCAGCCGAATTATACCGGTGGTAGTCTCTTCAGTCCCGCCCCGTACACCCGCTAAAAGTTCCTTGCGCTTGTGTGGGCGTAATAGGTTTTATGGTTTTCTCCCTTGATGGCAAAAACCGGGATTTTATCGTTTTTTGACAACGATGCGGCCACATCATCCTGAGTACTCAGAGGATTGGAGGCACACAAAGAAACTTTTGCACCGCCGGCCTTGAGGGTTTTCATCAAAGATGCCGTTTCGGTGGTGACATGCAGACAGGCACCGATACGAACTCCTTTTAGCGGTTTTTCTTTCGCAAAACGTTTTTGAATGCGGTTTAAAACCGGCATATTCTGGTTGGCCCACTCAATTCGCAGGGCACCCTCTTTGGCAAGTTTAATGTCCTTAACATCATATTTTGTCATAGAAAAATCTCCATTGTGACACTTTTGGTCTGACTTGACTATCTGCCCTTGTGGGAGCGGCTTCCAGCCGCGATTATCGCAGCAGCACCGTGCTGCCGTCGTTTATCGCGGCTGAAAGCCGCTCCCACCAGGTAAAAGCCGTATTCTTGTAAAAAGTGTCGCTGTAATGTTAGTTAAGCGTATAAAGTGAACATTGAGGCAGCAATGGTCAGTATCACAGTCCAGGGTCTTTGCTATCCTTAAATTCCTGCTTTTTCCCGAATGATATCCGCCTTATTTGTTTTTTCCCAGCTAAATTCATCTTCACTTCTTCCGAAGTGACCGTAAGCTGAAGTCATGCGATAGATGGGGCGCAGAAGATCAAGATATTCAATGATAGCGGCAGGTCTTAAATCAAATACCTCTTTGACGATTTCTTCAACCCGATTTTTGGGGACAACGCCGGTGCCCATCAGATCGACCATCACCGAGACGGGTTCGGCCACACCGATGGCATAGGCGATTTGTATTTCACATTTTTTAGAGATACCGGCGGCAACGATATTTTTAGCGATGTGTCGGCCCATATATGACGCACTACGGTCCACTTTAGAAGGGTCTTTTCCGGAAAAACACCCGCCCCCGTGGCTTCCCTGACCGCCATAAGTATCCACGATGATTTTGCGACCGGTCAACCCGCAGTCCCCCATGGGACCGCCGATAACGAATCTGCCGGTAGGATTGATAAAATAGCGGGTATCACCGTCGGTCATATCCCTTGGAATCACTTTTTTTATGACCTCTTCAATGATTGCCTCTTTCAGATCTTCATAGGTCACATCGTCTTTATGCTGTGCGGAAACAACCACGGCATCCACGCGTTTGGGCGTTCCATTCTCATACTCGATGGTAACCTGTGATTTCCCGTCGGGCCGCAAAAAGTCTAGCGAGCCATTTTTGCGAACCGTGGCCAAACGGCGACAAAGCTTATGGGCAAAGGTAATCGGCATGGGCATTAATTCAGGTGTTTCATTCGAAGCAAATCCGAACATCAATCCCTGGTCCCCTGCCCCTTGATCCTTGAAGAGTCCTTCACCCACATTGACCCCCTGGGCAATATCCGGCGATTGGCGATCAATACTGGATATGACCGAACAGGTTTGATAGTCAAAACCCATCCGGGAAGAAGAATAACCGATATCACGTATGGTATCCCGCACGACCTGGGGTAAATCAACATAACATTCGGTTGTGATTTCCCCGGAAATAAAGGCCAGGCCTGTGGTAACCAGCGTCTCACAGGCGACCCGGCATTTTTTATCCAGGGCCATAATGTTGTCTAACACTGAATCGGATATGGCATCCGCTACCTTATCCGGATGACCTTCGGTCACCGATTCGGAAGTAAAAAAGTATTTTTCCATTCCCATAGAATATCTCCTTAACTCAGTTTATGAATCCGTGGGTTTCCCAGCCAGCAGGATAGTGAGTGAAATTTGCAGAAGAACCCTCATGCAGTAATCAATAACAGGTGATAATTAAAAAGATCAATAAACTTTATACAATATCTCAACATTTATTTTATGTCAATAGTCGACTTTTTAAATGCAGTATAAATCATGATGGGTATTATTAAAATACTGTGTTTATATTTATAAATTACATTGTTCACCCCATATCTTACCCGTATGGGTTGAAGTATGCATACTTAATCGGAGGAGACAGGGGGGCCACCCTATACTCCATTTCTTCTCTTATATCCATCTTCAATTAGATGAGGGGTCGGGGAGTTTTCGGCGTAAACCCATGATTATAGCGCAGTCGGCTTTTATTTAACATCCAATCGCGGCATTGCGCACAATCTTCCGTTTTCATTTTGATTACTGTTCATTCATTACGAGGCCTTAGGGTCGAGTTCATGTGGTTTCGGTGGCGATTATCCATGCAGCGGGTCGGCTCTGAGAAACTCCCCGACCCCTCAATTAAATACTTTATTCCAGACCGGAAACAACCTTTTTCTTAAACTTCAAAACCACCCTGAGGAAATCTGTCTATGCATTAAAAGCGAGGATACATCCGGAAAATTTTTCCCGATTGGGTTGAGTGCCCATCGCGAATTATCGGCCGGTAGAAGTCAGTATTTAACTTTAGGTTCTGCAATCGATTGGCATCGAGTTAGACAACTTAAACCTACAATAGGGAGGGAGGTATTATGAAGGTAAACCGACGGGAATTTATCCAGGTCACCGGTGCCACGGCTGCCGGTCTTGCCGTCAGTGGCCTGGGATTTGATCTGAGTCCGGTTAAAGCCCACGCCCAGATGCTCAAAACCCGGTATGCCAAGGAAACCACTACGATCTGCTGTTATTGCGCGGTAGGCTGTGGTGCCATCGTGCATACCAGCAAGAAAGGCGATGGTCGAGTCATCAACATTGAAGGTGATCCGGATCATGTGATTAACCGGGGTTCATTGTGTTCAAAAGGCGCCGCCCTGTCCCAGCTCGTCGAAAACAGCGAGCGTGTTACCGACCCCATGTACCGGGCACCATATTCAAAAGAGTGGAAAAAGGTATCCTGGGATTGGGCGCTGACCGAAATTGCCAAGCGTGTCAAAGCCACACGCGACGCCAGCTTTGAGGCCCAAAACGCCAAAGGCCAGGTCGTCAATCGCACCGCCGGCATCGCCTCGGTGGGCAGTGCCGCCCTGGACAATGAAGAATGCTGGATCTACCAGGCATTGATCCGGGCCGTTGGAGTCACCTATATCGAACATCAGGCCCGTATCTGACATAGCGCCACAGTTGCGGCTCTGGCAGAGTCGTTCGGACGCGGCGCGATGACCAATCACTGGATTGATATCAAAAACAGTGATTGTATTTTGATTATGGGCAGTAATGCTGCCGAAAACCATCCCATATCCTTCAAATTTGTCACTGAAGCGCAGCATAAAGGGGCCAAGCTGATTAGCGTTGACCCTCGATTCACCCGCACTTCCTCTAAGGCAGATATTTATGCACCCATTAGATCCGGCACGGACATCGCCTTTTTAGGGGGAATGATCAAATATATTCTGGACAATGATCTGTATTTTCAGGAATACGTCGCCAACTACACCAACGCGCCCTTTTTGGTTGGTCCGGCTTTTGATTTTAATGACGGTCTGTTCTCGGGCTACAATTCGGATGCCCGAAAATACGACAAAAGCAAATGGGCCTTTGAAATGGACGCCAACGGGGTCCCCAAAATGGATCGCACGCTGAAAAACGAACGCACGGTTTTCCAGCTGCTCAAAAAACACTTTGCCCGCTACAACCCTGAGCTGGTATCGGAGATCACCGGTACACCCAAGGAAGCCCTGCTGGAGATATATAAAACGTATTCTGCCAGCGGTGCCCGCGGCAAAGCCGGAACGATCATGTATGCCATGGGCTGGACCCAGCACACCACCGGCGTCCAGAATATTCGCACCATGGCAATCATTCAGCTGCTGCTGGGCAACATGGGCGTTGCCGGCGGCGGGGTCAACGCCCTGCGCGGCGAATCCAATGTACAGGGATCGACCGATCACTGTCTGCTATGGCACATCTTGCCCGGCTACCTAAAAACCCCCCGGGCCTCGAACCTATCATTGGCAGCCTACAACGGCAAATGGACCCCCAAAAGCAACGATGCTCTGAGCGCCAACTGGTGGCAGAACTATCCCAAGTATTCCGTCAGCATGCTCAAATCATTTTTCGGTGATAATGCCACTGCCGCCAATGATTTCGGCTATGAATGGCTGCCGAAAGTGGATGACGGCAAAGATTATTCCTGGCTGTCGCTTTTTGATGAGATGTACAAAGGCACATTCAAGGGATTTTTTGCCTGGGGCCAGAATCCGGCCTGTAGCGGCGCCAATGCCGGCAAAAACCGCAAAGCCTTTGCCAAATTGGACTGGATGGTCAATGTCAATCTTTTCGACAATGAAACCGGTTCCTTCTGGGAAGGACCGGGGGTGGATGCCGCCAGCATAAAGACCGAAGTCTTTTTCCTGCCGGCTGCTGTGTCAGTTGAAAAGGAAGGCAGCATCACCAACAGCGGTCGCTGGAGTCAATGGCGCTATCAGGGCCCCAAGCCGCTGGGCAACAGCCTGCCGGATGGCCAGATAATTATGGAACTGGGCAATAAACTCAAGGCCGAGTATAAAAAAGGCGGCACTTTTTCGGAACCCATTATCAATCTCAAATGGGATTATCTGACCCACGGCGAATACGATCCTCACAAGGTGGCCAAAGAAATCAACGGTTACTTTGTAAAAGATGTCACCCTCAAGGGTAAAACTTACAAAAAAGGCACTCTGGTGCCCAGTTTTGCCTTCCTGCAAGCCGACGGTTCGACCTCATCGGGCAACTGGCTGTACTGCAACAGCTATACTGAAAAAGGCAACATGGCGGCCCGCCGCGGCCAGAAGGATGCGCCCAACAACATCGGGCTGTATCCGGAATTTGCCTGGTGCTGGCCGGTGAACAGAAGGATCATTTACAACCGCGCCTCGGTGGATCTTAAAGGCCAGCCGTGGGATAA
>CALZJV010000773.1 GCA_945787595.1 uncultured Desulfobacterales bacterium | reverse complement strand
CAGCGTCTGGGCGGCACCCGGGGGTAACCAGAGCTAAATCCCCAACAATCTTGATTCACAATTTATCATGGTCAGTCCGTTTTCTGGCGTCTAACGAGACATATGCTAAAGGCGAGGCCTGACAAATCGAATCAGCCGAGTTTTCGGTCAACCACTAATTAGCAGCGATGGTCGCCCTTAAAATAGGAGATTTTCTTCTTTAGCGGCAGGGGGTAAAGGCTTTACTTCCAATAAACTCTGTCCTCGATTCCAATCATTCCTCAAAATGCAATAAGCTTTTGCGGCAAATCCTACAATGACGATTGCCGTTGTCGATAAAAGTGCTAAAACAACTAGATCCAAACCATTCACTGTGGTTTTCTCCTTCAATGTTTCTGCGGATGTTAGGGTCCAAAGACCTCAGGTAATCTATGGATAGTAAAATTGACATGGTGAATTTATGTGTTGAGAATCATCATTGGTCTCAATTCGACCTTTCCTCGCTATTTTTCAAAACAAAACAATTGCTAAGTGCTTCGATTCGCAAATACAATAACGTATTTTTTATTAACCAATCCAACATAATTGCTCACTCAGCACTTAGTACTGAGTGAGTAAATTCGTTATCGAATTTACGAATCGATGTACAAGCAAAATTCGGACCAAAAAGTTTCGAATGTTACATTTGTTATGTATTTAGTCAGTTAAGGATAATCGGTATGCGCTGTGGAAGGTCCGAATGACAAACTTATGATACATCCATGTCAAAATTTTTATACAGCATACAAATGATCAAACAACCCGAATACAAGTTCGGTAACCTGTTGATTGCCGTCCACCGTGCCTGCCAGACCGTATAATGCGGTGGTTTCGGCGACGGTCCCGGCTTTGGCATATGCCACACCCTCCTGCAGATCGGCAATCAATCGCCCGGCAATGTCAGGCACAAAGGTTTGGGGCATCGTCACGCAAAAATGCATCCCCGGCGGTAGCTGCAGGCAATTGAACCGCCAGCCTCTGGTCTTCATGAAGTCGTTCACATGGAAGACATCGACCTCATCGGAACGGAAACTGATAACAAACGTGGGATCTCCGATAAGTGTCAGTTCGGAAATTTCCGCCACGCCCTCTCTGATCGCATCGGCTACATTCATGATGGCTTTCGCCGCGTTAAGGTAACCTTCTTCACCCAGGTACACCATGGACGCCCAGGTGGCCGCTGTCAGGCCGCCGGATCGGCTGCCGGCCGTTGTCGGTGAAGCATACATCCCGCCGGCCCAGTCCGGAACATTAAAATATTGATAGCGGCGCAGGTTATTGTTGCGATACAGGACCACCGAAGTGCCCTTCAATGCGAAACCGTATTTATGGGTATCGGCGGACATGGAGGTTACGCCCGGCAGGCGAAAATCAAAGACAGGCACATCATAACCCAGCTTTTCGATCCACGGCAGAATAAATCCGCCCAGACAACCGTCCACGTGAAAGCCGACGTTGTGCTTTAGCGCAATATCAGAAAGCTTTTTAAGGGGATCGATGAGGCCGTAAGGGTAATTGCCGGCACTGCCGACGATCGCGACCGTATTGGCATTGATTTGCACTTCAACGGCCTGCGGGTCAACACGGAAATCCGGTTCAGTCACCGCTATGTGAACCATCTTGATGTCGAAATACTGACCGGCCTTGTCAAAAGCCGGGTGTGCCGTGTGCGGCACAATGATTTCAGGCTCAGTAATGTTCTTCTCTGCGCAGGCATAGTCCCGGTAGGTCTTCATGGCCATAATGATGCTTTCGGTGCCACCGGAGGTAACCGTTCCGCAGACGCCATCGGCCGGGTTATGGTCTTTGACCGCCTCGGCATTCAGCATTTTGGCCGTCATTGAAATGATCTCGCTTTCCATTTTAAACATACTCGGACACAGATCGAATTGAATGGTATTCTCATGGGAAAACAGGGAAAATATCTTGTTCAGATATGCTCGGTGTTCATCCCCGGCATGATAAAAGGTACCCGATACCTGGCCGCTTTTCCATTTGGCGTTTTCCTCATCAGCCATAATCGACAGCTCCTTGAAAATATCGTCCCTGTCGCGCCCTTTTTGCGGAATCGAATGGTAGCTTTTAAAACGGCCTTTATACGGTTTGAAGGGATCTGAATTTTCGCTTTCAGTTGTTTGTTCCGACATGGCGTCCTCCTATTAATAGATATTATTTTTTTTCGGTTTTATAACCAAAACAAAAATTCTCGCTAAAAGCCGGTGGATGTTTCGTTGCAAATCGTGAAACTGTCTGAGGGGCTTAGTGAGCGTTAAGCCGGTCAGCGACTTATCCGGATAATTTGCATAAAAAGGTGAGCTTGTTTCTCAATGGTATTTACAGAATTGATCCTGGACGGCTTTACGCTCACTTGGACCCGAGTTTTTCACGGTTTGCAATGCAATATCCACCGGCGTCGATTTGACCTTTTTTCGGTTATAATTCCGTTAATTTTAATAGCTATCCCACATTTAATTCGAGAACACCTGAAGGCCACAACCCTTCCTGGCTCCAGCATCATATCCTCACCTGTTGAGGTGTATCCTTCTGCGTCTGCCTCGTTTTTCGCTCACCCAAAGCTTTCAGAAGCAACTGACATGGACATTCTCATGTCAAATCAAAAATTTGTCAAGAAAGTAAAGATCCGGGTCCAGAGGGCCCGGCTTTGGTCCACCCCGGCTTCCGGCTCGTAGAGCCTAAGAGCCTACAGCTCGGAGAGAGGGGTGATA
>CALZJV010000772.1 GCA_945787595.1 uncultured Desulfobacterales bacterium | reverse complement strand
GCATTGAAATTAATGGTTCACCTTAAATTAGACAGAAAAGGAAAACAATAGTCCCGATACTTCCTAACCCTTAAAAACGCCATAAACATTTTTACAACAAAATTGCCATCTTATATTCAGTCCAAATAAGATCTTGACATCGATTCAATATTAAGGAGGAAAGACAGCAACTTGGATTACCTTTTTGGTGATCAGATGTCCCGGAATTTTTTAGTCATTGCTATTTTATGTATACCTTTAAATGATTGTAAATCAAAATTTGGTAATGCCGCACAAGAATATACGGTATACCAGGCATGCTGTGCAAAGGAAGTTGGAACGTAACATTACAGATGAACAAATTCATAGAATCCTGGGTAATCCTGATTATACGATCTCGGATGAAGGCAGAAGGGTTGCGGTAAGACAATTCGCCGAAAAAAATTTAACAGTGGTATACATCGAAAAGGAAACATTTATAAAGATTATAACGGTCTACTAAAAAGGTGATTAGAATGAAGGTAAACTACGACAAAGAAGCGGACGCGGCATACATATCTCTGACAAAAATAGGGCCGGGCGAGGTCAAGCACACAATTGAGTTGGACAAAAACATCATTCTCGATTTTAATTCTCAGAAGAGACTTATTGGAATAGAAATTCTGTCAGCAAGTAAAGTCATACCAGAAGGATCAGTTGCGGCAATGCGGACAGCATGAACGGCATTCCCAAACTGAATTCCCAAGGTGCCGATGATTAGAAGCCCGAATTGCCAGTCGGTTTGATGGCCGGGAGCCTGTCTATCAATAGGATAGATGCTGAATTTCCAGCAATAAATCGTTTGGTTATTCTCCTGTGATGTATGTTTTCCGCCATTCTTATCAAGTCTTGGCCGTCAGATGCCGGTATTTTTGTTAATGCGCTTCCTTGCTATTTTGCAATATTCAGGATGATTATCAAAACCTATAAAGTTTCTGCCAAGCTTCCTGGCAACGATGGCAGTAGTCCCCGAACCCATAAAAGGGTCAAGCACAATTCCACCTTTGGGGCATCCGGCCTTCAGCGGAGTCTCTATTAGTAATCTCGGGGAAAACGGCAAAATGCGCCTCGGGGAATGGTTGTGTGGGAATCTTCCAGACACACCGCTTGTTGCGTCCAAGCGGATTCGGCCTCATGTTACCACCTTCTCTCAAAACTGATGTTGATCCCACTTTCTGCATCTTGTTGTATTCTTTTTTCTTGCCGTCTACCTTTTTAAGCACCGGTCCTCCCCATCTATTTATTGGTTCTTCATAACGTTCAAACTGCTGCTTAAAATAATATCTGGGATTCAATGTGAAAAAATATAGATTCTCGAAATCCGCAGTGAACCTGTCCTTGGCGGAGCATGGCATACAATTCTTTTTATGCCAAACAATTGTATTCCTAAGAATCCACCCACGATGGGTCATTTCGATAGCGAAGCGGGAAGGTATCTGGCATAGGGATTTGGGCTTCAGGTTGGGTATGTCCGATCTGTTGCCCCTGTTTAAGGGATAGACTCCCTTATTTTTTTTGGGTGTTTCTATAGAATTCTTTCCGCCACCCGGATTTAAGCAGGAACCTTTCGCTGACCAGTATGTGTCTCCAAGAACCGCCCAACAGGTTCCTGTCGGTTTAAGAATCCTTTTAACCTCATCGAAAATGCCGCAAAGGTGATTTATGTATTGATTTAAGTTCGGCTCAAGCCCAAGATGTCCTATCCAGCCATCATCTCATTTAACAGGCTCGCTTCCGTAATTACGAAGCGCCCATTCCGTCCTCATGAGGCATACGGGGGCGATGTTATAACGCAATCCACGGAATCTGATGGCAGTTGCTTGAGTCCTTCCCTTACATCAATGCAATAGACTTTGTTTATTTTGAGGATTCAAACCACCCTTTATCCATTAACCAACCAGCTTTTAAATACCAAGTTGTCTGATATCTCTGTATCGAGCCCGAAGAAAAGACGCCCTCGCTTACGAGGTGGCCATCCGGGAAAATGACATACTTTCTATGATGGCCATAGTGAAGATATCTTTTGAGTATCATAATGTTTAACCCGATGATATCATTACAGATATATAGCAGCTAATCGAAATTCAGTCCTGACAACGGAGAAAAATGATATCTTAAATTTTTAAGGTCCCTGATACTTAAACCTTTGTTGGAGTGAGCACAGTTTTACTGAAGGATATTTTACGAGGGGTATACATACGTGATCACACGTTTCAACTAAATTTTGCCGACCACAATATCTTGAGTCTAACTGATGCTTAGAATTGGTATGGTTAAGTTTTGGATGGCATTGTAAAATTATGCATAGATTCGGAACATGTTTATGACAAGCACTCTATGCGGCAAAGGTCTCCAGGTAAAGGCGCTGGGCTTCGTCGGAGCCCACGAGAAACAGCTCGTCGTCCGGGGCGAAGCGGTAGGAGGGCTCCGGGTTGATGTGCGTCTGGCCCCCGGAGTCCACAGCCACTAGGTTGCAGCCGGTGGTGGCCCGGATCGGACAGTCGGCCAGCGGCCTTCCCACGAACTGGGAGGAGACCGACTGCTGGAAGAGGTTGATGCCCTCGGCCAGGATCTGCAGGCCGTGGGGCCGCAGCAGGTTGAAGATCATACCTGTGGCAAGCGACACGTAGGACATGACCTGGTCGGCTCCAACGCTGAGCAGCTTATGCACGGTCCGCTCGGTGGTGGCCCGGCTGATGATCTGGATACCCGGCCGTAGTTTCGGACAGTAG
>CALZJV010000771.1 GCA_945787595.1 uncultured Desulfobacterales bacterium | reverse complement strand
GATGGAATCGCTTCGCTTAATCTTATTTTAAACAGATAGAATACATTTATTCGACGTTCGATGTTGGACGTTCGATGTTCAACGTTCATCAGTTTCTTTCTCGATTAGACTGGCCGCTTTTCAGGCCGGCGGCTGGGCTGAACTTTGAACCCCTTGAACCTTGAACCCCTGAACGGTTACACGCCGCATATGGCGGATACTTCCACCCGCGCATCTTTGGGAAGTCTTGCAACTTCTACAGTTTCCCTCGCCGGCAGACTTTCTGCCAAGTAGCTGTTATAAACAGCGTTAAACTTCACGAAATCTTCCATGTCTTTTAGAAAGCACGAGCATTTCAACACATTTTGCAGGGTCATCCCGGCCTCTTTGATAATGGCTTGCAAGTTTTCCAATACCTGTTTTGTTTGAACTTCAATATCATCTTCCACAAGTTCGCCGGTAACAGGATTCAAAGCAATTTGCCCGGAAACGAAAAGCAGATCCCCATACCGGATCGCTTGGGAATAAGGTCCGATGGCGGCCGGCGCATGCTCGGTGGATATAATTGCTTTCATGGGACTTTCCTCCTATTTGTCAAGTTCGTTTGGTTTGTTAGATGTCTGAGGACGGATGACAGAGGACAGATGACAGATATCGGCTGAATCATCTTATCGTCTTCAAATTTTTCAGTTCCCTCAAGCGCAGCGCCCGGATTTTCCGTGGCTTGCAGCTTCTTTGTCGTCCAACCTCCGAATTCCGCATTCGAATGCCTCTGTCTTCAAAATAACCCGCGCATCCGCGATGCTTAATCCTTTTTCATGTACTATGACCGGATTGAGGTCCATCTCCTGGATGTCGGGGTAAGCCTCGACTATTTCTGAGCACAGCAACAATAATTTTCTGATGGATTTTTGATCCAGCGGTGGCTTGCCCCTGGCTCCGCTCAGAATTGGATATGACATTGTTTCCGCGATCATCTTTCTGGCATCGGTCGGCGTGATCGGCAGCACGCGAAATGCCACATCTTTTAAAATCTCAACCATGATACCGCCCAGCCCATACATAATCACCGGACCAAACTGGTCATCATATTTCGTGCCAATGATAATTTCCACACCTTTGACCGCCATTGGAGCTACTAAAATACCCCTGATATCAGCCCGGGGATTATATTTATGAGCGTTTTCCAGTATCTCATCAAATGCCTCGCGGATTTCTTTTTCGGTGCGAAGATTGATCCGCACACCGCCGGCATCACTTTTGTGCAAAATATCAGGGGAAACAATTTTAAGCACGACGTCTTTGTCGATTTTTTTTGCAATCTCGACTGCTTCTTTTGCTGTTTGGGATAGAAAGTCGGCGGGGACCGGAGCGCCGTGAATGGCAAAAAGTCGCTTGGCCTCATGTTCCAGCAAAGTACTGCGATCGTCATTACGCGCTATTTGAATGATTTTATTGCCCTCAGGTTTGGCTTTCGCCTCCCAGTTCAAGACAAACTTCGTTTTGGTATGATAGCTATTGAGATAGTTGCCATATTCGGCCAAAACACTGATGCATTTTACGGCAACATCCAAGGAGTCATAAACCGGAATGTTGTAATATCGCAACAGCTCCAAAGCATGGGGCTTTTCGAAACTATATAGGCTGTGTAGAACAATCGGTTTATTGCGTTTTTTCATCATCTTTCCCATTTGGTGGGCCGCATCTTCTTCCATCAGAGACAGACTTTGAGCGAATCGGATGCCATAGCCCCCAAAAAGTCCCACAATTAGAAGTCCGCCGACATTGGGATCGTTCAAAATGATGCGGGCACAATCGGCAAATATGGACGGATCGGCATCCGTGCCGCCGGCCACATCGACCGGATTCGGAACGGATGCCGCTGGCGGTAGAAGTTCTTTTAATTTATTCTGGGTTTTTTCGCTCAACTCGGGAATTTGAACTCCCAGATCGGTTAAAAGATCGGAGGCAATAGTGGCATGACCGCCACCGTCGGCCAGGATGGCGATCTTGTTATTTTTAACAGGCGGAAGGCTTGAGAGGGTTTCTGCGACAGGGAAAAGTTCGTCGGAGTTCTCAATGACGATAATTCCGGCTCGCCGAAACGCCGTATTGGCCACTTCGGAAATTCCGGCCAGAGCCCCGGTATGAGAGCCTGCCGATCTTTTGCCGATGGATGATCGACCGCTTTTAAGCAGGATGATCGGTTTCTCCAGCGTCGTTTTCTGGGCCTGCTGGACGAATTCGCGACCGTTGTGCAATCCTTCGACGTAAACCAAAATGACCCTGGTTTTCGGGTCTTGACGAAAGAATTCCAGGTATTCGTGAAATTTTATATCGGCCTCGTTACCCACGCCTACATAGTAGGAAAATCCTTTGCGGCTTTTGATTTTTGCTTCCGTGATCAACGTCAGTGCCATGTTGCCGCTCTGGGTAAGAAGTGCAATGTCCCCCTTGGGAGCATCCTTCAGCCCCACCAGGTTTAAGTTATCATGCATATTCAGCATGCCGGAGGTGTTGGGACCAATCAAACGAATTTTGTGCTTTTTGGCCACAGCTACCATTTGGTTTTCCAGCTCCCTGCCTTCCCGGCCCATTTCGCCGAATCCGCCCGCCAGGACTACCGCTCCTTTAACGCCGTTTTGACCGCAATCTTCCAGGACTGCCGGTAGCGTAGCGGCCGGGGTGGCCACCAGAGCAACATCCACCGGTTCCTCGATGTCCGAGACTTTTTTGTAGCATTTAAACCCCAGGATACTTTTTTCTTTGGGGTTT
>CALZJV010000770.1 GCA_945787595.1 uncultured Desulfobacterales bacterium | reverse complement strand
CCAACAGCGGATGAAAGCGCATCAACAGATAGACACCAGCTTTGACCATTGTAGCTGCATGTAAAAAGGCGCTGACGGGCGTGGGAGCGCTCATGGCGTTGGGCAGCCAGAAATGAAAGGGATACTGGGCTGATTTGGTCATGGCCCCCAGGAATACGGCTATGAAGATGGCGGGATACAGGGCGTGTTCACGGATCTGATCGCCGGCCCCTACCCAATGGCTGATGGTGAAGGAGGCACCAGCGACTTTCAAAAGCAGGATACCGATAAGCAATGCTAAGCCGCCGGCGCTAGTGATTAAAATGGCCTGACGGGCATTGTCACGAGCGGTGTCCGCTTCGTGGTCGAACCCGATAAGCAGATAAGAAAAGACCGTGGTGCCTTCCCAAAAGACGAAGAGCAGCAACAGATTGTCGGCTATGACGATCCCCAGCATGGAGAGCATGAAGGCGTGCAAGAAGGCGAAATAGCGGCCCACATGCGGATGGCCGGCCATGTACGAAGATGAGTAAAGGCTGATGAAAAAGCCGGCCCCGGTGATTATCAGGCAAAAGAGCAGGCTCAGGCCGTCGAGGCGGAACCGCAGATACAGGTCCAGGCTCGGTATCCAGGGCCATTGGAGCTGATACACGCGCCCGCCGATCACCTCAGGCCATAGATAGCATAGGCCTAAAAAGAGCATCAGTGGCAAAGTTGTGCTGAGTAGTCCCAAGCCGCTGCTGCCAGAGTTGTGGTGGTGGCTGTTCGGTTTCGTCATGGGCATTTTATTGAGACAGGAAAAGTGGCCGGTCGGCCGATTTGATGGTATCCAGCACCGTATCAGCCAGCAAGCGTTTCAACAGGGCCTTGTTCACGCTATTGCCCATGACAATGAGATCGGCGTTGTTTTCCCGGGCAAAGGGCAGCAGGTCCGATCGCGCTCGCCCTTCCACTGCATCGGTTTTGACTTCGAATCCGTGGGCGTCACAGAATTCAGCAGCATCTTTCAACAGGAATGGTTCCTTCTCAGGCCCCTCCTTGAAATGCACGATGTGAAGGGCTACCCCCGGCCAGGGATTCAAATGCAGAAAGTGACGAAGAGCCTTAGCCGACTCCATGGATCCGCTGTAAGCGATGAGTGCTTTTTTAATGGGCCGATAAGTTTCCGCCACAGCCAGGATCGGCCGCACCCCCTGGGTTAATAATTTAATAATGGCTTTGTCCGGGTCAGACGTAAAACCGTAGTCGAATATGCTGCGCAGCCCGAAAATGGTCAGGTCATTATAGCGGGCTTCGGATATCATGGCAGCAAACGGGTCTTTTTGCTCATACTCGATGCGGCGGCAAACCACCTGCTGCTTACTGCAATGTGCTTTGAAAGCGGCAATGGCTTGTTCCGTCCCCTCCTTCGTGATCTGGGCTTTTCTTTCGCGCATACGCTTGGCGTAGGCTGCCCCACCCACCGGTACAGGTCCTACCTTGTCCAGTTTGTTGGTGTCCACCACAGTCACGCCGGTGAGCTGGGCCTGGTGCAGATCCCCCAACTCCGTTGCAATTTTAGTGGCCACGGTTGTGAACGGAGTTCCACCTAATCCGACTAGAATACGTTTAATCATGTATTGGTTCTCCCTTAGCAGAGCGGTTTTTCAATAGAGCCAAACCCGCCACATGAAAAAAGAAGTTATTGCCACCAGATAGAAATTTTTAGCACCACAAATACATGTGAAAATTAATTGTGCGGCATTTTTGCATATATGTCAAGGGGGATACCGGATGATAATCAAGCATATATTGAATTTGAAAGTTGAGTATAAAAGCTCTATTGTTCATAATCATGATTCCCTCGGCGAGATGATCATTATAATATTGGTGCACTAGGAAGGTGTCCATCTCTTCTACTCCCAATTTGTGTAGCAATGTTATCATTCCGGTTTACGTGTTTTTAAATTTCAACATCGCCGATGAAACCAAGGAGCCTTTGACCAGTGGGTGGCTCAGTTTCAAAGCTTGGTTTATGAAAATTGCACCAGAAAGCCAGCTTTAACTTCCTGAATAAGCCTATGAAATTATGAATCACTGGAAACTAGGTGATTACATCATTCTCGGCGGGCCCTACAAACAAGAGATTATGTAACAAAATCTATAATTTTTTCAGAATTCCGGGGATTCAGCCAGCAACAAGATGTTGTGGTAGCCACTTCGATTTGTTTTTGTTTGATTCCGGCTATGAATCTAATCTTTTCGCATTGTTAAAAAGCGGTTGATTTGCAGATCTAATCTTTCCTTTACTGATTTTTAACAAAAAAATGGCGGGCACAACATATTGTGGTCCGCCTTTTTGTCATGTTTTAAGATATCTCGATATATCCCAAAGTAAAACGATGAATTTAAGTGCCCTGTTGATTAAATAAAAATTGATTTGCAAAATTTTATGATTTCTTGCCATTATCGTAACTTACTGAAAATATTATATATAAAATGGATATCATAAAATTTTAGGTGATGACTAATGCTCAGATTTATAGCAAATAGCAACACCGTAGATCAAACAGCCGGAAATGATTTTATCAGCAATTTTAATAGCCGATGATAATTTCAGTTTTTGTTGGAGAGCACCAGAGTGGAATGCCATAAACTCAGAGGATAGCCGACCGTATCATAATTCTGTTAAAAAAATCGAACAGCTTACTCCACCTTAACCGGTCGTCCCTTTGAAGCACGTTTCTGAAGCATCATGTAGAAATTCATCATTTTACTCCCAAATCTTCCGTATTCATTTTTCAACTCCT
>CALZJV010000769.1 GCA_945787595.1 uncultured Desulfobacterales bacterium | reverse complement strand
ATTGTCTCCTTGCACAAGTAACGGTAAGGGATTCCGTGTCCAAAATTCCTGGCGTATGAGGCGAGAACTCCATGCCCCTCATGCGAGCCTGAAAAGGAATACAAAAGTAGGTGGGGATGCAAGGTATCAGGTGCGGATAGCGAATAGCGAACGAACCTGAGAAGGGCTTTTGGCAGTCTTAGCGGATCATAGTACCGATGGCCTGGTAGTGCCTAGGCCGGGAAGGTGGGGAACCGACGCCCAAGGGACCCACTAAACACACAAAAGGGGTTAGGCTTGACAATTATTAAGAATGCTAAAACACTTTAAAGGTTGAAGAGGCAGTTCCAATTTTGTTTTGTAAGGTCAGTTGAATCTCCTAATCACTCTCTACCGGGCGGGCTTTCGGATACTTGGGTTCTGCTTCGCCAGAAGGTCCATGAAAAACCCAACCCAAGATCCACATTTATATTATTTTTATACAGGGGGCTTTCCTCATTTTCAGCATTGTTGTATACGGCCACATTCGCTGCCCCGAATACGCTGATTCTTCTGGAAAGTTGTTTAACAACCCTGAGTTTCAATTTAGTGCCGAGATATCCGCCGTTACCGCTGAAAACCGGGCGTTCCGGAGTGGCAAACTCTGGGGAGACGCCATATATGTAGTCCATGAATTTTTCGGTGGAAAAAATTGGACCGGCACTCACCCTGAGCCTGGTTCCGTTTCCCCAAGGGTCGGGGTGCCGCAAGGTAAGTTCGGGTTGGAAGACCACACCGCGGTAATCGCTATTGGAAAAATCAGTTGAAAAAACCGCCCGCACCGGTAGTTCCAGGTCGATTTTCATTCCACTGCCACCTTTTATCAGAGTATATTGCATGCGCGGCCCGAACTCCACTAGATAGTCAAGATCGGGCATCCCCCTGCGGGCATCATTATCATCGGAATCGGTGGGAAAGGAGCCGCTTACACTGAGGTCAAATTCCAGCCGGTCACTGGGCACATAGCGACCGCGAACAATGCCCTTACCGTCGTTGGCCCGTAGATATCGACCTCGATAGACAAAATACGGCAAGACAATGCCATGGAGGTGGTTCTGGGCAGCAGCCGGATAATCGGGAACCAGGCCACCGCCTCCACCAATGCCGATCTCCCACAAGGATTGGGTTTTGGGTTTTTCCGCAGCCGGCACTGTTTGCGGCCGAAAAAACAAGAAACAGGCCACTAGGCAGGCCGAAATCCAAGGGGTTTTCATGAGGAAAGAATCTGTATCTACTGAAGTTATATGATAGGCCATACCTTTTTTTATATGAGTAAGGGGTCACCCGTATCAAAGGTACACCCTCAACCTGACGCATGTAGAGAATATTTCTTCCTTGTCAAGAAATATTTGGAATTGGATTTATTCTTTCTACAGGCCCTAAAAATCTGACTTGCTCTTTGGACGGTATATGAGATGGATTCTCATTGAACAAATTGGCTAATATCTTGCCACAATTGAGGTTTTTGCGCTCTACCTGATAAATTCACGATGTATATCAGGCATATTTAATTTGTCAATTTGAGCTATTTTTACCCTTCATAATAGATACGATACAATATTTTTTTCTTTTTTATTCGCACAACACTACTTTGTTACGTCCTTCACGTTTGGCTATATACAAAGCTTTATCTGCTTTTGCTATCATATCATTTGGCACTTCATTGCAGCTTTGTAAACAGCTCACACCGATACTGGTGGTGACCTGCAGTGATATATTGTCTTTTGTATACAATTCTGATTGACATTTTTTGCGAATCTTCTCCCCAGCGACCATTCCACCATTATTATCAGTCTGGGAGAGAAGGACAATAAATTCTTCCCCCCCAAAGCGAAAGATATGATCAGTTGAGCGACTGACTTCTAATATGCGGTGAGCAAATGTTTTAAGAACAAAATCACCAAATTTGTGTCCATGAGTGTCATTCACTTTTTTGAAATGGTCCAGATCTAATATCAAAAGCGCTAGGTTGCTTCCGTAGCGTAAACAGCGGTTAAACTCTTGCTTCAAAATAGTATTGAGATGCCTGCGATTATATAAGCCAGTCAAATCATCCGACACGGATTGAAGCTCCAACTGCCTAAGTTGTTCTCGCTCACGGATGATCCGATTAAATTTAGCCTCAAGTTTATCAAAATCAATGGGCTTAGAGATAAAGTCACTGGCTCCAGCTTTGATTACTTTAGTGCAGGTATAAGTTTGATCGTAACCGGTAATAACGATAACATCTATCTTTGGATACTTTTTGCCGATAAGCTCTAAGAGTCGCATGCCATCCATATTTGGCATAACTATGTCCGTGAGAACTATGTCAAAATAACTACCTTGTAATTTTTCTAATGCCTCAAGGCCATTTTGAGCAGTATCATAGTTAAAACCAAACTTCTTCATGTATCTGACGAGTATTTTAATAATGTGTGGATCATCATCCACGAGTAGAACTTTGATTTCTCCCAACATTTTTTATGCTCCTTTAAGAGCCTCTTGCAAAATATTAATTCATAGAGGAACCAAACAGTTGAGCTGTCGAGGTTCTGCCAGTAAAATAGGCATTTCAACCTCTTCAGTTTCCATTTTGTTGAGTTTTCATGCAGTACTATGGCAACATGAATGCACGTCCCCTATGTTTTATGTTGTTTTTGATCTTTGAAAATTTATCCGAGCAGCCTTATGAGCTGATCAGCAAATAATACGATGACCCCAAACATCAAGTGTTGTGTTACTTTGCTGTGTCCCTTTACCATGACGTTATCGGCACCGAAGTCTTCTTTCAAGCGGCTATTGGCCCGTTCTGAAGATGATCGTATTTTATAACGCTCTGTTTCATGGGGTGCCATTGGAATGACTTCTTTGCCACGACCGTTTTTATCGACGATCGGCACATGCCCCAGTCGTCGACTTATTTCATCAATCCTCTGGGCATCGTAGGCGGCATCCATCAAATCGTAGAGATAGTGTACCTTATTGCTGGTCAACTTAATCATCGGGATGGCAACCTGGCTGTCATGCACCGAAGCAGAAGTGACAAGGGCACTGATCGGGAGGCCCACATCGTTTATGTCCAGATGCAGTTTGTAGCCATTCCAGGAGGTTTTGTAACCTTTAGCATTGATCTTGGTACCTCGGTCGCAGACGGCTGGCAGTTCACGGATGGCCTCTGCCGCAGACTGACCGACTTGGCGATCGATGCGTTTCTCCATGACCGGCTCCCGTTGTTCGCCCTTGGCAGGACGACCTCTTTTGCGTGGTTTTCTTGGCTCTTTTATCCTTTTGGCTGGTTTTTCCCGGCCAATAATAGCTGTTGAGTCTCGGCTGATATGTCCGATCAGTTCACCTCCAAGGTAGTCTTTCACCAGGGCATCGTGCACCTGATTGCCAAGCCCTCTTGCGGCAAAATCGCTAAAGGCTCGTGAGAAGGTAGATTCAGACGGTACATCGCCAAGAGCTGTAAAGCCACAAATACGCCGAAGATTTCTGGTAGCCTGAAGTGCATGAATCAAATCTCTTGTCGTTGGGAGTCGATAAACCGACTTTGCTACAAACGCTCGGGCCAGAGGTTCACGCTCAACAGGCTTACGCCCCAGCCAGCGGGTTGCCGTATACTTTGAAACATGTTTTTCAACTTCTACAATCTCAAGGATTGTTACCAGTCGCTGTTCCTGCTCAGTGAGAAGAGTATCAAAGCATTCATTAAGATGGGGAAACAAACTTTTTTGGACACGAAACATCAACCATGATATCTTCTTCTTGAGCTTCATTGGCATTCTCCTTGGTTTTGTTTTGTGGGCAAACAAACACTACCATAAAATGCCGTGAAG
This sequence comes from uncultured Desulfobacterales bacterium, assembly GCA_945787595.1. Next base: position 3,256 of record CALZJV010000769.1, on the reverse strand, counting down.
CTCAATTATTTCAATCTGTTATGATGCATTAAAACTGTTGGTTAGTTTTGCAAGAGGCTCATCTGATAGATTATAATCTCCTGCGGGAGGCTTATCGACGTACTCGTAAGGATGGGGCACCAGGGTTAGACAAGGTAACGGCGAAAGTATACGCCAAGAACCTTGAAGGGAACCTTCGCGACCTTCGCGATAGACTTCACTCTTACCAGTATGTTGCTCCGCCAGTTGAAAGAGTATGGATTGATAAGGAGGGTGGTAAGAAGCGGCCAATTGGCAAACCAGCCTTTGAGGACAAGATAGTCCAGCGGGCGTGTGTAATGCTGTTGTCGCCGATATACGATTATGATTTTTATGATTTCTCTCACGGTTTCCGTGAGGGACATAGTCAACACAAGGCTCTTCATGATTTAATGGAATGGTGCAAGAAAAAGGATATCAACTGGATAGTAGATGCAGATGTGAGTGGATTTTTCGATAACCTCGACCATGGCCACTTGCGTGAGTTTATCGCGAGAAGGGTCAATGATGGAGGGATAAAACGTTTAATCGGTAAGTGGCTGAATACCGGTGTAGTGGAAGGGGAAACCCTTACATTCCCGGACAAAGGCACACCGCAGGGGGGCGTCATCTCGCCTTTACTGGCAAACATATTCCTTCATTATGTGTTGGATGACTGGTTTGTAAAAGATGTCCAGCCACGAATGCGTGGACGCTGCTTCATGGTTCGGTATGCTGATGATTTCATTATCGGTTTTGAACATGAGTGGGAGGCACGTAAGGTTATGGATGTCCTGCCAAAACGTTTTGAACGGTTTGGACTGGCTGTTCATCCTGAGAAAACAAAGTTGGTTCAGTTCCGGAAGCCATCGGCTCGATTGAAGAAGGTGGAGTTCAATGGGACATTCGATTTTCTAGGATTTACCCATTACTGGGCCAAGGCACGCGAGGGTTATTGGGTAATCAAACGGAAGACAATGGGCAAACGGGTTCGCCGGTTTGTGAAATCAGTAAGGCAATGGTGTCGCGAAAATCGACATGTGCCACTTCGTGAACAGCATAGAGTTCTAAGTGTTAAGCTTCGTGGTCATTACCAGTATTATGGTGTGCGCCACAACATCAATGCACTTGATAAGGTTCTTTATGAAGTCAGACGTTCATGGAGGTTCTGGCTCAGCAGGCGAAGTCACACTGGCAAGGTTAGCTGGGGAAATTTTCTCAAGTCTATCGACGTCATGATGCCGCTTCCAGGTCCCAGAATAATCAGGCGTAGAGCCTGTGTCTTCTGAGGAACCGGATGAGGGAAATCTTCACGTCCGGATCTGTGGGGAGGGCGCCGGGTAACCGGTGCCTTTACCCGGAACAGTCTTAACCTTTACAGAATTTTTACTACACGATGCATAGCTAAACATTTCAAATATATCAATTCAAGGATTAGATAAACAGGGGAGGGGATAGTGATGATATTTTTGGGGGCTTCTCTGGGGGCTTCTTGTATCCTTTTAAATCAATTTAAGCATTTTTAGCGTGTTGTAAATAGCTGAAATCATTAGGAGGGGTGCATTTCGTTTAGCCTGTCACGTCGAAGGTCTCGAGTTCGAGTCTCGTCGGTCCCGCCACAAGTGACAAAAAAGGTATGTTGCTCAAGAAAAGTGACAGGAATTTTTTTTCCGCTGCATTAAGGATTTAGGTAACAGCCCTTCAAGACCTTTCTTTGTGATTCCTATTCGAAGTTTACAGACTGATCGTCTTCGTCGCCTACATTTTCCTTGGAGAATAAAAGATCTCCGGATAGTTGTTCCAGAGTGCTCATGGATTTTTCGTCCATGGGTTCTGACAAATCCATGGAAAGTTCCGCCTCGGTAAGGTCGTCTTCTCCTCTCACATACAGTTCCGATTCGTTCTCGTTGTTTTCAACATATTCAATTTCTTTTATCAATTCCATAAGTGTATTATCATCAAGGATGATGTCAACTCCGGCACCCTCGTCTGCGGCAGGTTGGCCGTCAAAAATGCTGTCTATGGGAGCCCCGGTTGCGCCATTGTCCAGCTGTTTCAGACATGCCTGCAGATGGGTGCGGATTTCTTTTTTCATCATTGTCTGTTGTGCCGTGAAATCCATAAGCTCAGCCTTTTTCTTTTCCAGTGCTTCATTAAAATCCCGTAACTCACTGTCGGCCTCACGGCGGGCAATTTTGGTACGTTCATCCTCTTCACGAAGAAGCTGTTCTTCTACCTCTTCACGAATCCGGTTCCTTTGTTCCTCTGCCTCCAGGTGAAATTTATCCTCCAACTCCTTTTGTATTTTGGACAAATGAGCATCAGCCTCTTCTCGTAATTTTTGCTCAATATCATCGCGCGCTTTCTTTACTCTGATGATTGCGTCTTTACGAAGCATATCCTGGGCCTCTTCAGCCGCCTTTTTTGCGTTGAGAAACATTGTTTTGTTGTTCTGATCATTTTTTTCGTATTGCTCTTGGCTTTTTTCCAAGAGTTTTATTCGTTCGTTGAGTTTTTCGTTTTCACTGGATATTGCAAGAAAGTATTCGGACATCTCTTTTAAAAAATCTTCAACCTCCAGAGCATCGAAACCGCGAAATTTAATATTAAATTTTTTGCTCTTTATTTCCTGCGGCGAGATGCTCATATCAGTTATTATCCTGTAGATTTTTTATCAATCTAACCAAGGGAAAATGTTTTAAGAAAACGGACAGAATTGGTTTTTGGGTTCAGCTTCATCAAGTGAAATTGAATAAAATATAGCTGTTCTTATTTTTAAAAAAATCAAATTCAATACTATTTGTTGGAGAAGTATATGTGAACGCCTATGAGTTTTTTATCAGAGGTGAAATGTATATTTCAAACTGATAATGTTGATGATTTACAAGAAAAATTCTACCTTTGTTAAAAAAGTCAGGCAAGGATAATTCAAATCTTAAACCTGGTATCTTGTTCATTTTTAATCTAATGAAAGACTTTCAATAACCATTCTTTTTAATCAACACCCCAAATCACATCAACTACCACTCTTGTTTTCTCATCCATTAGAGCCACATCACCTCCTACCTTTACCCTTAAATAACCTTTTGGTAGGTGCTCAAGTTCTCTTTCAAGGCCGAAGGGAAGCCTTCTTTCTTGTAAACCAGGTGGTAACTTACTATTTTTTTTAATATGATTTTGTAATCCCGGTGGCAAATTTTGTTTTTTTGCTAAACCCGGTGGCATTTTTTTTGTTTTTTTCACTTTTCCAAAATGTTTG
>CALZJV010000768.1 GCA_945787595.1 uncultured Desulfobacterales bacterium | reverse complement strand
TACAAGAAAATACACCATTTTCAAACCGCCAGTATAGACACAATTTCAGGTCGCCCCTGACAGGTTTTAAGGAAAATCAGATAGGGACCGGTATTTTTTCAATAAGGTGAATTTAAACTGAGCCGTTGCGCCTGGAAAGTGCTGAACTTGTATTTAACCCAATTCCGGTGTGTATGCCATTGATGTTTTCACCTCCCTATCCGAAAATACATGCAACCCAGAGACAACCGGTGAAACCTATAATCAATGGGCCAATCATAAAGGAGGAAAGGGGTCAGATCTTTGAAATTGACAAATAGTATTAATGAAGAATGAAATATCAAAATGAAAGATCTGACCCCATCCTTTATCGTGCCTCTACAGGAGGATTCCTTATCCTTAATACGGCAATGTAAATGATGATCGCTTTAGCAACCCGTCAGTACAACACCGAGCACAACCGCAACGGGCAGGGTAAGACACACTAATAGGGGTGTCTTCAAATTTCAGCTTCAAGATTTTTGCGTATCGCCGCGAGGGTACCTTTCAGGATTTTCAACTGAGACTGGGTCAAGCCGGCCGTTGCTCGTCTTTCCATGCGCTCACCGTGTTCCACGATTTCTGCCCACTTGGTGGTGACCTGCTTGGTAGGGCGAATAATTTTCTTACGCCGGTCCTCCGGCGACGCGCACCGTTTGATCCAGCCGTTGCGTTCCATCCGATCCAGAATACGTACGAGTGTCGAGGGTTCGATCCGCAACAGATTGGCCAGCTCGTTTTGGGCCAATTCTTCATATAGTGCAAGACACGCGAGCACTTGAACTTGCCGCAGAGTGACACCCGTCCCAGCCAGCTCGTTGTTCAGAGCCTGCTCAAATAGATGCGCTGTTAACCCAACCCAGTAGCTGACGTTTTTGTCAAAATCGTAATTGAGCATTTTTAACCCCATTAGATGCAAATACCAATTATTGGTTGACTAATGATTAGTGTATGCATATTATTTACTAATGTCAAATGGATTTCTCTGGTCTGGCGGAAATCTGGTCGTGAGTATCAGAAATGCAGAAATGGGGTCATGCCCATCGAAATCAGGGTTGACGCCGAAAGATTATGGCGAAAGGAAATAAATGAAGCTATATTATTCTGACGGATCTATTAACCAACACGTTCAAAACACAGTCTCCAGGGGCACATTGTTTTATAAACGCTCTTTTCTTTTTGTGACCGTAATGGCGGTATTGTTAAGCAACGGCTGCGCTGTCTTGGGCCTGCGTCAAGATTTGTCGATTCTTGACCAAACTGCGGAGGTTTCAGGCAAAGTAGCGGCCACTCATCATTCAGAAAGTCCGATCTTTGTGGCACTTTATCAGGATAAGGAGGGAAAGCAGACCTTATACGCATACCAGATCGCGTATAGCTCCGGAGAATTTCGCTTTCTTATGCCGCCGGGCACCTATTACCTTTTTGCTTTTGAAGACAAAAACGAGGATGCAACTTTCCAGTCGGATGAATGGGCCGGCTGGTATGGCGATCCCAGCCCTCTGACTGCAACAGCCGGTGATATATACCGAAATGTCACATTAACGCTTAGAGCACCGGCCGGTGCACGGCTTGAATTGCCACAGCGGTATCCACCGTCATTAACAGCCGTGCCCATGGAGATACCAGATGGACGTATCGGAACGGTCGTCCCACTCTCCGAACCGAGGTTCGGCCCTAAATACGCGAGCCGGGGAGTCTGGGAACCGGTCAAATTTATTCAAGAGCCCGGTGCCGGCATCTTTTTTCTTGGGCCTTATGAAGAAGGAAAAATTCCAATTCTCTTTGCACATGGATCAGGTGGATACCCTCAACAGTGGGTGCCGATCATCGAAAATCTAGACAGGTCGCGTTTTCAGCCATGGATTCTGCATTACCCTTCAGGCTTGCGGCTTGGGATGCTTGGCGAGTTTCTTGAAAAATATCTTGTCAAACTTCAAATGAAATACCGGTTCGGCCGGCTGTTTATCGTCGCTCATAGCATGGGAGGGCTTATTTCCCGTAGTGCCCTAAACCACAACATTGAAAATCGGCAAGTACCATTTATTACGCTTCTCGTCACGATTTCAACACCGTGGCAAGGCCATCCGACGGCGGCATACGGGGTCGACCAATCACCGCTGATTGTTCCCTCATGGTATGACATGGTTCCGGGAAGCTCTTTTCTAGAAGGCCTCCACTCGCCCCCCTTGCCGCCAGGTGTTGTTTTCGCGCTTTTGTTTGGATTCCGGGGTGAAGAAACCATAAGCGGAGCGCTGAGCGACGGTGGTGTATTGTTGAGTAGCATGCTTGATAATGACATGCAGAGAGCTGCATCGAAAGTTTATGGTTTCGATGAAGATCACGGCACTATTCTTAAGAGCCCGGCCGTGATCCAAGAACTGAACCGTATTTTTGATAAAGCAGAGGCGGGCCAGGCGAGACGCAAGAGCCGGGGGCGGTAACCACCGCGCGCGATACGATCGGCATATAATGCGCCGGAAGCAGAGAACGAAAAATAGGTCTTAAAAGCCTGGTAATGAAAGCTTGTCAGGCTAAATCAATTTATTGAAAATCAATAAAATTGATGCAAATCAAGGGGTTGTTTCGGGTCTTAGAAACAATTTTTTAATAGCAAAAAGTTGGTTTGTTAGCGGCTGCTCGAAAATGTATGAAGCTGGGCGGTATAGAAATGCAGTAAATTTCCGGCATGACATTTGCTTATATATGAAATTTAACCCATTAAAATCACTTGAGATACGAATAAAATGGAAAA
>CALZJV010000767.1 GCA_945787595.1 uncultured Desulfobacterales bacterium | reverse complement strand
TAAATGACTTCTGACACGCCATCTGATGAATCACTGGCTGCAATATAGGTCATGCGCTCTTGAGAAAAAGACGCTCGGATGATGTAGCGGGCTAAATTTTCTAATCCATCTTCATTGTGCGGCCAAATGGCTCTGCCGCAATAAACGTTAAATCCACTGTGGTGCTCTCCGAGGCGTAGGCTCTACGAGCCAGAGGCCAATTCATCATATTTTCGATCACAACATCATTGATTTTGCCTTCAGCTTTGAGCATTTTGAACACTTCATGGCGAATCCCGCCGCGGCGGGACCAGATCTCTGGGATCCGGTTTGGGGCTCACCCTAAAAGCACCCTCACCGTAAAAGCAGCCATCGGTGGCCAGCACGTGGGCATGCGGATGAAATCCGAGAAAGTCGCCAAACGACTGTATGGCAATCACGGCACCGGCCACGGCATCCTCATCGGAAACCGCATGCGTTAAATACACGCTCAGCACTTTCCAGACGCATTGGCTCAGTTTTGACAACAACTTGCGATCAAACATAAAATATATCCGCAGCCGCTTGGGAATGTGGAACATCCGCCTTGTAGGAGGGCTGAATACCCATTGGCGATGGGGCACATATTTTAAAACGTTTTCGCAAAGCTGCTCGCCAAACTCCACCACCCGTTTTTGGTGACATGACGGACAAAAATGTCTTCGCTTGTCCCGCTGAAGCGGGATTTCCGCTTCGCTTCAACCCAAACGGCAATAAATATTCGTAACCGTTCACGGGCAATAATCGGTTTAAGTTTAAGCTTTAGCAGCTCACCGTAAGTTTTTTTGAGAAATGATTTACGTTCCGTAAATGGGGTCGGACCACGGTGAACGCTTGACAATTAAGGATGTATGCTAAAAATCGTACCGTTTTTGGGGCTTAAAGTGATGTTTCAGTTCAACGAGAATTATGTTTTGGCTTCGCAAAACATTAATTCCTTTTTCGTTTTTGACACAAAAAAGAGCGCATCAGATGGTATCGCAAATATGTGTATGAAGCCGGGGCGGTGAACCGGCCTGAGAAGGGCAAAGTCAAGGTAATTGGCGACAGGATTCTTGAAAAGGAGCGCAATCGGGAGTTTTAACTCAGCCGAAGCGACTGATTCAGGTACCGCACCCGCTATTTTACGAATTCCGGGGTCATCGGCTCTAAAGAATTTGTTTCAAAGACTTACATGCGATTCAAACATGTGTTTAATTCCAAAAACGAAAAAAGGCCAAAATCTGTAAAAGGATTGTCCGGGGTTTATTCTTTGAAACGACTGTCTGAAGTTGTCTGAAAAAAGAAAATATAAATCGATGCGTAATCGTTGAGTTTCAATCTTCAGCCCAACCTACAAATGCCAAAATGAGAATTGCTGAAAGATATGAGCCGGTTTGCATTATCCAAAATCTGTGCTATATTCAAATTTAACTGATTATAGATATAACAGGACCAGCGAACAAAAAATCTTTGCAATGCCGACAGTTAAAAATATTTCTGGCCCATATCGTTTATTCTTCTATAGTTTTGATTGCAATGAGCCAATGCACGTCCACGTGCGACGTGAAAAAATCGTATGCAAGTTCTGGCTTGACCCTATTACTCTATGTGAGAATCATGGCTTTACACCAAAGGAACTCAACCGTATTCGTAAGATCATTCAGATTAATTTAGACAAAATTATCGAGGCTTGGCATGAACACTGCGGTTAACAACATCGAACCACGCATAAAGCACATTGAGGTTTCCGAAGATACAATTACGGCATATCTTGTTGATGGTCGAACAATCAGCGTACCGCTTGCTTGGTCGTGGCGTTTGTCGGACGCTGCACCAGAAGAGCGGAATAACTGGGAGCTAATTGGTGACGGTCAAGGTGTACATTGGCCCGATATTGACGAAGACATAAGTGCCAAAGGTATGCTGTACGGTGTTCCTGCTCGTCATCCCCAATCTGCTCTTGTTTGAACTTGGTTGACTTCACTCATAATTGGGAGTTTGGAGCGGGAAGCGAAGTATCAAGGAATCTCGCTATAACAACGCAGCAATTATCTTTTTTCGATTCAGATAACTCATATTGAAATGATTGCCACACTGGAATCTAAACTTAAATGCAAATCTATGTGGCAGTTGAAGAAAAAAGTGCGGCAAATTTTGCAAAAAATTCTCAGCAGATAAGTCCCACAATGGATATGATCGAAGGCTGAAAAAATCCGATCTCGCTTGGAAGCCGGAGGCTTTAGGAAGTCTCCGGCTTTGTTTGGGAAGTACAAATAAAACAATGATTAGTTCCAGTTTTCAATTTCAGGCGGACTGGAAATGCCTCTATCTTAGTTGTCTTTCTCTAGTATCATTATTTCCCCGAAAATGGGATCAGACCACGGTGAACGCTTGACAATTAAGGATGTATGCTAAAAATCGTACCGTTTTTGGGGCTTAAAGTGATGTTGACACAAAAAAGGGCGGTTTAAGAAAAAGGCGGCAGATTACCATCCGTGTCAAACCCCATGGTCCTTTTACCCATAACGACCTCGAGATCACTGCGCTTTGCTAGGTCTTCTTCGTAGGCTTCCGAAACATCCACTTCACTTAACAGCGCCGTATTTTTAATTCGCATGACTTTCAATTGGTTTTTGGCAATCAAGCCCACGCATTTTATTGCGATCTCAACGGCTTCACGATCATTTTTCATTGTCAGCGGAATTTTACCCATTTCCGGACAGACGCCGGTAATCGAGTTGATGTTGAGTGCGTCCATGTCAATTTTGTCTAAC
>CALZJV010000766.1 GCA_945787595.1 uncultured Desulfobacterales bacterium | reverse complement strand
ACTGGCGCCGTCTTGGGCGGCCCGTAACGCGATGGCTTTACCGATGCCGCGGCTGGCGCCGGTAATGAACAGGGTCTTGCCCTTCAGATCGTTCATGGCCTTATTTAGTTTTGCTAAAAAATCCCTTTATGATACTTAGATGCCGGCAGTGCTCTTCATATTCGTGAGGTGTTCGGTTCCCAAATGAATAATTATGTTTTCAATAAATTGCTGCGCAGAGATAGTCCCCCCGACCAAAGCCAAATTGGAAGTACGGTCTAAATCCGCGTCGTCTAATCCAGCGACATACTCAGCAATCGATGAACCATTTTCTCGCAAAATACCTAACACTTCATCTTTTGTGCAATTCGCATGTTTTTTTGCATGTTGTGCATTTCCCTGGTCGATGGTTTCATTAGTGAGTTCCGGCAATTGTTCACCATCAACGATCATTTTCGCTAAGCCAAACGCACTATAATGGCCTGCCGCAATATGTCGAGCGACCACACCAACCGGCCATTTTTCACCTGAAGTGACTTTTTCCCAATTTTCATCAGAACACTTTTCAACAAACGCGACCACCTCATTATTGAATCTCATAAAACGTTCGGATAATTCTTTAAACGTTCGGATAATTCTTTGGCTCGTTGCCTCATAACATACCTCCTCTGGAAACGCTTTCTTGTTGTACGAATAATATTGATTATAAGGCACTTTGCCGTATCGTCAATCAAAACCATGCAACAAAAATTTGTTGCTTAAAATTAATTGTTGCCTTTTGAACTTCAGTGAACTTCAGGGACATCCCTAAATTCATCGTAATAGTTTAGGCGCAAACTTATCCCCGGGAAGTACAATTTCTTGTAGAAATGCCCGCTACAACTACGGGAAAGGTTTTAAAACAAGAACTGTGGAGAATGCACGAAGAAAAGAAGATAAAAAAATGCCCTGACTGAGTTGAGCTCGATTTGTGCGCGAAGAAATCTTCTACCCTTCTTCTTTCACACCAAAACTATTACGTGTCCTTCACAATTTTATGAAACAAATTTCATAACATTCCGTTCGAAATTGGCCGTAAATTTGTCTAACTTATCGATATGTAACCAAATTAATAGATGGTATAGTTATTGCTCATTGCAATATTGCGCGTTTGTTTTGTTCCTTCACTGTACTGCTCGAGGCAGGACTTAAAGGAGACTCACTAATTTTACGATAAAGGAGAATCGAAAATGAAAAAAATTCTTTTTGTGCTCATCATGGCATTTTTTGTAACCGGCTGCACGGCTGAATGGTATAAGCATGATACTATTTATAAAACGGATGATCATATGCTTTTTAGCTGGTATGGATACAAAAATCCCACAAACGAAGATTTACAAAAATCCGAGGCTGAAAATTGGTGGGGAGAAGAATTACCCTATATCCCCGCGCAATAAAAATACGACGCTGCGGCTATTCATCTGAATTAAAGGTCTATTTCGGCACTGTGGTTGATTTTTTAATGAATGAATCTGCGGATTCGCTAGGATTTTTAGTTGGAACTACAGGGACATCCATAAATTCATCAATAACTTCAAAAAATAACCAAATAAAATTTCTACGATATATTAGCGTTCAATTGATGCACTTTCGAGCTACTTAATTTATGGTCCTTTTGGTTATTAAGAAAGTTATTTATTTATTGATGGACGTCCCTAAATCCCAACTTGCTAACCAATCAACTCCCGGACATCTTGCGGGTTCATATCCTTGATCCCCAAATCATCAACCGTTAGGCCTTCGGTGAAGTAATCCACATCCGTCATGATGGCAGCAATCTGGATGACCGCATCCACTTGAGGCGTTGGCACGTCCCACATGCGGCCGATCGACGACCAGGGTGACAGTCCAAAAGGCAGGTCTTCATTTAAGTATCGGGTGTTGATGGAAGCAGGTGCCGGGAAGGCTGAATCGCCGTGTATCGGGCTTTGGCAAAGCGTTTCGGATAACGTTTTTTTCTCCAAACAATAGTTCGCATAGAGGTTTTCAAATGCATTTTTAAATGGGATCCCATCGCTGCTGATTTTATTGAGCAGCGACATACGTTCGGCGTCCATGCCCAGCATCACCTTGCATACCGACTCGGTGGCTCCATCCGCATAGAGGTTCCAGCCTTTGCCGCCTGTCGATTCTATCCGTCCGGCATTAAACAATACCATGGGAGGATGAACGATGGGGTTCAAATTATTGATGCTGGTCGTCCAGACATTTTCAGCTGCAATAAACTGAGGGAATACGGGGTTGATCAGGTCTAAGAATTCGCGCGTCCGGCTGGCCGGCAAGGCAGCTGTCGGCAGTTGATTTTTAATTCCGATACAGTCAACCACACCAGGCTCGCGTGCACGGGTGGCATAGAGCAAGGACATGGTCTCCACCGGCGTTACCCGGGTGGTAACGCCGAATTCGTGCATCCATTTTTTGAATCTCAGGGCCCCGAAATTGGAAGTGAAAAGGATAAACTGTCCGTCCTCGAAATGGTTGACCAAGGCTTTGCTGAAAGGCTCATGCGCATAAGCCGAGCCGCCAATGATGATAACGTCAACGCCCCTGACGGCTTTTTTCAGATCGGTGGTAATCATATTCAGCTTGGCAAAACCGTTGCCGGCATCGCCGGATATATCAATACCTCCCTTTTTTTCAATGATACGAAGGTTCTCTTCAAACTCGGGCACCTCGGCCAGATTGACGGAGAATCCTTTAAGGGAGATGTCGGCTGCATAAGTCTGCCCCGAGTTGCCGGTCCCCAGGACAGCAAATTTGGGACGTTTTACTAATTTTGCCATGATCTGTTTCCTTAAGGTGATCGGTTCCTGGTTCAGGGTTAAAGCCCGCCCTGGTGCGATATGACGGGTTCTTACTGTTCACTGCAAGAGATCGTAATAATGTCTTATCTTCCAGATTCATGCAAAGTTAGGTCTGGGCCAGGGGTGTCAGTATCGCCGCTGGCTATTGTAGTGGCCAGGTTGATCGAAAACAAAAATTTCAATGGAAGCTAAGATAAATTCAATAATAGTAGCTTATGCCATTTTGATTGTGGGAGCGGCTTCCAGCCGCGATTATGTGATATGGCTATCAAGCAACTTTTTTTCGCGGCTGGAAGCCGCTCCCACGAGAAATCGCGATAGTTTGGCCTAGTTTCACACGGGAGTTTAGCACCTCTGATGCCTCATATGAAACTACATTTAATTAGACAGGATTTACAGGATTTTTTTTGTTAAGTATGGTTATATCCTGTCCATCCAGTTGATCCTGTCAGAAAAGTAAAGATCCGGGTCCAGAGGGCCCGGCTTTGGTCCACCCCGGAGGGGTGATATGGGTGATTACGTTTGCCAGCAGTGTTCAGGTGTCGGGTGTCAGGT
>CALZJV010000765.1 GCA_945787595.1 uncultured Desulfobacterales bacterium | reverse complement strand
CGTTGAATCGGGTTTAATTCCGGGCATTGAGTATAAGGCCCTCATGAAAAAACCGGCTGGTTCGGGTAATGTGAACAATGTGCCAGTTGTTGTTCAGATCCCGGAAAATTTCGATCCTGATGATCCTTGCGTGTTTCTTGCGCCACCCTCGGGATCTCGGGGCTACTATGGTGGCATCGCCATCGGCGAATGGGGCTTGTTCAAGGGATGCGCCGTCGTGTTGCCCGGCAAGGCCACAGGAACCGGTTTTCATCTGCTTGGCACCGATGAAGTTTACGATCGTGATGGCGTGCTGACACCGGCCGGAGAAGTCGGTCGTAAGTCCCAGTTCACGGTCAAGAAATCTGGCAAGCTACGAAAGTTTCTTGACAATCATCCTGACCGCGTGGCAACAAAACACGCACACTCGCAAATCAACCCTGAGCGATTGTGGGGTAGGCTTGCGCTACAGGGTGTCGAGTTCGCTTTCTGGGCACTAAACAATGAATTCGGGAAGAAAGGGAAAGACGACAAAGACGATGATAAATTCCGTGACAATAAACGACGTAAGTTCATGCCGTCTAACACCCTTGTTATAGCCTCGGGAACTTCCAATGGGGCCGGCACCTCACTCAGGGCGCTGGAAAAGGATCGCAAAGGATTTATCGACGGGTTGGTGGTCATCGAGCCCAACATCAACCCAAATTCGGCCGGCAAGTTCGTGATCGACTTCGGTGGAGACCTATTTGCTGGACACGGCACTTCTCTATACGACAACAACACCCTCATGTCCATTTATGCACCCTGTGCCGCGCTTAGTCCCTCACTAGCAGGCACGCCATTTAATCTTGATCCGATCGGCGCACCAGCGGGTACACGGGCTAAACGGTGCAGTTCGCTACGAGAATTCGGACTGCTGACAGAAGACACATTAGACGAACAGGCCAATGAAGCGCTCGCAATTTTGCGCGACAACGGTTACTATGAAGAGCAGGACACGCTGCTGGCCTCCCACGAATGGCTCAACCTTTGGCGGTCACTGAATCCGACCTACGCTGCGGCCCACGGCCGTTTCGCAGTATGGGAGAACCTATGCGGCATCAGCTTTGCGGCAACGGACTCTGCCGGAATACCAACATCGGTGCCCCAAGACTCGGCGACGATTCTCTTTACCAACAGCAATGGCATTCCGCCAACCGGCGGAATTAATCTGATCAATGACGCGGCCGTAAACGGTTCAATCATCGAAAACCTATCGATTTCGCCGACTTCGGAGCAACAGGACCTCAACCTTGACGGCGCTCGGTGCTTCCGTTACCTGGTCACTGGAGATCCGTCACTGATAGACGGCCGGGAAACTCGGAAGGATCTCAGACGGCTCCATCGGGTACAGCGAGGCATCGACGAAACTCGGACAACAGGTAATCTCCACGGTACCCCGGCCATCATCCTTACCGGTCGAAATGACGCATTGGTTTTCCCCAACTACCACTCAAGGCCCTATTACGGTCTAAACCAAGTTGTGGAGGGAAAAAACAGCCGTCTTAGCTATATCGAAGTGGTGAATGCCCAGCACTTCGAGGCGTTCATCTCCACCCTTTGGATCGATCCCGCGAACCTTGCTGTACAGTTCGTGCCTCTCCATTACTATCTGTTTCAAACATTAGACTGGATGCATGATTACCTGAAGGGCATGGAAGATAGTTTGCCGCCGAGCCAAGTCGTGCGGCCCGAACCCCGTGGACTCAAAGCATACGTGGAATCCGATATAGATACACGCTTGCTGCCGCCAATCGAGTCGAATCCACCCGCAGCTGACCGGATTACTTATGTCGGAGAAGTGCTCAGCATCCCGAAATAAAGAAGATCAGTTTCCTTAATAAAATTATCATTACTGAAGGCAGGGCCATTCGGCTCTGCCTTTCTGATAAATCGACAAAATAAAGGAGCGTGTAAAGCCGTGTCAACACTTGCATCGGTCGCTTTTCGCAATTTCCGGTACTAAAATTTACCACGCCCCTATAATTTTATCCGCCTCAGAAGGGCTAACGCCCAAATACTGCGTTGCGACTTTCTTCGAAGGGAAATGACAACATGTTAAAACCCGGCAAAACATATGAGGATGTTTACCATACCTTTAATTGGCAGATCCCGGAATTTTATAACATCGGCATCGATATCTGCGATAAGTGGGCCGATCAAGGTAAACGCCTGGCGCTGATTTATGAAGATGAAAACGGGCGCGTCGTCAGGTATACCTTCCGGGACTTAAAAATTCTTTCCAACAAACTGGCCAACGGACTGCAAGCTCTAAATATCGGCGTCGGGGATCGACTGGGGATTCTTTTGCCTCAATGCCCTGAAACCGCCCTCAGTCATATTGCGGCCTATAAGATCGGAGCTGTGGCCATACCGCTGTTCACCCTGTTCGGCTCCGATGCCCTGGAATATCGCCTGTCCAACAGTGAGGCGAAAGGGATTGTGACAGATGCGGCGAATTTGCCGAAGATTATTGAAATTTGGGAAAACCTGCCGCAGTTAGAAACCGTCCTGGTGACCGGAGGTGAAATACCGGAGAAGGTGCTAAGTCTTCGGGATGTGGTGGAAAAAGGATCATCAGATTTTCAGGCGATAAAAACCAGAGCCGATGATCCCTGCATGCCCATCGCACGCTTCTGGGGCATCTGCCGGGGGTCGAGTTTCCCCATAATTTTTTCCCCCAGGAAGATGATCTTTTCTGGACCCCGGCGGACTGGGCCTGGATCGGCGGGTTGATCGATGTGCTGTTTCCAAGCTGGCACCACGGCATACCGGTGGTGGCGCATCGCGCCAAAAAATTCGACCCTGAAGAAGCCTTCCATCTAATTGCCAAACACGGCATACGCAATGCCTTTATGCCGCCCACGGCCTTGAAACTGATGCGGCAGGTGCAAGATCCCAAAAGCCGCCACAGCTACCACATGCGCAGCATCGGCAGCGGTGGCGAAACCCTGGGAGAAGAACTTCTCGATTGGGGTCGAGACGTCATGGGACTGACGATCAACGAGTTCTACGGCCAAACCGAGTGCAATCTCATTGTGGGCTGTTGTGCGGACGTCATGGATATCCGTCCCGGATCCATGGGACGCGCCATCCCGGGCCATATGGTAGATATTATTGACGAGCAGGGTAATCCGGTGACAGAAGGAACCGTGGGGGAAATTGCCGTCAAGTGTCCCGATCCGGTCATGTTTCTGGAGTACTGGCGAAAGCCGGACGCTACCCGCAAAAAATTTATCGGCGACTGGCTCTTAACCGGGGATTTAGCCAAAAAAGACCGGGACGGGTATTTCTGGTTCCACGGCCGCACGGATGATGTCATCACCAGCGCCGGTTATCGCATCGGGCCGGCTGAAATTGAAGACTGCCTGATGAAACACCCGGCCGTG
>CALZJV010000764.1 GCA_945787595.1 uncultured Desulfobacterales bacterium | reverse complement strand
GGCCGAAAATACTCGAATGGCTCGATGAACTATGTGAACAGGTTGAATTATGTGAAGTATAATTTAAAGCGATAGGCTATCTTGGTGCAGAAGGAAGGGGGACTCAACATAATGGATTAGTGCACATAACGAATAAAGAATTGATGTTTTGCGAAGCCAAAACATAATTCCGGTTGAACTAAGCCATGCGTTTCATTTGGATTTTAAAGTGAGTGTTTGCAGAGTGTAAATCCACCGTTGGCAGGAGTCAATATTACGGTAATGGCATGATCGTGTAAAGATTTTATTTGAGAATTGCTCTTTGACATACAAGACGACGCTCTATGTAAATATTGATCTTTGTTACTGGCGATTTCAACCGACAAAGGGCGCAGCATTTCTGTGGCCTCTTTGAGTAAATACGGGCCAGAACGAATAATTGAATAATTGGCAAAAATCCAGTCGTGTTCATGGCGGAGCTCTTGTGACCCGGCGTAGTTTCGCACCGCAATGTGGGCAGATATATTGTTCGGCAACCGCTGGGGTGACGTCTGAGCGCCGGCTGGCGCCCAGCAAGTATTTGGCGACCGCCAGCAGGTTTCTTTTAATAGGCGATAGAAATCCATAATAGCGAATTTTGACGAAGCCTTTTGGCAGCACATGTTGCAGGAACCGATGGATAAAATCAAATGCCGGCATCGTGGCTGTTTGCCACTGATCAGTGTCGCTGTTTTTAAACCGGAAGCTCACCTGCCCGTCTTCGAGCTTTTCGATACGGTTGTTGGTGATAGCGACTCTGTAGATATAAGGCGCCAGGTATTTTAACGCACTGTTGCCATCGCCAACAGGTTTGCAATGAACAACCCAGTTTTTTTGCCAGACCTTTGGCGCAACGGCGTCGAAGAGAGCCGTTTTTTTGAGCGCATCACGGAACTTGGCACGAAAGATAGGTGATAGCGCTTCAACGGGGACAAAAAATTCAGTGTCCGAAGGCAGCCATTTGCTGCGGTCAGGCGATAGTCCACCACCGGGCACGATGAAGTGGACATGGGGATGGTAGCCCATATCGCGCTGCCAGGTATGCAGTCCACCCATCATGCCGATGTCACCGCCGACGAACCTGGGATCTTTGGCCAGTTTCTGCAAGGCTGCTGCCGAGGACTTGAACAACAGATTATAGATGACTTTCTGGTTTGAGCGGGCGATGGGCCTCAGCTCACAGGGCAGCGTAACGGTGACCAGAAAGTAATGTGTCGGCAGCAGCCGATTGTGCTGTTTTTCTATCCACTTTTGGGTTTTGTCCTGGCCACATTTGGGACAGCTTCGGTTGCCACATGAATGATATGCATAGACAAGGTGTTCGCAGTCAGGATTTTCACAACAATACAGATGTCCACCCATCTGTTCGGTGCGACATGCGACGATATCCTGCAATGCCCGGCGGTGGCTGGGCAACATCTTCGAACCGAAGCGATCAATGTAGTCAGGTCCGTAGCGGCGGAATATGTCCGCCAACTCGACCATGGCGCATCAAAGGTCTTCCATCAGCTCATCGATGGATTTAATGGCCATGGATTTTGCTTTTTCAGTCAAATGTGTGTAAATACTGGTAGTGGCTGGGCTGCTATGGCCCAACCAAGCTTGGATCAGCCGTAGGTTGATGCCGGCTTCCAAAAGATGCGTTGCCCATGAATGGCGCAAGCTGTGCACCGTCGCTTTTTTGTTGATACCGGCGGTTTTCAGTGTCTTGCGAAAAGCGGTTTGAACGCTGCTCTTGCTGATCGGCCTTGTGGCAAAGGGCATGTCTTTGCCGCTACGGCCGGCGGAGGGGAATAACCAGACTTTGTTTTTGTGGCTTTTCCATTGTTCACGCAATAGCACCAACGTCTTTTGCGGCAGGGGCACGTCGCGGTCTTTGTCACCCATGTGGCCCTTGGAGTTTCGGACTTGGATAAATCCACGGGCGCTGTCAATATTTTCGACTTTCAGGTGTATACCTTCGGATAAGCGCAATCCGCCCGGGGCGGATAAACAGCAGCGTTGGCCAGGGGCGCTGAATGGTATTTTCATAGAAAAATTTGATGCCGCAAAGAGCGACAGTGCTGGTGCTGCGGGCCCATTTTTTGACGTTTTTGCCGTACAGGAAGTAATCTCGCAGTTCCTCTTCGGTAATCTGGCCGGGGCATTTGTTGTAATGTTCGCACAATTTGCGCACGGCCCGGACATAGAGATCCTGAGTACTGTCGCTGTAGCCTTGGAGTTGTAAGTCTTCGATCATCCGTTGTCTTAAGGGTGTCATGGTATACCTCCTTTTTGTATGGTTAATGGAAATGTGTATAGGAGGTATACCACACCCTTTTTGGTGTGATCAAAATGGTGAATTGAATCGGAAGCTTGAATGGATATGATATTAACTGCGCGAAGCGCTTAGTTCAACCCTTTTAAAGAGATAGATAATCGATTATGGCTGTTTCGAAAAAATTCTCCTTAGGTGTCATCTTCGCTTCCGCCACCCTGACAATCATGGCCGGAAGCATCATTGCCCCGGTGCTGAACCTGATGCGGGATGGCTTGGGTGTCGCGCCCTCGTCCGTCGGGTTGATCATCACCACCCATGGGCTATTCATGGCCCTGTTCAGCCCGTTGATGGGAAGCGTCATCGACCGTAAGGGTGCCCGGCGGCCGTATATCGTTGCACTCATCTGCTATGGTCTTGCCGGCGGGTCCGGGTTGCTGATCAACTCCTTCTGGGTTCTTCTGGTCAGCAGAGCCTGTCTCGGAATCGCCCTCGCCGGTATCTTCGCCGGCATCAACGTCCTGATCCTGAACATGTACGACGGGATCGAACGGGACAGAGTCATGGGATGGCGGGGGAGCGCACAGAGTTTCGGAGGGGTCATCTGGCCATTGATTGGCGGCACCCTTGGCGGGTTTTCATGGCGCTTTCCCTTTGCCGTCTATATGTTGGCCATACCCATCGGACTGCTCGCCATCGCCGCCGTTCCGCAACCGGCAATCCAACACCAGGCTAGACCGGAATCCAATGGCAGCACATCGGTATTCAGGGTTTTTCGGGAGAGCCCCGTCCTTTTGGTCATCTACGGCCTAATGTTCTTTGTCAATGTTCTTCTCTATGCCATCGTCATTTTTCTGCCTCAGCTGCTGGAAAGCTTCGGCATATCCAGCACATTTCGAATCGGCCTGTTTATTACCGCCATGACGGGTTCGGCAGCAGTGACTGCCTTCATCTACGGAAAGATAAGGTCTCGGTTGACCTACCGGGTAATTGCTACCATCGCCGTTGCACTGTGGACGGTGGCGTTTACCACCATATCCCAGGCAACCGACAGCCGGACTATCGCAATGGCAGTGGCCCTGTTTGGTGTCAGTCAGGGAATGATCTTGCCCACCGTCATGGTGTGGATCGGGGACGTCGTTCCGCCGTCCTTCCGGGGGAGATTCAGTTCATATCTGGGAACGTTTGGGTTCATCGGTCAATTCCTGTCCCCCATTCTCTTTGCACCGGTATTCATGCTGGTGGGTCTCAAAGGTGTTTTTCTGGTCGGCGCCGGGGTTGGTGCTGCCTGGTTTTTGATGCTTTTATTCGGATTGGGGAGAGTCAATAAAATCAATTCACACAAGAAGGGAGGCTAACCATGCAACCGCCTGATATCACGCGCGTATTCAAAGGACCTCAAAACGAGTTCGAGGTGGAGATTGTCTTTGCCCGGGAAGGCAACCAGTCCCCCAAGGAAGGGCACACCTATGATGAAATTATCGTGGTGACGGATGGTGTCATCGAACTGGAGAGAAGCGACCAGGAAGAGATAAGTACCCATTCGAAGTACGACTACATATTTCTGCCGAAGGGGACTGTCCATCAGATCACCGTCAAGAAAGCCCCCGTGAAGGTGGTCATCATCCATCCCGAACGACAAGAGTAGCATCTATAAGATAAAGACCAGCGGAAAGGGGAACGTCCCAACCTGATCAAATGTGGCACTAGTTAGTGTCTGTCCACAAATGAGTCCCGCCGCGGCGGGATTCAAGTTCAAGTCGAAAAACCTGGATTTTTGATGATCTCTTCGCCAGGCAGTAAGAGCACCCATACTTACGACATACAGATCAATTCCCACTATGTTGGATATACTATAGTTTACATTGCGCCCATAAAAAGGATTTCACACGTTCTTCCACAAGTTCTATTCCCAAACCGGGCTTGTCGGAAATGGGGAGGAAACCATTCTTAACATCTAATTCTGGTGCGTAATCTACTATTTGAAAATGCTCTGGGATGCGGTATGGATAAAGTTCCTGAATGATAAAATTCGGAATGCATGCATCCAAGTGCAGTGCAGCAGCGGTGGAAACCGGACTGGCGCAGGTATGCGGCTGGATTCTCATGTTGTACATTTCTGCCATGGCCGCAATCTTCTTGACTTCCATGATCCCACCTGTGTTGCCAATATCAGGCTGAAGAATATCGGCTGCCTGCAGCTCCAGAACACGACGGAAACCGTAACGTGTATAAAGACGTTCACCAACAGCGATGGGCATGTTCACTTGTTCGGATACCTTTTTCAGTGCCTCGGGATTAAAAGGATCAACCGGTTCTTCCAAGAACATGATGTCCTGATCCTCCACTTTCCTGGCAATACGAATGATAGCATCGGTGGTCAACTCTGCACTCATGTCCAGCATAAGGTCGATTTTCGGACCAACCGCTTCCCGGACGGCCCTCACACGAGCAATGGCCAAGTCTTCCGCGGTGCGATCGATGGTTCGACACGAGACATGCCGG
>CALZJV010000763.1 GCA_945787595.1 uncultured Desulfobacterales bacterium | reverse complement strand
CAAAAAGCGTTGGCCATTCGCCCAAAAGATAATTATCTGGATACCTTAGCCGCTGCCTATGCTGAAGTGGGTAAATTTGAAGATGCGATAAGAACCCAGGAACAGGTAATTGCTCAGTTAAAAAAAGAAGGGATGAAAAAAGACCTAATTGATGAATTTAAGGAGCGTCTAAATTCCTATGAGGCACACAAGCCCTGGCGGGAAAAGTAAATCCTGGCAGTGCGCATAAAATCTCATTTTTAAAGGTCCCCAAGGGCCGAAATTTATAATTTCTGTCAAACTTGGCAGAAAACCAAGTTTCTTCGTATCAATTCTAAACACTAATAGGTCCCAGTACCATTATTTTGGAATAGACGTTGGGCAACCGCACGAATATGCTCAGGAGAAGTACCGCAACACCCGCCAACCAAGTGCGCCCCGGCTCGAATACACTCTAAAATGCCATTCGAGAATTCTGTTGAGGACATCTCAAACTCCGTCTTCCTGTCTACCAACTTTGGCATTCCCGCATTCGGCTGGGCCAAAATAGGAAGTCCAGTCGAGCTGCGAAGCATAGATACAATTTCGGCCATCTGTGAAGGGTCAATATCGCCACAGTTTGCTCCGACGACCTGAACGCCAGATTCGGTAAGTGCCGTCGCGCAGTCATTGGCAGAATTACCCATGACTGTTCGTCCTCCATTTTTAGGCGTTGAGAAGGCCAATGATACGATCACTGGTAGAGATGAAATTTCTTTACATGCACGTAAAGCACATAGCGCCTCTTTTAGATCAAGCATCGTTTCAATTATGAAACCATCTACGCCACCTTCAGCCAACAAGCCAGCTTGCTCTTTGTATGCCTCATAAGCGAACGACTCCGAGAGATCGCCGTAAGGTTCAAGTAGTTTCCCCGTCGTGCCTACATCACCCAGTACGTATTGATCCTTATAGATCGCCGTAAGGTTCAAGTAGTTTCCCCGTGGTGCTTACATCACCCAGTACGTATTGATCTTTATCTGCAGCCAGTCTTGCTAATTTAGTACCGGCCAAATTCACTTCGCGCACATCCACGTCTACATTGTGCGTTTCAATGTAAATTCGATTCATGGTGAAAGTATTCGTGGTAAGTATATGGCAACCACTCTGAGCATACTCCTTATGAATATCCAAAACCACATCCGGGTTAGTAAGATTGGTCTGACCATTCATACTCAAGCCATGCAATGCCAATTGAGTGCCCATTGCGCCATCAAGCAGAATCGTCTCTTGATTCGTTAAGAAAGCTGACAAGTCCATAACTTTTCCTATTTTATTAAGCGGTTCAGATGAAAAATTAGATTTCACGATTGATATGGCCGCAAAAAGGCGCAAAAAGCAAAAAAATTAAAATTCAGAGTTTGTAATTTTAAGTAGAGATGTTTTCGAGTTACACAATGTGGCATAACATGTCAAGCTATTATCCTGCAGATGAAATTTCGGCGACATAGGCTTGAATAATCCTGCAAATTAACGTATTGGTAAGATTGGATTTGCAGCAAGAAATCCGGCTGTCAATCTGAGAGTCAATTACCACCCCTAAAAAGGGGTCATTTTAATAATTATTTTCACCGCAGAGACGCTGAGCACGCAGAGGAACTTTTTCTTTTTTTTGCTTTCCGCTGAGAGGACGGAAAGCAAAAATCAGCAACCTTAAGGGGACTGTCAATTGCTACTATAAACAAATGCTCTCTATAGTTGGTTTGACTGTGCACCAATGCTGAAAGCTTTTCCATTGCCGTCCTCTCAACGGCAATGGAAAAATACTATTTTCTCTGCGATCTTTGCGCCTCGAGCGACCTGTCGGGTCGTAGCTCGAAGAGCGAAGCCTGAAGCGGGCGGTTAATTTCCACTCACCTAACCGCTGAGCAATGCTTGGACCATCAGTATAGCTGAAGGTTTAAGGAATTAATTAAACATCACAAAATACGCAAGGAACTATGACGGAAGACAGCAGAAAAAAAGTTGCCGTTGGACTCAGCGGCGGTGTGGACTCCTCGGTAAGTGCAGCGTTGCTGCAGGAACAAGGCTATGATGTATTCGGCATTACGATGGAGATATTTGATGAGTCGTTGCCGATACAAGAAGCCGAAAAGCATGCGTGCTACGGCCCCGGGGAGAGGGAGGATTCGGCCGCAGCTGAAGCCGTATGTAAAAAACTCGGTATTTCGTTTCATGTTTTAGACCTGCGGTCGGAATACCGGAGTCATGTCATCGGGCACTTCAGAACCGAATACCTTGAGGGCAAAACACCGAATCCCTGCGTCATATGCAACCGCGAGCTTAAGTTCGGGTTTCTTTTGGAAAAAGCTAAAACCGCCGGGGTTGATTTTGATTTTTTTGCCACCGGTCACTATGCCAGGATAGAAGAAATCGGTGGTCGTTTTCTGCTAAAAAAGGCAATCGACCAAATAAAAGATCAATCCTATTTTCTTTATGCACTTACGCCCGGACAGCTGTCTCGTACCCTTTTACCGCTGGGCAATCTGACCAAACAGCGGGTTAGAAAAATCGCCCGTACGATTGGACTGCACACGGCCGACCGCCCGGAAAGTCAGGACTTTATCAGCGGCGGTAATTACGCCATTCTTTTTGACAAAAACGAGGCCATCGAGGGCGATATCGTCGATGATGACGGCAACTTCCTGGGCAAGCACCGCGGAATTATACATTATACCATAGGTCAGCGTCGCGGGCTGGGCATTGCCTTTGGTCGTCCACTGTATGTGTCTAAAATCGATGCCGCAAACAACAAGATTGTCGTATCAAATAAAGAAAATTTGTTATCCATGGGACTTATCGCCTCGAATCTCAACTTGCTCGCCATCGATAAATTGGATCGACCCTATCGGGCATCGGTTAAAATTCGCTTAAATCACCCGGCAGTGGCGGCAACGATACACCCGCATGGAAACGAAAACGCCCAAATTCTGTTCGATGAACCCCAAGAGGCGGTCTGCCCCGGGCAACATGCTGTTTTTTACAGGGAGGATACGGTGCTCGGAGGCGGGGTTATTCAACAGGCAATTGGGTGGTAGTGCCCAATCCGATTAGATCATCCAAACACACCCCTTTCTTTTTATGAGATGTCAAGATTGTATTTTTTTGTTGACAATGGTGCTACATTGTGACAATGATAAAAACCTATAATCACCTCCTTCAACTACAAGTCTCCCGATACGGACCATGGACAGTAAAGAATTTAGCCATTACCGAAATACGCTGAACAAGACCCAGCGACAAATGGCCCAACTGCTCGGAACCTCCAGCAAGGCTATCCAAAGCTACGAGCAGGGATGGCGGCCGGTGACGGCCCATGTGGAACGGCAGATGTTTTTCCTGGTCTCCATGATGCGCAAGAACAATAAACCCAAAAAGCCGTGCTGGATTATTAAAAAATGTCCTCGCGACCAAAGGAAACGTTGTCCGGCCTGGGAATTTAAGGCCGGAGATCTCTGCTGGTTTATCAACGGCACCATTTGTGAGGGCACGGTACGCCAAAACTGGAAAGAGAAGATGAAGATTTGCCGTTCTTGTGAAGTATTTTCTTACCTGCTTTAATCTCGAGCACACTCCTTTTCCGACTCCTTCCGCTAAATTAAGAGGATTTATGTATCGCTGAGGTGAGGATTTATGTATCGCTGAGGTGGAGAAAAAGATAAAATTCGAAGAAAATCACGAAAATGCATGCTGGGGCTTACAATTTGCAATCCGCTCATGCAGAAGGAAAATGCTGGGAATATCGGGACGGTCTAGGAAGTCATAGATATCGTTTGCATCCCCAAAGGGCATCCGAAATAATCCTTGTCTAGCGGGCGGCTGTCTTATTACGGATAAATATTTCGCTGAAAAATACAGTTAATGTTAAAAAAGGAGATTGTTCATGAGCCAGGACTTTAAATTTGAAACCCTTTGTTTACACGCCGGTCAGCAACCCGACCCGACAACTACCGCCAGAGGCGTTGCCGTTTGTCGAACTTCTTCGTATGTATTTAAAAGCACTGAGCATGCCGCCAACCTTTTTGCTCTCAAAGAACTCGGAAACATCTATACAAGACTAATGAATCCGACCCAGGACATACTGGAACAACGGGTTGCGGCCCTAGAAGGCGGTGCGGCGGCACTGGCGCTTGCATCCGGCACCTCCGGTGTTTATTATGCCATCATCAATATCTGTTCGGCCGGAGATGAGATCGTATCCGCCAATAATCTTTACGGCGGCACTTATACGATGTTCGACTGCATCCTTCCTCAATTTGATATTCATGTC
>CALZJV010000762.1 GCA_945787595.1 uncultured Desulfobacterales bacterium | reverse complement strand
TACATACGTTACTGTATTTGCGAGTCGAAGGACTTAGGTCCGAACCTATTGGCCGGACCTATTGGATAGATTGGCCCTCTGGAAATATATCGAACCCTATGATTCAGTCAAAATAACATCGGCAGGTAAAAAAAAAACTTAAGCCTTTTTCCCCTAATGAATCCTTGCCGGCAGTGGGAGGCAACCCGTATTTCTACGGCTGCATCTTTAACCCCACCTGTCCACCGTAGTCTCGGCCTTTGGGATGACGGCCGGAACCAACGAACCCGGAACCATGACCTTTGAATGCTGAATCCAGGATCCTAAACAAATTGTTTTCCAATCAGCTTAAAATCATATAATATGGCACCGTGGAGACTATTCGTAGAATTATATTAATCGTATTGGACAGCGTCGGAATCGGCAGTTTGCCGGATGCGCAGGCCTATAACGATGAAGGCGCAAATACGCTCGGTAATCTTTATCGGATGAGAGGGCACCTAAATGTACCGAACATTTTGCACCTGGGCCTTGGCAAACTGGTAGATATTGGTGACATGCCGGCGGAGACGATTGGGTGTTACGGTAAAATGGCTGAACGATCTGTCAGCAAAGATACAACCATCGGGCATTGGGAGATTGCCGGAATTTTGGTTGATCAGCCCTTGCCCACCTATCCGGACGGCTTCCCGAAGGCGCTTATCGCCGAATTTGAAAAGCAAATCGGAACCAAGACACTCGGTAACTGCCCGGCTTCCGGAACGGAAATTATAAAAGATCTGGGCCGCGAACATCTTTCAACCGGATATCCAATCGTTTACACATCGGCCGATTCCGTCTTCCAGATTGCCGCCCATGAACAGATTGTACCTCTTGAAATGCTTTATGAATACAGCCGGATTGCCAGAAGACTGCTGGCCGGAGAACATGCTGTCGGCAGGGTCATTGCAAGGCCTTTTAAAGGGACTGTCGAAAGCTTCGAACGCAACAATGCCGGTCGAAAAGACTTTTCAAGCCCCCCACCCGAAATGACATTATTGGATCGCCTTAAGGACCGCGACCACTTTGTCGCAGGTGTGGGAAAAATCGGTGATATATTCGGCCACAGAGGATTGACCGAAGAAATTCACACCCGTGACAACGCGGACGGAGTTGACAAAACCATCGCTTCCATGCACAAATATCGCCATCAAAGCGGTCTTATATTTACTAATCTGGTGGATTTCGATATGGTTTACGGCCACCGCCGCAATGTCGAAGGCTATGCAGCCGCCCTGGAGGAATTTGATCGGCGCCTGCCGCAACTATTCGATGCCATGGTAGGCGACGACATCCTCATCCTTACAGCTGATCACGGGTGTGATTCAACCCATATGATCCATACCGACCACACCCGCGAATATGTCCCGTTGCTCGTTTGCGGCGAAATGGTAAAAAGAAATGTCGATCTCGGCGTCAGAGAAACATTTGCAGACTGTGGACAGACGATTGCCGACTTGCTCGATGCAGAACCCCTGAGACACGGCCGGAGTTTCAGAAAGGATATCATCGATGAATGCCTATGAGTTAATCAAAAAGAAAAGGGATGGATTGGAGCTGTCTAAAAAGGAAATCGGGTTTCTCATCGACGGGTTCGTAAACGGCCAAATTGCGGATTATCAGGTGACGGCATTTTTAATGGCGGTCTATTTTAAGGGCATGAGTACCCGCGAGTGCGTCAAGTTGACCATGGCCATGGCCGATTCCGGTGATAAAGTCGATTTATCCGCCATCCCCGGCTTTAAAGTTGACAAGCATTCCACCGGCGGCGTCGGAGATAAAACGACGCTCGTACTAGCGCCGCTGGTGGCCGCTAGCGGAGGTATCGTTGCGAAAATGACCGGCCGTGAACTGGGCCATACCGGGGGCACAATTGATAAACTGGAATCCATCCCGGGAATGCAAGTCGAGCTTTCCAAAGATAGATTTGCTGATATTGTAAATCGCATTCACGTTAGCGTAATCGCCCAAACTGCCAGCCTGGCACCGGCTGACAGGCAAATCTATGCGCTGCGAAATGTAACTGCTACCGTGGATTCCATACCTCTTATCGCTTCATCGATCATGAGCAAGAAACTGGCTGCCGGCTCTGACGGTATTGTATTGGATGTTAAAACCGGCCGCGGGGCATTTACAAAGTCGTATGAAGAAGCCATTAATCTAGCAAAAACCATGGTTGACATTGGTGAGGGTGCCGGTCGGCGGATGGTGGCCTGGATCACCGGGATGGAACAGCCGCTGGGCTGCGCCGTCGGAAATGCCATCGAAGTTAAGGAAACCATCGACACGCTGCGTGGCAGCGGTCCACGGGATTTGGTCGACCTGGTCATAGAACTGGGAAGTGACATGTTGTTCATTTCCGGCATCATCTCTTCCAGAACAAAGGCTAAATCCAGGATTGCCGAGAATCTGGCGAACCAAAAAGGTTTAACCCGCTTGCAGGATTGGATTGTCGCCCAGGGAGGAAACCCGTCGGTATTGGACAATCCGGATTTGCTTCCGCAACCAAACGCAGAGATCGAAGTCAAATCAGAAGCTTGCGGCTATGTGTCTGCCGTAGATGCCCTGGAGGTGGGGCTGGCATCCAAAATTTTGGGGGCCGGGCGTAACACCAAAGACGACGCCATCGATTATTCGGCCGGTGTTTACCTGAGGAAGAAAATTGGAGATAGCGTAAAGGCCGGAGATCCTCTGGCCGTTTTGCATTCGGACGGAGATGAAAAAAAGATTGGACCGGCCAGAAAAAAAATTCTAACTGCATACTCCTTTAAT
>CALZJV010000761.1 GCA_945787595.1 uncultured Desulfobacterales bacterium | reverse complement strand
TGGCCGCCCCGAATTTGCCGAAACGGTTGCTGGTAATAATTGCATACTGGGTTACAAAAAAATCCTTTATGTTTTCCAGTTTCATTTCATTGGCTCCCTTAAGGGTCTAATAACGCTCGTAATTTCTTCGACTTATTGAAGATATATGACGTTTTTAAGGCCTGAGTTCTTTCCTCGATCATGGAATGTTGGAATAGTGGAATGCTGGAATGTTGATTCTTCAAGGACATTATCCATTTTACAGTAAATCTTCGGACTGATGATAGCATATAAATCACAGACTCCATTCTCCCCAAACCCAGAATTCCATTGTTCCAGTATTCCATCATTCCAATCGCACGACCTCGAGGCTCTCCACAGGTTGGGGTGAAGCCCCCAACTTGTGATCGTGTTCTTTACAACTTTAGTGCTTACCGCCACCCACCGATATCCGCGGGTCGAGATAACAATTGCTTACCGCCACCCACAGATATCCGCGGGTCGAGATAACAATAGGAAATATCCGATATCAGGTTTAAGACAATGACCAGCGCTGCCAGTAGCAAAAAGGTGGCCTGGGCGACCGGGTAGTCGCTCGAAGAGGCCGCCTCGACCATCAACTGCCCCATGCCGGGCCACGAGAACACTTGTTCGACGATGACCTGTCCGCCCAGCGCAAACCCGATCAACACCGAGGAGACGGTAAACACCGGCAACAGTGCATTGCGCGCGGCATGCTTCATCATGACCCGGTTGGGGGACAAGCCCTTGG
Source organism: uncultured Desulfobacterales bacterium (assembly GCA_945787595.1). Next base: position 3,297 of record CALZJV010000761.1, on the reverse strand, counting down.
CCTGGGCCAGCTCGATGAAGTCGCTGCCCGTCACCTCGAGCATGGAGTCCCGCATGATCAGCATCGGCGTGGCCAGATAGTAGAAGGCGGTGGTAATGGTCGGCAGAACGAGGTGGTGCAGAAAATCCTTGCTGAATAGCATTTGAATGCCGGTTGCCAGGCGCACGCCCGGGGTGGCCATGCCACCGGTGGGAAACAGGTCCAGCCGGTAACTTAGGATGATTAGAAACAGGATACCGGTGACAAAGGGCGGCGCGGATTGAAGGACCAGCGCGCTCACGGTGGAACCCACGTCCAGCGCGCTGCCGCGTTTCCAGGCCATCAGCATCCCCAGGCCGGCGCCGAACACCAGGGTAAAACTCATGGCAGCGCCCATCAGAAAAATAGTGTTCCAGAAGCGATATTTTAGAATGCCGAACACTTCATGCTGGGTGGTGTAAGATCGGCCCCAGTTTAGCGTAACCAGGTTTTTAAGGTACAAGGCGTATTGCACCAGCAACGGTCAACGGTTTGTCCAGTCCAAAGGACTCCTTTAATCGGGCCTGGGCTGCCTCATCCAGGGCCGGGCTGATCACCTGGGCCGTGGGGTCGCCGGGCATGACACGAAATATAAAAAAAAGGATGGTGGCGACCGCAAATATCGTCATAATCGTGTATAAAATTCGGCGGATGATATATTCTTGCACCTTTTTTCTCCTCTACTGAAGGGGAGGCGATATTAAAACTGCAGACCTCGTTATTCATTAAATAAAAGCGACCGCAGACCGAGGTAAATGGCGGATTTGCCTATTAGCTGGGGTGACGGTCGGTCTGGTTAAAAGTTCTGGGTTCAGAGTTCCGGGTTCAGGGTTATTCGCTTCGCATTTTTTCCCTTGTCATTAATTTCATTGGGTCATGCGCCGAGGAAATCAACCTCTGAACCCTTGAACCGTGAACCTTTTAACGTATCGCCCAGGCTGCATACGGAGCCCTTTATTCAAAATATTACTCCATGATATGTTAAAATTTACTAACTTTAAACTAGGCCGGATAGTGGAGTTTGCCCTTTTTCCAGGTGTAGCCGGCCTCAGCCAGTATTTTTTTGGCTTTGTTAATGTCTTCCGGGTAGGATTTAACCGCCGGGTTGTGCCAGAATTTATTGGCCGGTGCAATGACCGAACCACCCGGATCCGCCAGGCCGGACAAAATGGCCTCGATGATTAATTCCTTGGGGATGACGTGGGCAATGGCTTTTCTGAAGGCCGGATCGTTCAGCGGCGGCCGGCGGGTATGAAAGCCCAGGTTGTAGAATCCATGGTTGGGATAGCCTTTGGCGACAATGTTCGGCACCTTTTGCAGGTCCAGCAGAAGGCTGGGTTTGAGGATGTAACGGTTGCGATCGCATTCGCCCTTTTCGATGGCCGCGGCGACCGCATCATGGGAGCCGTAAACGATCCCGATGATACCGGCGCATTTGGGCGGATTAAAGTGCTCTTTAAAGGCCGATACCTTGAATTCCCGGCCCCGGTCCCAGTAATCCAGCTTGAATGGACCGCTGCCGATGGGTTTTTCATTGGGATAGTTGAGCGGATCGCTGACATCCACCTTCTCGGGAATATCCTGCCAGACATGTTTGGGGATCAGGAACATGCCGCCCAGCAGGTTGGGAATAAATGGCGCATAAGATTCCGCCAGCTTGATACGCACGGAATGCGAACCGGTAATCTCGACGCTTTCGACTCTTTTCAGGATCTGGTTGAAGAAGGGATGCTTCCACTGTTTACAGTAGTCGAATGTAAACTTGACATCTTCGGCGGTGAGCGGTTTGCCGTCGTGCCAAAGCATTCCCTTGCGGATATTTAGGTCAAGTGTCAGCTGGTCGATCACCTTGTAAGACTCGGCTGCCCAGGGGACCATATTTCCATCGGGACCGACCCTGAACAAGGGATCATAGATCATCCGCAGTTCCATGAACTCGGTGGTGTCCTTGGCCGCCACAGGGTTCATCATCTTCAAAGGCGTCGGCCGGGCCGTCCGAACATATCCGTCACCCTTGACGACCTCCATATTAATGTCGGTCCAGAAGCTGCCGGTGCCTTCGCCCAGCATGGGAACCACATTCCGGATGCGATCCGAACGATAGACAGTGGTCATCTGCATGTAGGCGATCACGTTCAACGCCTGGACTTCATGACACAGTTCCTGCGCCTGGAAGACGATTTCGCGCCGTTTGTCGATGTCCATTTCCTGCTGCTGCGCCACGGCCAGTTTATCGATTGCAGGATCGTTGAGGCCATACCAGTTGTAGCCGCCTTTCTTGTACTGCGAAGAATGGTGAACCTGGTAGATGAAAACGTTGGGATCGATCCGAATCGAGGCCCCGGAGAGCATCACAAACCACATGTCATAATCATGCTCCATAATCACCTTCTGGACATTGAGGTTGTAAGCAATAGGGTTGGCCTTGACGTCCCAGCCGATTTGCTTGAATGCATCGGCACACACCCGCGCCACCTCCGGTCTGACCGGATCCATGGTGGCGGTGGCGGTGGTAATCTTCATGGCATCGACCGGCGCTCCCGCTTTGGACGCAGCCAAGACAGCGCCGGGACCTGCGATCATGGTAGCTCCGATAGCCCCCCCGGTGACTTTCATGAATTCGCGTCTTCTCATTTTTCGTTCAGTCATAACAAACCTCCTTCAATAAATTATTAGGTTTAACGTTTGTGTGGATTTCTTGGGTCACCCCCGTTGGAATTGTAATTGCAGACCTGTTGTTAGCTGGTCTATGAATCAAATGGTTGAGATTGGAACTGGATTGGTGAAAATCATGCTTTCTTTTGCATGGTTACTTTTAAAAAGTGATCCCAATTTTATTACTCATAAATTTGGGATTTTGGATTTAAGATCCGCCTCGCCCCGATCTGTAGGCTCTTCGAGCCGGAGGCCATTATTCCAGTTAAGTTATCCATGGAATATAAAATTGGATTTGTCAAGGAAAAGGTAGACTCAGCGTGCTAAAATTTAATATGGACGTGGGTCACTTTTAGCTGCTATTAAGAGTAACGCCAGATTTTGGGCAACTGCAGAAGTAAACAGAAGCAGGAGAAAAGATGATATCAAGATTTCACGGTGTATTTAGTCTCCTATTAATCTTTGCGGCAGTTATTATTTTCCTAACCAACAGTTATTATTATTAATATTTTCATTGTTGACCAACTTGAATATTTCATATATATTTCAATCGTTATTTTAATCAAAGATTCTTTTGGATAAATACTTTCTACAATTTCAAGACAACGCAAAACCCGTCTTGGG
>CALZJV010000760.1 GCA_945787595.1 uncultured Desulfobacterales bacterium | reverse complement strand
AAAAACCAAATACTGGAGACCCGTGAAATGAGCGACCATCCATTTGGTGCCAATATCATCACGCTCGCACCGGTATATAAAGATCAATTGAATCTGGTTTGTGATATGGGATGCGAATTTATCGTGTTTGCAGGCGGCATTGCGAAGAAAAATGAAATTAAGCAGGCCAAAAAAGCCGGCGCTAAAGTTATCTGCTTTGCATCCACCGCCCCACTTGCCATGATGCTGATTGAAAGAGGAGCGGATGCCCTGATTTTAGAAGGATCTGAGGCCGGCGGTCACATCGGACCGGTCGCATTGTCTGTTCTGATCCAGCAGATTCTTTTTGAAGTGGACAGCGTGCCGATATTTATCGCAGGGGGCATTGCCACCGGGCGTATGATGGCTCATTTGTTGATGATGGGTGCCGCGGGAATTCAGATGGGAACATGCTTTGTCATGTCCGAGGAGTGCATTGCCCATCCGAGGTTTAAGGAGATTTTTAGGCGTGCTAAAGCCAAAGATGCGGTGGCCACCCCTCAGTTCGATAGCCGTCTGCCGGTTATTCCCGTGCGCGCTTTGAAAAATGAAGGAACCATTGAATTCGGTAAGCTTCAACTGGAGTTGTTGCATAAACTTGACAACTGCCTCATTGATCGCGAGCAGGCCCAGTATGCTGCAGAACGTTTCTGGATAGGGGCATTGAAAGATGCGGTAATAGACGGAGATGTTACAAAGGGTTCCTTAATGGCCGGCCAATCGGTGGGACTTGTAAATGAAGTTAAACCGCTTAAAAGCATCATTGATGAGATGATCGATGATGCCGAATCCGAGCTAAAGCGGCTGCAGCGGATATTTGTTGCAGAATCTGCGTGAATTTGGAGAGAGTACGATTTAAAAGGCAGACTGCAGAATTGGGGAAAGCATTCGTCACTAATTATTTTGCCTTGCACTTAGAGGCTGGGAAGCTGGAATGCCTCTTTAACCATTTATCGGTATTCACGCCTTTGAAAGCTCTATACAGGCATTAACTATCCGATGAATTTTGCCAGGTTAAATCTGAAAAACCCGTTGAAATTAACTCGCTTCAGGTGTAATGAGAGAATGCGTTCGAATAAGCCGACATCTTAAATGGCGGTAACCAGGCATCACATTCCACACTAATCTTTTTCAGAGAGGAGTAATTATGTATCTTCCCAAAATTTACGAAAATTTTTCCGGCAAATTCCCCGAGGTTTTCAAAGATTTTAAACAGCTGGGNNNNTGGTATCGCCATCGGAGCAAATTCCAGAGGCGCCGTCATGTCAAGCACCCGCAAGGCCCGCGAAGCCGGCGCGACTGCAGAAGAAATTGCCCATGCGGTTTTGCTGTCATTGACGACAACCGGCTTTCCCAATATGATTGCCGCCTTGCAATGGGTCAATGAGGTACTTGAGGAGGCTTGAGGAATATCAGGAGACAAGGTTCGCGGCAGTTTTAGTCCCCTTTACGAAAGAGCCGTTTACTTTGGTAGGAAATTAATTGTTGGAGAACTCAAGGAACAATCATTTTTCCTGAGTTATATGTCAACACCAGTCAAGAGAACAGCCTTTGGCCGGCTCATTAGTTATCAGAATAAAAAAGTCCGCTTCTCTGCCTGAAGAAGCGGACTTTTTGTAAACGATACATTTTTATAAAAGGTTTTATTTTGGAAATAATTCCGGGGGTCTTGTCGTATTTCCGATGGCGGCAGGAAAATCGGTTGCTTTATATGCCTTCTTGTTATGCTCGATCAGGTCATTGGCTTCCTCAAAGTAGTTGACAAAGCGTTTTTTACACTCATAGAAGCCATGCCACCAGGTGTAATCCGGCGCCATCATTGCGGCTCCGAATCGAGCCCGGCGGCCTTCGTGGTGCCAGAGCTCATAATATTCCACTTCCAGACGTTCGTCAAAAAATCTGGTCTTATCCAGCAAACCCTTCGCATATAAATTATCCAGCATCTTTTTGGCCGGCTTAAAGTAAATGTTGTTGTACTCTTCTACAACTGAATCCAGTCTGACAAAATGGCCGTCCACCCAGGTGTTGCCGTGACATTGCAGGCAGACATCTTTCATTTTGTTTCGTTCGACCTCATAGTTTGTCTTGGCCGGGAAGGGTTTAAAATCGTTGGGTCGCACGGTTAAGGGCGCCTGGGTTTCCCATGCCAATCGCTCGGTTACGTCGTGAGATGTCAAAACCGTACCGGACCCCGACATATGGCAAGAGCTGCAGGTGGGAGCCCTGTAATCTACCCCCGGGGTCCAGGTGCCCGGAGCGGCATTCCAGTTATAGGTATCACCATGGGCCGTATAAATATCACCGTGTTTGGATTCCATATAAATTTCGATTTGCGGATGATCCGGTCCCAGGTGACACTGGCCGCAGGCTTCCGGTTTTCTGGCTTCCATAACCGAGAAGCGGTGGCGGGTGTGACAGGAAGTGCAGCTACCCTTGCTGCCGTCGAAATTAAGCCGTCCCACGCCTGCATTCGGCCAGGTAAGAGGATCCATTTTATTGTCTTTCATTTTTAAGATCGTACCGTGACAGACAAAACATCCGGTCGTCCGCTCAAAATCACTGTTCATGCCCTTGTTCAGCCAGGGATCGATCTTCCAAATGATCTCTAGGGTATTGGCATGCTTGCTGCGGCTGTATTGCTGGGCTTCATCCGGATGGCAACGGGAGCAATCTTTGGGGCTGACGGCAGCGGCTACCGGCACCCTGTATTCCTTTGTGCCGTATTTTACGTCAGAGCGTTCATATTGTTTGTAATGTTCTTTGCTCACATCCGGATCAAATTCCTCCGCCACGTGGCAATCGTAGCAGGTTATGTTGGCATTGGCATGCCGGCTCTGTGCCCAGTCATTAAAAATTCCGGGATGTTCTCTTTTGTGGCACTCCAGACAGGCAACCGCTTGTGGAGGCATGCTGCGAACGATTCGCAGCTCCTTCTCCTTGGGGAAATTGCCGGCGGTTTGGGCATCGGCGACATAGGAACCGGTTACCAAAAGCCCTGCAAGCCCGACAATAAGAGCAGCGATACAAAAATACTTTTTCATCTTCAGCCCCCTTTCTTCAGGTTTTATAATTTGAAATTATGGAAACTAATTCGTGTTCATTCAGAAATAGCTGTTTTCGCCAAACACTGCGTCAACCGTATTGCTTGTAATCGTAATGTTGCCGCGGAATATGAACTAATGGGCGATGGCAATCCACACATTTTTTCTCATAGCCCGGTCGCGGGTAGATAACGGTTCTATGGGCCAGCATTGCGCCTCGTTTATCCGGTATGTAAAGCAGGTTCCGATGGCACTTCAAGCATTGCTCGTTTTTAAACGAAGCATAGGCGGCTTCGCGGTTTTTAGTTTGATCGTATTCATCCTGAAGGAAATGAACAACAACATCTTTAATTCCATGAAAAGTCTTTTGGTAGAAAAAATTTAAAGTGTCGTGGGGAGCTGGCAAATGGCAATCCATGCAATCGGCCACAAAGCCCTGGGCGTTGTTAACATGGGTGGAGGTCTTCCAAGTGTTGTAGGCGGATTGAATCTCGTGGCAGGTTGCACAAAACTGGGGTGTCGAAGTTCGCACCATCGTATAGTAGCTGATGCTGAAGAGCGGAAAAGCGATGAGGATGCCGATCGCAATAAAAATGGCAGGTTTTAACACTCTTCTCCAGGCTGGTTTTTTTTTTCTCGTTACATCGTCGGCCTTTTCCATATCTCCTCCTGAGAAACATGTCAAACTGGGATAGGAGAAAGTTCACCTTAATTTAAGTCAAAGGGAGAAATTCAATAATTGATAGCGGAATAAATAATGATATTATAGCGCTCTGCTCATTCTGTTTGGATTGATAAAAAAATACAACGAACTAGTCAAGTTACAGAAATGTAAAATATGTAACGATGGCAAAACGCTAACTGGGTTCCATTCAGAAATGGCTATTTTTTCCAATTTCTGCGTCAGCCGTTCAGCTTGCGGCGGATCTGTTTCCTTAAACTTGAAGATACTATCTCATTTCTGAACAGACACTAACTCGCTTGAAACTGGTACCCGACACCGGCCACCGTCACAATATATTCCGGCTTATCGACCTCAGCCTCGATCTTCTTTCTCAGGCGCTGGACATGTACGTCGACGGCGCGGCTGGTTTGATACAATTGGGAATCGCGCCAGATTTGTTGCTGAATGAATTCACGCGAAAGCACTTCACCGGGATATGATACAAACAGTGACAGCAGCTCAAATTCGGTCTTGGTCAGCTTCACACTTTCGCTGCGTATCTTGATGTCTCTGGATTTAAAATTGATGGACAGCTCCTTGAAATCATACTGATCGTTTACCAGACTGCGTTCGAGCCGCTTGAAAATGGATTTGATTCTGGCTGAAAGCTCTAAAAAATTGAATGGCTTGACGATATAATCATCGGCGCCGCATTCAAGCCCCAACACCTTGTCCGCAACACCGTCCCGTGCGGTCAGCATGATGATGGGAACATCAAATTCACGCCGCAAGATCTGGCAGGCCTTAATGCCGTCGATGTCCGGCAGATTCAAGTCGAGAATTATCAAATCCGGCCTGTTATCCCTGGCCATTTGCAGGCAGGCATGCCCGTCTAAAGCGGTCAATACCTCATAACCGTCCAGTTCCAGGTTTCCCTTGACGGTCTGGACAATATCTTTATCATCGTCGACAACGAGGATGCGATATTTGGAGGTTTTGATCACATTCGGCATTTAAACATTCCCTGTGTGGGTGAAGCGGATTATTTACCACCTTGGCATTACATACCTGTGGTTGCAAGCGAAACCCGGCAGCGTTACAAGAACGTTACACCTTTTACACATTTCTTACAATTTTTTGTTAATTGTTCCTTATGCAGAATCGAAATTTTATCGGGGATTGACTCGTTGATGAAAATCCGGTATTCGTATCCGGACAAAATGAAACACCTTTCAAAACCTATTCAGGTTTAAATTACGTGCAGGCAAGACGACATCCCTCAATTTCTTGGCCCATTCTCCCGGAGGCTTAACTGTGGAAAAATTCCGTGTTTCACTCCAGTGGAAATTTTTTCTGTGCATTGTTCTGATCATTATTCCTATCTTGGGAATCATATTCACCTGGACCGGCTTTCAAAATGAAAAACAGTCGGAAAATCAGGTGGTGAATCAGGCCAGAATTTTATCAAGGCAAATTATCCTGACCCGTCAATGGATTGCCGATATCGGCGGCGTGTTTGTAAATCAGGAGAGCGAGGGTGCAAAAGATATCGCCTGCTTCTTTGATGACACCATGCGAACTGCCGAAGGATCATATCGACGATTTACGCCCTCGATGGTAACCCGAAAGCTATCCCAGTATTCAAACAGGCAGGATTTATACCGTTTTCGTCTGGCAAGCTT
>CALZJV010000759.1 GCA_945787595.1 uncultured Desulfobacterales bacterium | reverse complement strand
CTCAGGCAAGTCAGGGTTCGTAATAAAAGGACGTCCAAAGGCAACCAGGTCTGCATTTCCTTCCGCCAGTCTCTCTTCAGCCGTCTCTTTTGTATAACCACAATTAGCAAGAATAATTCCTTTATACGCCTGCCTGAACTCTGCCAGGGTCATCGGTTCTCCTTTTTCGTGAAAACCGAACGCCAGCCCATCCATTATATGCAGATATCCAAGATTCAATTTGTTTATCTCAATAGCAGCATAGAGAAACGTTTCCCTGAAATCTTCACTCCCCATGTCATTAAAAACTCCATTTGGCGAAATCCTGGCACCTACCTGCTCTGAATCCCATACCTCCAGAACAGCTTCAAGCACTTCCTTAAAAAAGCGGAATTTATTTTCAAGACTTCCGCCGTACTGATCATCACGATGGTTAGTTTTCGAATCAAGGAACTGGTTGATCAGGTACCCGTTAGCACCATGCACTTCTATTCCGGAAAAACCTGCTTTTTTAGCATTAACAGCTGCCTTGCGGTAATCATCGACTGTTGACCTGATCTCATCCACTGATAATGCGCGTGGCGTTTCGTACGGTTTACTGCCCAGAGGGGTGTGGATATTTTCACCGTTATCGATCTTAACAGTAGACGCTGAGACAGGAAGTTCACCATCGAGGAAATCACTGTGGGATGCCCTGCCGCAATGCCAGAGCTGCAAAAAAATGGGAGTACCGGTCGGTTTGACCTTATCGGTTACTTTCCGCCAGCCCTCGACCATTTCATCAGTAAAAATACCTGGTGAATCGATCCAGCCGATTCCCTGTTTTGAAATGACAGTCGCTTCGGTTATCAGGAGACCAGAAGAGGATCTCTGATAATAATATTCTGCCATCATTTCATTTGGAATACGTTCTTTACCGGCACGTCCCCTCGTCATTGGCGCCAGAACGATCCTGTTTTTATGGTGAAGAGCTTTTGAGGAGAGTGGTTCGAACAATCTGCTGTTTTTCATTTAAACCTCCTGTTCGTCTCGAATGCCTTCAAAATTGCTATGGGTAGGCAGTAAGGCCAGCAAAAAAGTACCACGAGTCATGCATATCGAGGCGAATTTTGCCGGGGATAATCTAAGGTTCAGCGTCCATGAAGGCGCCAAAGGCGAAGCCATTACGATCCGGAATTACGAAGATATTCCGGCGCCGGTGGATATCATTGATGCGCGCTGCCTGGAGCTTGTCGATACATTGAACAAGACGAATCAACGTGGCCGTATTACGGATGATGTATTACTGAAGCTGCATGATATTGGACAGATAATCTATGATGATATTTTTTCCATCAGCATCAAAGAGAAGCTTAAAAACACCCGGGCTGAGTATCTCTGTCTCAATCTGGATGAACGCCTGGTTCATATCCCCTGGGAACTGCTGCATAACGGTGACCAATTTCTCTGTCAACGATTCGCCATGGGGCGAATTGTCAAAACCCGTCAATCGCTTCTGGGTAGCTGGAGTCGGGAACTGGGTCGACCATTGAATGTGCTCTTATTGGCAGATCCCACGGGCGATTTAAAGGGCGCTTATGCCGAAGGGATCCAGATACGCGATTATCTCGATCATTTTGTCGATTATTTCAACGTGGCCTTCAGATCGGACCACGTCCGGGCTGATTCGTTGCGTCAGAAAATGAGAAATTTTGACATCGTTCATTTCGCAGGCCATGCCGATTATCACCCCGACAATCCCGACGAAAGCGGTTGGCGGCTCAGCGAGATTAACCTCAAGACCAAAGATATTCTTAAAATGGCCGGAACTTCGGCTATGCCGGCGCTTATCTTTTCGAATTCCTGTCAATCCGCACGCACTGAAGAATGGGCCTTGGCCAATGATTTTCAGGACGATATTTTCGGGCTGGCCAATGCCTTTTTGCTGTCCGGCGTCAAGCATTATGTGGGAACATTCTGGGAGATCATCGATGAACCCAGCCGGCGCTTTGCGCTGGAATTTTATAAGGCCCTGGTTGCCGGCAATGCGATCGGTGAATCGATTCGCCAGGCCAGAAAGTCTCTGATCAAAGAGTATGGAGAAGACACAGCGCGACCCGCATTTCGAGACTCCCGGCACTGTCCGAACCAGAGAGGATGTCATTGATTTTGCAGAACGGGAGAAAATAAAACCATGGCGAAAATGGCTCACAACCGCCGCGCTGACCGTGTTAATCGGCGTGTTTGTCATCTGGGGATATCCGGGATTCCTGCGTAAGGGGCCTTCCGATTACGAGAGCGCTGCCCTGGCATATTTTGAAACCGGCAACAATTCTGATGCTGCCATCATCTGTCAGGTTCTGCAGGAAAAGTATCCCGCGCGGGCGCTGAGTCATGTCATCATGGGCAATATCCAACTGGAGGCGGGAAATAAGGAAAAAGCAAAATTTTTCTACCACAGGGCGCTCGATGCGCCGCAGGGCTCCGGGCAGGAGAAAGCCCAGGCCCTGATCCGGTTGGGCAGAATTGCTTCAATTGAGGGCAACCCGAAAGAGGCGTTGCAGTTTTATGTTCAAGCAGCCGATTTAGCACCGCAAAATACACAGGCCCATATCTCCCAGGCCATCATCCTGGCAGACGACGGTAAATACCATGATGCATTGAAATTGTTTGAAAAAACCAAATCAATGTCAACTGACATCCGAAGCATTAACGCCATAATACACGAAATTCGGCAAAAAGCCGAGTTGATCGAAAACCGCGAGAAACAGGCCAAAATTGACAGACTGGTGCAGGAGCTTCTGGACCGGTATGAAACCCCATCCAGCCAACAACCCGCGGATGAATGGTCATCAACTCCGCTGACGGTTTGGGTCATGGATTTTAATAGTGAAGGATTCGGTCTTTCAGAGGGTGAAAATAAGATCGTCCGGTCGATAATCAGCGTCAAATTGATTGAAAGTGACCGAGTGCGTGTCGTCGAACGCGCCCTGATTGACAAACTGATGCAGGAGTTGAAATTGGGCAAGAGTAAATTGGTTGACCGTCGAACGGCCCTGTCGCTTGGTAAAATTTTAGCCGCCAAAGTTATTGTTTTTGGCCAATTGATCTATCAGGGTCCCCAAACCCGGATCAGCCTGCGCTTGATTGAAACCGAAACCGGTGAAGTAAAAGCGGCGGTCGACAGGGTATTTCAGCGTCCGGTCTCATCTGATGTCCCGGCCGATGAAATTTCAGATGAACTCATACTCAAATTACACACGCTGTATCCGTTGCGAGGCAAAATTGTAAAAATTGAAGGTGATCAAATACGGCTAAACATCGGCCGGCAGCACGGGGTGCGACTTGACCAGCAATTCACCGTCGTCGGCACCGGCGTCAGGTTGGCAATCGGATCGGTTGAAAAAGAAGAAAGTACCGCCCGGATATCAGACAAAGAAGTTGAGCTAACCGTCGGGCAACGTATAGAATTAAATTAGCTTCAATTTCAGATCGGTAATAATATCTTTGAGATCCTGGACAGCTTCGTCAATGCTTTTATGATCGGTGGCGTAGACAACATCCGCTGCATGGTAGTATTTGCCGCCGGATTTTTGCCATATCATGCGGATATCTTCCTCCACGGTGGTACCGACATTGACCCGGGGTCGATCCGCCAATTGGACACGCCGGATTAATTCTTGCAGCGATGCCGTCAGCAGGATGATTGAGCCGCTGCCCGCCAATACATCCATATTCCATTCATAGCGAACGGTTCCACCCCCAAGGCAGATAATCGAATTTTCAATATTGGCAAATCGCTTGCAAATGGAATACTCCAGCTCACGGAAGGCCAGCCAGCCTTCAGCCTGGACCAGTTTGTGAAAAGAGTACCCCAAAATGCGGTCCATTTCCTGGTCTAAATCATAAAAAACCGAGTTCCAGGGTTTGCGCTAGACGTTTGCCAATGGTCGTCTTGCCGGAACCAATCATGCCGCAAAGATAGATTTTCATCTTTTAAAATGCTTTAAATGCCAAAAATGCTTGAAGTTAAAGTATTAAGTCTATTTTAGTTTCCCGCCCGAATTCGTTTAATCTTTGAAATAGATCCGTATTAGTTTCAAGGAAGTTGTCGAACAGACGGGCCCGTTTTTTATATGTCCTGGTGTGTATCGGATTGGGTTTGAATCGTTGAATTAGGGGTCACCCATTAAAGGGTTTGTCAAGAGAAAAAACACCCCCTCATTCAAAAAAAATCTATTTTTTGATTGACAGTTGATGGATTCGTAAAAAGCCCGACTCATAAATTGATTTTTAATCACAGGTACTGATCTGTTCGGCTCTTGATTCAAAGCTAAATTCCAGGCTTTTTACGAATCCATCAACCTTATTCCGTCCTCAGCTCGGCCTCGTTTCTTTACCCGTTTCGCGCCCGTTATTTCGATATTATAGGTTCACGGTCCGCCTCAGGCGGATCCGCATCAGTCACCCATCAGGTTCAAGGCGATTGTGTTTTAAGCCCAAGGCGTCAAAACACGGCCCCTGGTCCTCTTGGACCCCAGAAAATCATCGGTGCCATGCCGTGTTCAATTGGATGGGTTACAAATCTTGTGGTTATTAGCCAACCCCTTAAGGACTCACGGCATAGGCGAATCAGGATCTAAAACGATCACTGGCTAGTTATTAGTGGGTGCAGCAGGTTCCAATCACCTCTGGTGGTTGAATATCAACTCTTTTTTTGGTTTACTGCTGCAGCTCAATTCTTATCGCATCAGACACCTACCTTTTGGCATTTTAAATATGCTTTTTTTTTACTGCTTTGTCACCGGCAAGGAAATGACAATTATTGATGAGTTGGCTCAAGTCTGGTGGTTTAAAACCAACCCCTATTCCGGTTCACTGCCGCAGCCAAGCTGATTAACCGAATAACTTCTCTTCGTCAAATGCAACCTGATCGCAAATGATGTAATAAGAGGCCTTGGAAAGCTTATTGCTCAGGGCCTTGATCGCAACGGTACTGTTCTTCTTTGCTTCTTTGCTCTGATAAAAACTTTGCGCTTTCACACAATATCTTTTGGCAAAGTTGGCCGCCTCCACATAGGCCCAGGCCAAATACTTGTTGCCGTTTCTCTTGTTGTTTTCTCCTTTCTTTTTACCATTGGAAAGCCTTTTACTTTCCACAAGTCTGGTGGTTTAAAACCAGCCCCTTTTCTGGGTGACTGTCGCAACCAAACTGATTAACCGAATAACTTATCTTCATCAAAGACAACCTGATCGCGCATGATGTAATAAGAGGCCTTGGAAAGCTTATTGCTCAGAGCCTTGATCGCAACGACGGGTTTCGTTTTCGCTTCTTTGCTCTGATAAAAGCTTTGCGCCTTCACACAAAATCTTCTGGCAAATTGGGCCGCCTCTACATAAGCCCAGGCCAAGTATTTGTTGCCGTTTCTCTTGTTGTTTTCTCCTTTCTTCTTACCATTGGAAAGCCTTTTACTTTCCACACATCTACTATAAGAAGAGTAATCGCCCACTTTTGGAAAACGAGCTATATCTCCCACTTCCAGCATGATGGTAAGACCCAAAATATTGCCAATCCCCGGAATCGTGCGTAACTTCTCAAATTCTTTTCGCATCTTGACCTGAGACTTTACTTTCTTTTCAATGTCCAAACTTATCTTCTTTAAAAACTTAATAGCGCACAGACTGTTGTTGGCCATGAACACCAAATTAGGGCAGACAAACAAGCCGTCAATATCTTCCGACTTCAACTTTCTGATCTCATTGTTGGACATCTTAAAGCCAAGATTTCTACTGATCATACTTTGCAAGCTTAAAATGTGAGATGTACTATGCCGAACAAATAAAAGTCTGCGCCGCAGAAGATCTCTGACCGCTCGATGCTCTTTAGGGTAAATGTATCCCTCAGGCAGTATGCCCAACCGATACATGTGCGCCAGCCAAAACGAATCCCATTGGTCATCGGTATGTTTCAGCCCTTCGTATT
>CALZJV010000758.1 GCA_945787595.1 uncultured Desulfobacterales bacterium | reverse complement strand
ATTGGGAAACAGCTCAAACAGGCGTTCAGGCGTCCAGGCTTCAAGACCTGTGCGAGCCGGCTGTTTGCCCACTTCCAGATTTTCCAGAATGGTGAGGCCGCTGAATATCCTTCGATCTTCCGGTACATAGCCTAGTCCCAGCATACAGGTCTTAAACGGCGGCAACTTGTCGATTAATACCTCTTTGTAGGTAATCTTGCCGCTTTTAGGCGGCACGATTCCCATAATACTCTTAAAGGTCGTCGTCTTACCGGCACCGTTGCGGCCGAGCAGCACGACGACCTCACTTCGGCTGATTTCAAAACTCAGATTAAATAAAATTTGAGCTTTGCCATAAAACGTGTTCACGCCGCTTATCTGAAGCATATTACCACTTGCCCGGGTCTCCATCGCGTATGACACCTCGCTTTTGGTTAAAGAAGTTGGGAAGTTGAGAGGTTGAGAAGATGGGCAAAATGACGACACAAGGCATCCTCCTTCAGCTTCCCAACCTCTTAACTTCTCATCTTCTTAACTTCCCATCTTCTTAACTTCTCATCTTCTTAACTTCCCAACCACTCAACTTCTCAACTTCTTAACTTCTCAACTTCTTATCATCACTATGTTGCCTGCCAAGATATATCTCCTGAACTTTAGGATTTCCACGCACTTCGGCAGGTGTGCCTTCCGCAACCAACTCACCTCGATTGAGCACAATAATGCGATCGGCATGGGTGAAGACAACCTTCATATCATGCTCGGTAAACAAAACACCGATGTTTTGGTTTCGAACAATATCAGAGGTCAATTCCATTAGTGACTGGCGTTCTGCGGGTCCCATACCGGCAGTGGGTTCATCCATCAGCAGCAGTTTAGGTTGGTTGGCCAGGGCCACGGCCAGCTCAACCCGTTTTAAATCCCCGTAAGCGAGAACACCACAGGTCCGATCATGCTGGTCTTCGATTCCGACCAGCTTGAGCAGTGCCATAGATTCGTCCGTATGAAGCCGACGAACTTTGCTGAATAGAGATTTGGTCTGCCGGTGGTGGGAGAGGATTGCCATTTTTATATTTTCCAGCACGGTCATCGAGGCAAACGTGGAGGTTATCTGAAAGGTGCGGCCCACTCCCAATTTCCAAACCTGCCGCGGTTGGTAGCCGTTAATTTTTTTTCCCATGATGACGACTTTCCCGTAATCCGGACGGAGCTGACCGTTGATCAAGTTGAAACATGTCGATTTACCGGCGCCGTTCGGGCCGATCATCGCCAGCAATTGACCTGCTCTCAGATCAAAGCTTAAATTGTGGACTGCCTGCACCCCGCCAAAAGACTTGGCAAGTTCATGTACTTCAAGTACTTTGGCCATGGAATAAGGTTACCTCAGTCTTGGACACTTAATAATGATAAACCTGAAAAGTGAGCTAAAATGAGCTAAAATTAAAAATGCCTAGAGTTAAGTTAAATTCGATTTGTTAATACTACAGCGAAATTTTTTTCAGGACTATAATTTTTACCTGTGGGAGCGGCTTCCAGCCGCGAATATCACATCAATTTCGCGCTGCCACGGTTCATCGCGACTGGAAGCCGCTCCCACAATGCTATGAATGCAAATTTGAAACTATAGTACCGCTGCACTCCATCTTTTTAATTAACGGTAGAATTCCTCAATTCGTCATTTGTCATTCGTCATTCCTAAGTCATTCGTCATTTCTAGGTCAGGTTTGATCCTCAAAATACTTGCCGAAGCGGTTGTGAATAGAGCCGACAATTCCCTGAGGAAACGCCACCACCAGTAAAATAAAGATTAGGCCTAATATCAGCTGCCAAAATTCAATCCGTGAAATCTTATCGTGCAGCCAGGTAAATGCTGCCGCTCCGACCACCGGCCCGAACAGGGTCTCGACCCCGCCGAGCAATACCATATATAGGAAGTCAAATGAGCGCGGAATCGCCATCTCGTCCGGGAATACACTGCCTTTGGAAAACACGTAAATTCCTCCGGCCAGCCCCGTGAAAACACCGGCAACCATAAATGCCAGCCACTGGTGTCTGCGCAAATCAATTCCGATGGAATCGACCCGCAAGGCCGAATCGCGACAGGCGCGCATGGTATAACCGAAAGGTGTAAAAATAATATAGCGTAAAACAAGGATCCCGCCGACGCACAACACCATCGTAAGGTAGTAAAACACGACTTTGTCGTCGGCCCACTGTGACGGCCAGATGCTTAAAATACCGTCGTCACCGCCCGTAAAATCACCCCATTGAAAAACAATCGACCAGCAGATCTGCGCAAACGCCAATGTGAGCATGGCAAAGTAGACACCGCTCAGGCGAACGCAGAACCATCCGATGATCAGCGCCAACAACCCGGTTAACAGGGGTGCCAAAAGCAGGGCCAATTCCATCGGGGTTTGCACATAATGCACCAACAGGGCGGCCGCATAGGCACCGCCTCCGAAAAAAGCGGCATGTCCGAATGAGACCATGCCCCCCGGTCCGAACAAAAAATACACACTCATGCTCGCCAGGGATAGGATCGCAATCTCAGTCAGCAGAACCAGTTGAAACGTATCCACCAGTAAGGGCATCAGCAGGATCAGAATCAATAACGCCAGGCCCAGGAGCTTTAGTTTTTTGGATGCCGGTTGCAAAAGAGATTCGGCCACTACCGAAGATCCGTGTTCATGGGCTTCGGCTTTTCCCAAAAGTCCATGGGGCCGTATCACCAGCACGACGGCCATTACCAGAAACATCAATACGAGGGTGCTTGCCGGAAAAACCAATACCCCGAATGAACTGAGCTCACCGATAATGACGGCGGCCAGATAAGC
>CALZJV010000757.1 GCA_945787595.1 uncultured Desulfobacterales bacterium | reverse complement strand
GAGGAAGTGTGGGTCTTAATCGCAGCTTTCTGGTCAACTCGTATTACCCGCTGTATTCCAATTACTTTACCGAGCTGGGCTATGACATTGTTATGCCCGACAACCCTTCCCAGGAGGGCATTGACCGCCAAAACGCCTCTTTTTGCTATCCGGTGGAGCTGACCCATGGATTTTTCTACTCCCTTCTGTCATCGGACAATCCGCCGGATTATATTTTTCTGCCTCATTTTAAAGCAATCCCCGCTGAAAACGATACCAATTCCAGTGAACAGTCCCAGGTGTGCCCCCTGGTTCAGGGTGAAACGTTTTACCTGCAGACAACATTTCGCAAAGAAATTGATGAACTTGCCCGCAAAGGGATCCGGGTTTTAACGCCGTTAATCGATCTGTCCGTAGATTTGGATGATGCCAGGAAATCCCTGGTGACGGCAGCCGTTCAAATGGGGATTCATCGCAAAGAAGCCGCACGTGCCTTTGACAAAGCCGTCCGCCGGCAAAAGGACTGTCTGGCGGAAATGAAGGCCATCGGCCGGCAGGCGCTTGCACAGCTGGAGGCTGAGCCGGAAAAATTTGCTGTGGTTATTTTTTCCCGCCCCTATAATGGCTTCGTCGAAGAGGCGCACAAGGGCATCCCCCATAAATTTGCTTCAAGAGGCATACTGGCAATCCCGCTTGATTTTCTTGAAGTCGAAGAAGAGCGCTCCAAACGACATATGTACTGGGGAATGGGGAAACTCATTATGAAAGCCGGACGTCTGGTTGAACGGCACCCGCAACTGTTCGGCACTTACATCACGAACTTTTCCTGCGGTCCGGATTCGTTTGTGGTTGGATACTTTCGAGACCTCATGGGCCGCAAGCCTTCGTTAACCCTCGAACTTGACAACCACACGGCAGATGCCGGCCTGGAAACCCGGGTGGAAGCGTTTCTGGACATCGTTCATGCTTACCGCAAACTGGTGACCCAAAAACAGATTGTTACCAGAAAGAAGACTTACAAACCAGCCCGGACCGTCATAAGCAACGGCACTGCCAGCGTTATCACCTCCCACGGTGAAGTGCTGCCGATGACCGATCCCAGAGTCACCATGCTGCTGCCATCCATGGGCCAGTATGGGTCCGAAGCTTTAGCCGCAATTCTACGAGGATACGGTTTCAATGCCATCGCGCATCGACCGTCCGACGAAGCCGTCTTAAAACTGGGCCGCGCCAACACTACCTGCAAGGAGTGCCTGCCGCTGATTCTCACCACCGGCACTCTGCTCAGCTACATCGGCAACGGCAAACGCGATGACGAGGTCCTGGTGTATTTTTTTGCCACCGGTTCCGGACCCTGCCGCTTCGGCCAGTATTACATTTTCATGGAAGATCTGGTTAAAAAGCTCGAGATACCGGATGTGGCCCTGTTTGCCCTGTCTTCGGAGAACTCCTATGTCGGTATGGGTGAAGATTTTGATCGCAGAGGATGGTGGGCGGTCATCATATCGGATGTGATCGAAGACATTCGCTCCATGCTATTGACCAACGCCAAAAACACCGAAAGCGCCATGAAGGTGTTTGACGAAGAATGGCGCAAAATATTAAAAGAAATGGAAACCGGAGATTACGATGATCTGGAGCGGCAACTCACCCGCAGCGCCGAACGCTTTGGCGGTATTGCCCTGCAGCGTGCGCCGCAAAGCGTACCCGTCGTCACCCTGGCCGGTGAAATCTTTGTGCGACGGGATGCCTTATCCCGGCAGTATTTGACCGAGCGCCTGGCGCAGATGGGATTTGCCACGGTTTGCTCCCCGGTGGCCGAATGGGTGCTGTACTGCAATTACATGGTAGACGCCGGCCTCAATCCCGAAGACATGACTTTTTTGGAAAAGGTAAAATTTAAAATTCGCAATAAATTCCAGGCCCGCTATGAGAAGCGCATTAAAGCCATATTGTCGTCTTCCGGTCTGGTGCGGGCAGAGCCTCTCGACATGGACACAATCATTGACAATGCCAGGCCTTACATCTCCAGAAATCTTGCCGGGGAAGCCATCCTGACCGTCGGCTCTTCATTGACGGAGGTAGTCTCCCATTCATGCGGTGTGATTGCCATCGGCCCCTTCGGTTGCATGCCCAACCGGCTGTCGGAATCCATCCTGAACGAAACCATGAACAGCAAAGATAAAATCGCCACCGACCCGAACAACGAACAGCTTCGCAGTGTACTGAGCGACATCGATGACTTGCCGTTTCTGGCCATAGAAAGCGATGGCTCGCCGTTTCCCCAGCTTATCAATGCCAAGCTGGAAACTTTCTGTCTGCGGGCGGAAAGACTGCATCAGCGCATCATGACGACCAACAACCAGCACTGAAACGCTAAACCGAACAAATTGCAGCCGGAAAAGAAAAATTAAGATCGCCAAAACTCCTTTAAAGTCTCGGTCCTGGCGTGCTGGATTGATGGAGTATTGGAGTGTTGAAAAAAAAGACGTCAATCCTTTCGCCATTACTCCAACACTCCAGTACTCCAATACTCTGAAATTAATTGAAATTGAAAGCCCCACGATAGATTACCTTCTTTTGGGTTATAGATCCAAAAAAAAACCATAAAAATGACAGAGCGACACGCGGCGCAAGCACCTGCGCTGCGCGAGCGATATCCACAAATCTTCAATCTTCAATTTTCAATTTTCAATTTCAGGAGGTATCACTTTGGAATCTAATAAAAAAGTGGTTTGGGGTTGGGTGATGTATGATTGGGCCAATTCCGCCTTTTGGGTGATGTATGATTGGGCCAATTCCGCCTTTGCCACCACTGTCATGGCCTTTTTTTTCCCGGTCTTCTTTAAGCTATACTGGAGTTCCGGGGTCGACGTCAACATGAGCACGGCCCAGCTGGGTTTCGGAAATTCACTGGCCAGTTTGTTTGTCGCCCTGATGGCGCCGTTTTTAGGCGCCATTGCCGATAAAGGCTCGGCTAAGAAAAAATTTCTGCTCTTTTTTGCATACCTGGGTGTCCTGATGACCGCCGGTTTATTCCTGATACACAAAGGTCAGTGGGCCATGGCCATCTTCGTGTATGTCATGGGAGTTATCGGGTTTTCCGGGGCCAATATTTTCTATGACGCTATTTTGCCGGGTATCACCGCAGAAGATAAAATCGATTATGTTTCCAGTTTAGGGTTCTCGATGGGGTACCTGGGCGGCGGCCTGCTATTTCTCATCAACGTGCTGATGACCCTGATGCCGCAAAAATTCGGGCTGCCGGACGCCGACGCCGCCGTGCGGTTTTCCTTTCTGTCCGTGGCGTTTTGGTGGGGTCTGTTTACCCTATTTACCATTGCGTGGGTGCCGGAAGATAAATCGGTCGCAAAATTAAAAAGGGGTGAAAGTATCGTCGCTGCCGGCATTAAGCAGCTGGTGAATACATTCAAAAAAGTCCGCCACTTAAAAACCGTTTTTTTATTCCTGCTGGCATACTGGTTTTACATAGACGGCGTGGACACCATTATCCGCATGGCCGTCGACTACGGTCTGTCTCTGGGATTTGAGTCCAATGATTTAATTGTGGCGCTTTTGCTGGTACAATTCGTGGGATTTCCGGCCGCCCTGGTGTTTGGCAAACTGGGAGAACACTGGGGCGTTCGTAAAGCAATTTATCTGGCCATCGGCATTTACATGTGCATCACTATTTGGGGCACCATGATGACGCGCAAGGAAGAGTTTTACGTTCTGGCAGCCGGCATCGGTTTGGTCCAGGGCGGCATCCAGGCCCTCAGCCGATCGTATTACTCCCGTTTGATACCCAAAAATCAGGCGGCGGAATACTACGGATTTTATAACATGCTGGGTAAATTCGCCGCCATCATTGGACCGGCCCTGATGGGCGTTGTCGGTTTGAAACCCGTATCTCGGCTGATCGCTTCGATATCGGCGAAGGTTTCCTTAACATCACCCGGTTGCATGGGTAACAACTCGATTTCGGCCTTTTTTCCCAGCGACTCTTCGAGCAACTCGATCATTCGCATGAGCGGTTCGCTCTTGTGATTGCCTATATTGTAGATGCGGCAGGGGGCGGTTTTGTCCGTTACCTCGGGCGTGTTGTCGAGCGCGGCGATCACCCCGGCGACGATGTCGTCGACATAGGTGAAATCGCGGAACATATCGCCGTTATTGAACACCGGCACAGGCTTTCCTGACGCAATGGCTTTACAAAAGATGTACATCGCCATATCCGGGCGCCCCCAGGGGCCATAGACGGTAAAGAACCGAAGGCCGGTCTGAGGAATGCGATAGAGATGACTGTAGCAGTGGCTCATCAGCTCATCGGACTTCTTGGTCGCGGCATAGAGCGAAATCGGCGTATCGGTCGGATCGTCTACCGCAAACGGCAACTTCGTGTTCCCGCCATACACCGAGCTTGAGCTGGCATAGACCAGATGCTCGAAATCCGGCTGATGCCGGGCGATCTCCAGCATCGTCATATGACCCACCAGGTTGGCCTGCACATAGGCGAACGGATTTTCCAGCGAATACCGCACCCCCGCCTGGGCGGCGAGGTGGACGATGCGTTTGACGTCCCTGTTATCCTCCATCACCGTCTTCATGGCATCGTAATCGGCGATATCGATTTTATGGAAGGCAAAGCCGTTGCGGCCCTCGAGACGGGCCAGACGGGCCTCCTTGAGGCGCACGTCGTAATAGTCGTTCATATTGTCGATGCCGATAACCTGCTCGCCGCGGGTCAATAGAGCTTCGGTTAAATGATACCCGATGAAACCGGCGGCTCCGGTCACGAGGACAGTCATCGGCTGTTACCTGCAGATTTGTTGGTCGACATCGGACGATGCGGTACTAGAGCATAAATATGTAAAGACGC
>CALZJV010000756.1:2873-5006 GCA_945787595.1 uncultured Desulfobacterales bacterium | reverse complement strand
ACTTGCAGGACCTACCGCAGGAAGATCAATTCAAATACAAATCCAAAACCGGTCGCCCTTTCATGGGGGTGGACCTTAAAGTGGTGGACGAAAATGGAAACCCCGTCGCAGCTGATGAAGTGCAAGTGGGTGAAATCTGGGTACGCGGTGATACCGTTACCCCTGGATACTGGAATCTAAGGCAGGAAACCGAACAGGCGTTTTCTAATGGTTGGCTTCGCACCGGAGATCTGGCAGTTGTCGATACCGAAGGGTATGTCAACATCGTGGACCGTAAAAAGGACATGATCGTCACCGGCGGGGAGAATGTGTATTCAACGGAAGTGGAAAATGTGCTGTATATGCACCCCAAGGTGCTGGAAGCCGCCGTGTTCAGCGTACCGGATGAAAAGTGGGGTGAAGCGGTATCGGCGGCAGTGGTGCTCAAGGAAAACGAATCCGCCACCGAAATGGAAATTATCCGGTTCTGCAAACAGCACCAGGCCTCATACAAGGCTCCGAAATCCATCGTCTTTTTGGACGAACTTCCCAAAACCGGCTCGGGAAAGATTTACAAAAAAGCACTGCGAGATCCTCATTGGAAATAAATTGAGGTAATCGTTCAAC
The DNA here is from genome assembly GCA_945787595.1 of uncultured Desulfobacterales bacterium. Next base: position 4,400 of record CALZJV010000756.1, on the reverse strand, counting down.
CCGTGAACGCCTATAAATTGATCTTATCAACAAGTTTTCATCTTATTTTTGATATAATCATAAAATAATTAAAAAAATATTGACAATATCATGAGCAGCATTTAATCAACAATTAATTAATCCGCCGGATCTTTGATCAAACAACATTCTTCAGTTTTCAAAGAACACTTAACAACCCTGAATGTACAATTTTTCAGGGCGGATTTATTCGGTGAGCGTTTACCATCTTATTCTTCAAGGAGGCTTTCGCAATGGACCCAAAAAAATGGGAAACTCATAACGCTTCCGGCAGCAAAAGGGTCGTTGTAACCAAAGAATTACCTGGCACGCGCTGGCTCGAGACGCTGGTCCGGGCTGGGTGCCGGGTCGAGGTCTGCACATCCACCGATGTCTTAAGCATTGAGGAAATCAAGGCTGCCATGGGGACTCAGTGTGATGGCGTCCTCGGACAGCTGACGGAAGACTGGGGTGATGAGCTCTTTGCCGCCCTCAAGGCCGCCGGCGGCACAGCGTACAGCAATGTTGCCGTGGGCTATAACAACGTCGATGTGGCTGCCGCCACCAAGCATGGCATCCCGGTCGGAAATACCCCGGGAGTATTAACGGAAACCACTGCTCAAATGGCGGTAACACTAACATTTGCCGCTGCCCGGCGCACCGGCGAAGCCGAACGATTTTTGCGGGCGGGCAAATACAAGGGCTGGTTGATGACGCTTTTTCTGGGAGAACTTTTGTGGCGCAAGACCATAGGCATAATCGGTGCCGGACGTATTGGGGCGACGTATGCCCGTATGATGGTCGAAGGTCACAAAATGAATCTGATCTATTACGACATTTACCCGAATAAGGACCTCGAAGATTATATTGCCGCCTATGGTGATTTTCTCAAATCCCGCGGGGAAGATCCGGTATCCTGCAAGCGCGCTAATACCGTCGAGGAAGTATTGCAGCAGGCCGACTGCGTCAGCGTGCACACCGTGCTGGATGAATCGACCCACCATTTGATAAATGCCGCAAGCCTGGCATTGATGAAAGAAAATGCGATATTGGTAAATACCAGCCGCGGTCCCGTGGTCGATGAGGCCGCGTTGGTTGCCCATTGCCGGAAACACCCGAATTTCCGGGCCGGTCTGGATGTTTTCGAAGATGAACCGGAAATGAAACCGGGGCTGGTCGAACTGGACAATGTGCTGATCGTCCCCCACATCGCTTCGGCAACCCGCTGGACTCGGGAAGGTATGGCCACCCTGGCGGCCAGCAATGTCGCCGGCATACTGTCCGGTTACCCGGCATGGAACCAACCGGATATTCTGTCTTTTTTGGAAGGAGAATCACCCAAAGCGGCGCCCAGCATCGTCAATGCGAAAGAGTTGGGGATTCCGTTGTTTGATAGCAATGATTGAATATTTAAGGTCCGCATCGGCGGACCAATTAAAAAAACATCAACGAACCCCTCGGGGCAAGTCGCGGGGTATCATCTGATGCAGAAGAAATTTTATCACAGCAAGCTGCGGGGAACTACACACG
>CALZJV010000756.1:0-2825 GCA_945787595.1 uncultured Desulfobacterales bacterium | reverse complement strand
TTCAATCGTCAATTCCGGGTTTACCGGATTTCTCAAACTCTCCTCTAAAGCTGAGAATTCAATTTCACCTCAAAATCGAATAGAAGGAAGAAGACATGAAAATCGCAGAACGCGTCGCTCATTTAGGTACGGAAACCGCATTTGCCGTCTCCGCCGAGGCCACTGCCTTTGCGGCTCAGGGCAACAAAGTCTATCCTTTTCACCTGGGAGACCTTAATCTGAAAACCCCGGCCAATGTGTTAACGGCCGGCATCAAGGCCATGCAAGGCGGCAAGACCAACTATTGTGCCAACGCCGGTGTTCCCCAACTGCGTGAAATTCTTGCGGATGATATCAGCGCTACGCGCAAAGTCCAATACTCGATGGAAAATGTCGCCATCCAGCCGGGAGGTAAGCCGACCATCGGCAAATTTTTCCTGACGTTGATGAATCCGGGCGATGAGGTGCTTTACCCCAACCCGGGGTACCCCATTTACGAATCACAGATCGAGTTCCACGGGGGCAAGGCGGTGCCCTATGGCTACATCGAGGGCAAAAACAATTTTGACATCGACACGGATATGCTTGAAAGCCAAATTACTCCGCGCACGCGGTTGCTGGTGCTCAACGATCTGCAAAATCCCACCGGCGCTGAATGCTCGCAAGCCGAACTTGAAAAAATTGCTGAACTGGTGCTCAAATACGATCTCTATGTCCTGTGTGACGAAGCCTATTTCGACATTCGGTATGAAGGCCAGAGTAAATCACTGGTCTCCCTGCCGGGGATGGCTGAACGATGCGTTATTTTGTACACTTTTTCTAAAAAATTTGTCATGACCGGCTGGCGCCTGGGTGCGACCATCGGGCCCAAAGAAATCATTGACATCATCATCAAACTCAATGTGAATGAGGAGTCCTGTTCAAACCATTTTGTCCAGTATGCCGCTATCGAAGGTTTGACCGGGAATCAGGCGGAAACCAGACAGGTTCTTAAAACACTGAAAGAGCGGCGCGATTTAACCGTGGATCTTTTAAATGACATTGAAGGAATAAGCTGCATTCGTCCAAATGCGACGTTCTACCTGTGGCCGAATGTCAGCGGCGCCATGCAGAAAACGGGACTGACCGATTATGACAATTTTCGCCGAACCGTGCTGCACGAAACCGGCGTATCGTTTTGCACCCGGCTGCATTTCGGCCGACCCCTGGAAGGCGAAGACAATTATTATATCCGGATGGCCTATTCGGGTATCAATCCGCCGGAAATCAAGGAAGGTCTCGGTAAACTTAAGGCCTTTATTGAGAGTTAAGCAACTAAGCTATTTCCGAGACTGTAGTCGGCAAAAGTGACTCCTGAAGGGAAATAAGCGCGCTGATAATTCATATAGGTTTCAGGTGTCGGTGTCAGGTGTCAGGAAGGCGAGTCGCTAAATCCTCGCATGAAACTGCACCAAAATAGCACGGTTTCTTGATGATTAGACTGCCCGCTTCAATGGCCTGGATTAAACTGCGAACCGCAGAATATCAAATGACGAAGGATGGAATCGCTTCGCGAAATCTTTTTTAAACAGACAGAATACATTTATTCGATGTTGGACGTTGGACGTTCGATGTTCATCAGTTTCTTTTTCGATTAGAACGGCCGCTTTTCAGGCCGACGGCTGGGCTGAAACCTGACACCCGACACCTGAAACCTTTATTTTCTTACAACATGTTGTCAGATAAAGGCCCTTAGCTTCCGGTCATTGGGAAATCGGTTGCCCCGTCTCATCCCACCCCTGAAGCTGATAGTATTCCTTGAGCATAATTTCCAGCTCTTCTTCCGTGATCACTTGCCCGGTGTCCGCCAGCGGCTGGTGGAGGGCTTTTGTAAGTCGTTCATCTTCGGGCTGCATGCCTTCCCGCAGGTTGAAACGGCGGATTAAGGTGGCAATCGCCTTGGCCTTTTCTTTGAGAGCTTTCTCACTGGCATCAAGGCCGGTCACTTTGTGAATGACATCTTCCAGCACATTCCACAGATAAAAATCCCGGTAAAAGCGACATAGCACCAGGGTATCGAAAATAGTCAAACGGTCTTCAAATTCAAGGAAAAGCTCCGCCTTGCCCTCGATCTGTTCCGGCGGAATCATGCCGGCCAGCTCCGGTTTGTAAAAGGTGGCGCGCAGGTGACAAGCCCCGCGGTCCGAAGTTGCATAGGCAAGTCCCATGCCTTTGAGCTTCCGAGGATCATAGCCGGCTGGCTCCATGCCTTTGACATGCACCGCGATATCCTCCAGATCCCATTCTTTGGCAGCATGTTTGATGCCCTGGGATAAAATTTCCCCGATTCCTTCTCGACCAGCTATTTTTTGCAGTAAATTCGCAATAGCATCTACTTCGCCATAGTCAATTTTGGAGTCAATCTTCCCCCGCCGCGCCGCTTCTATGGTAAAGGCACAAAGATTGCCGGCCGTAATCGTGTCCATCCCCAAACGATCGCAAACATCATTCAAATAAGCGATTTCCTCGATACTGTCAATTAAACACAGGCCGCCGAAAGCATAAATGGTCTCATATTCCGGCCCTTCAATTTTAAGGCCGGCATGCCGCCCCTCCTTGACCGTACCCAGCTGTCCACAGGCCATGAAGCATTTGCCGCAGGCATGGGGGGTGGGATCCATTTTTTCAATCAGCGCTTCAGCACTGATATTTTCCCAGTTGTCCATGGTGCCTTTGGTCCAGTAGCGGTTGGGAAATGCGCCGGCGGTGTTGGTCATTTTGACCAGCATGGGCGTGCCGAGTGTACGATAGGCATTGGCCGCCGCATGATCGTTGAATTCGGCCATAAAGTTTTTGGAAAACGCCTT
>CALZJV010000755.1 GCA_945787595.1 uncultured Desulfobacterales bacterium | reverse complement strand
TACATAATTTCTTCGAAGAGCGCGAGAAGTCGCTTCTGTGGTTAAACAAATTGGATTGGCCGGACTGGCGGGCTACTCACCAGCATCCTCAAATGGGCCCCATGTCAGCAGAACTGATTCTGGCCAACTGGCTTGCTCACGACCTTTTTCATATCCGACAGGTTACCGACCTGCATTTTGCCTATCTAACCAAACTGGTCAAGCCGGTATCATTGAATTATTCAGGGTGGCAATAGATATAAAATGATGAATCGTAAAGGTACGATTGTTTAGAAATTCCTGAAAATCTGTGTTAATCCGCCTGCCCAACCTGTCCTGTTCAACGTTTACCCCGTGAAATCTCTGTTGCACTTATTTCTCTGGGGCGGAGCCTGTTTGCCCGGGATGAAATCCTTGTTGCCTTTATTTCATCGGAGTGTCCCAATTTAAAAAGGACGGAGCAAAGCGACTTCAACAAATATTCAATCTGCAATCTTCAATCTTCAATTCCAGGATGGTGAGTACATACGGGATCATATCGATAAACTGCGACGGCACCACCTTCGGCAGATACGGCTTGAGGGCTTCGCCGAATCCGAACAGCATTCCGGCACCGGCGGTGCCAAAGGGCGTCCATTTGCCGAAGATCATGGAAGCCAGGCCGATGAAGCCCCGACCGGCACTGATGCCTTTGACAAAATAGTGTGCGTGTTCCAGGGATAGATAGGCGCCGGCTAACCCGGACAGCGCTCCGCTGATAATTACCCCCGTATAGCGCATCTTAACCACACTGATTCCCAGCGTGTCGGAAGCTTGGGGATGCTCACCCACCGAGCGCAGGCGCAGACCGAAAACGGTTTTGAAAATGATAAAATGGGAGGCAATAACAATGGCGACGGTCAAAAAGACTAAAGGCGGGATGTGGTTGAAGAGTTCTTTGAAGACAGGAATAGTATGCAAGACGGGGACTCGTAGATAGGCTTCGACCTGAATCTGGGTTCGATTGTAAAGCAACCAGGCACAGAACACCGTTACCCCGGCCGCGAAGACAATCAGCGCCAAGCCGCTGACGATCTGATCGGCTTTAAAGGTAACGCAGACAACGGCATGAACCAGTCCCAGCAGCATACCGACTAAAATTGCTCCCAGGAGTCCCACCCACGGATTGCCGGTGGCGTTGGTAACAGCAACGGCCGTGAAGGCACCGGTCAGCATCATGCCCTCCAGGCCGATGTTCACCACCCCGGAGCGCTCTGAGTAAGTGCCGCCCAGCCCGGCCAGCGTATACGGAATTGCCAGTCGTATACTGGATGCGAGGATGGCCAGTATCGTATCGATCATGGCTTAACCTCCTGCCGTTTCTGGATGTATTTGATCAAGTGCTTGGTAACCTCCCCACTGACAACAACAAAGATTAAAATCGCCGCTTTCAAAACCAGCACAATTTCCCGGGGCACTCTGGTGGAGACGTCAATCGCCAATCCGCCATGATCCAGGATGCCGAACAACAGCGCCGCCAGAACCACGCCGAACGGGCTGTTGCGCCCGATAAAGGCCACGCCGATTCCGTCAAATCCCAAACCTTCAAAGATGCCGTAGCGAAACCGATGTTTGTACCCCATCACCTGATTCACCCCGGCCAGGCCGGCGATGGCACCGCTGATGGCCATCGCCAGAACTGTATTCTTACCGACGCTGATCCCGGCGCATTCGGCGGCCGTCGGATTAAAGCCCACCGATCGAATTTCATATCCGAGCTTGGTGCGCTTTAAAAGAAAAGCCACAAAAATTACCGCGCATATGGCCAGGAACACGGCGGTGTTCAGCAAATTGCTTTTCGGAAAATCAATGCCGAAAGCATTCAGGTATTCGGCCATTCTTGATAGTTGGGCGCTCTCAGCGATCTTATGGGTATGCGGAATCCAGGACTCTTTGGGCTTGAAGGCCATAGTAAGATACTGGGTAAAAGCCACCGCGATCCAGTTCAACATGATGGTGGTGACCACTTCATGCACACCCCGCCTGGCTTTCAAATAGCCGGGAATCGCCGCCCACATGGCCCCAGCAACCGCGCCTCCTACAATGCAAAAAGGAATCAGCAGAAAGGCAGGAAACTTTATGAAGGTAAATCCAATCCAGGTAATCGCGAAGCCGCCCATCACCATCTGGCCTTCCCCGCCAATGTTAAACAGACCGCACTGAAACGCCAGTGCCACCGCCAAACCCGTAAATATCAACGGTGTAGCGCGATACATGACATTCCCCCATCCGTCTCGATTGCTAAGCGCAGCTGTAAATATCACGTTATAGACCTGCAGAGGATTTTCCCGGATCTGAGTTTGTCCGGCAATCAGCCCACCATATAGCTGGTAACTCTGCTCACCGATTGCTGATTTAACTTCCTCTTCAAAGGCCGATTTGTTGGGATATTCCTTGCCTTTAAGGGCCTGCAAACTTTCGAGCACGCCGGCGGGGACGCCTTTTGCCTGTAGTTCCACAAAGTCCGCCGGTGTAAAAGAAAAGCTTTTGATGAACACCAGGATAATGATCCCGCCGACCACAAATGCCAGCATCACGGCCACAATCGGTGAAAGAATCCCCAATAGGGTTTGGTAGCGGAAAAGTCGACCGACTTTCAACTCGGTGCTCCTAATTCAGATTTAAGAAACCATATTCCAGTTTTATCTTCACCGCCCGCTGCGCTCGAGACGCAGAGATCGCAGAGGAATTTTTCTTTTAACTTTCTGCTGAGTCCCACTAAAAAGAAACGGCATGTCAGCAAGGGCAGAAAGTTAAAAACACACGCCCTTCGGGCAATAGTTTTGCGTGCGATATTAACTTCGTCACACATATATAAGTGCTCGTATTTAATCCGGATTGCCCTTTATGTTTGCCGCAGGCCGACCGACTCGAAATACTCAATGGTATCGGTCATCTTGCGTATTCGGGCCCCTCCCCCGCCAAGTCGGGATGAAGGATCGAATCTTACGAGTTAAGGGTCGGCCTCCGGCAAACATAAAATGAATATTCTCTGCGCACTTTGCGACTCTGCGGTGAATAAGATATTGTATCTCAACTAAAAATGTCCAAATAATTATTGCCGCATAAGTAATCCCCCATTGAACCAATCAACCGGGCAACTCAATCAACGAATCAACCACTCAACCGATTCCCCCTCCGGTCATCATCATTCCGATACGTCCTTCATACATGACAGCGATGCGGTCCGATAATGAAAGGATTTCCTCAAGATCCGCCGAGACCAATAAAACGGCCTTACCCTCATCACGCGCCTGCAGCAGTCTTTGATGGATGAATTCAATGGAGCCGACATCGATGCCCCGGGTTGGCTGGGCGGCGATCAGAAGTTTGGGATTCTGGTCAAACTCCCGGGCCACAATAACCTTCTGCTGATTGCCGCCCGATAAATTACCTGCCGGATTTTCCTGATCTGGTGGACGAATGTCAAATTCCTGAAGCAAACGTTGTGCTTTTTCTTTGATAGGGGCGAAGTTGATCACATCCAATAGCAGGTTTCGCACATACGGGGAGCGGTAGTGAATTCCCAGTACCATATTCTGGGCAACCGAAAAATCCAGCACCAATCCCCGTCGATGGCGATCTTCCGGTATATGGCAGGTGCCCATCTCTCTGATCATGCGCGGCGTAAAATTTGTGATTGCCTGGCCGTTCAACGCCACCTGACCGCTTTGCACCCGGCGCAGACCGGTCAACACCTCAACCAACTCGGATTGCCCATTGCCCTCGACTCCGGCAATGCCCAGAACTTCGCCGCCACGAACAGCAAACGATAGGTCGCACAGAGCCGGCAGATCTTTGTTGTTCAGAGCGTTTAGATCTTTGACTCTCAGAACAATCTCGCCGGGATCGGCCTGGGTGCGCTGCACCCGGAAAAGCACCTGTCGGCCCACCATCATCGTCGCAATTTCCTGTCTACTAGTATCCTTGATGGGGACGGTTCCGACGACTTTGCCGCGCCGCATGACGGTCACCGCATCGGAGATTGCCATCACCTCCTGCAGTTTATGGGTAATAAAAATAATCGTCTTGCCCTGAGCTCTTAGCGAACGCATGATTTCGAACAGCTCGTCGGCTTCCTGCGGAGTTAAAACGGCTGTGGGCTCATCCAGAATAAGAATTTCCGCGCCGCGATAGAGAACCTTGATAATTTCGATGCGTTGTTCGATGCCGACACTAAGCGATTCTACTTTGGCCCTAGGATCCACTTTCAACCCGTACTGCTCTGAAAGCTCACGCACGATCTCATTGGCCCGGGAATTGTCGACAAACCCGCCGATGGAAGGCTCCTGGCCCAGGATCACGTTTTCCGCCACGGTGAACGGCGGAATCAGCATGAAATGCTGGTGCACCATGCCGATGCCCAGCCTGATAGCATCACCGGGATCGGATAGTTGCACGTCCTGACCGTTAATTAGGATGGTACCCCTGTCCGGTCGCAAAAGACCGTATAGGATGTTTACGAGAGTGGATTTGCCGGCACCGTTTTCGCCGACCAGGGCATGTATTTCCCCTAGTTGCACGGTGAAGTTCACATCATCATTGGCCAAAACCAGGGGGAATTTTTTGGTAATGTGACGCATGTCAACGGCGTATTCCGCCACGGCACCGACTCCTCACCTGAAGGTTGACAAATTGCAGAAGACAGATAACAGAGGACAGATGTCAGAAAACAGAGGACAGATGACAGAGGACAGATGACAGAGGTCAGAAAACAGAGGACAGAGGACAGATGTCAGAAAACAGAGGTCAGATGACAGATAAAAGATAACAGATAACAGATAACAGATTTTAAACGTCCTGATTCACCGTCGATAATTATCCTAAATCTTGAATCCTGAACCTCTGAACCCCTAAACCCTGAACTCTGAACCCTCTAACCCTGAACCTCTGAGTCCCTGAGCCCTGCCTGTCCGCCATAGTCCTGCTCTTTAGGACGACGGTGGAAACCCCTGCACCTTTAAACCTAAGCCCTATTTCTCTGGAACCTTGATATCGCCGGACAGAATTCTTTTCTCGGCTTCGGTGACGGTGTCGATCACCTCCGATGAAACCAGATCTTTGTTGTATTTATCCAGGGCGTAATAGACACCGTGATAGGTCTGACCCTCGATTTGAACCGTGTCTCCCAGTCCGAATACCCTGACACCCGCGTTAAATTTTCCTTCGCTAAGGTCCTTGACGGTCAGATACACGGCCACATCAACCTGTTTCAACATGCTGGTAAGGCCGTAATTTTTGCCCGTCTCTTTGACATGGCCAAGATGGTTTTGATTGGAATCGACCCCAATGACATATACTTTACGCTCTTTAGCGGCCTCGTACACTCCGGCGCCTGTCAATCCGGACGCATGGTAGATTACATATGCGCCCCGATCAATTTGGGCCAGTGCCAATTCCTTGCCTTTAACCGGATCGACAAACGCCGAAGGGGTCGTACCGGCATAATCACTGAACAGTTTGCATCCCGGGAAGGCATATTGCACGCCGGCCTTATAACCGGCCTCAAATTTATGGATCAGCGGCACATCCATGCCGCCGATAAAGCCGACCGTATCCTTGCCGTCGGCTTTAGCCTTCATCCCGGCAATAACCCCCACCAGGAAGGACCCTTCATGCTCGGTGAACAACAACGAAGACACATTGGGTTTATCCGGAATGAACCCGTCTATGATTGCGAACTTCGTTTTCGGGAAATCACCGGCAACGGCGCTGATCGCATCGGTAAAGAGAAACCCGACGCCAAATACGAGATCGAATCCCTGGTTGGCAAGCATCCTTACACCGGTTTCCCGGTCGGCATCCGCACCTGGTTCGATCTCAACGTGCGAAATATCGAACTTTGACGCCCACTGCAAGCCGCGATAGGCCGAATCATTGAAGGATTGATCTCCCTTTCCGCCCACATCAAAAACCATACCAATTTTCAGCTTTGCAGC
>CALZJV010000754.1 GCA_945787595.1 uncultured Desulfobacterales bacterium | reverse complement strand
AGCTCGAGTGTTTTTAAGACAGGGATATCGTTCTCTGAGATAATGAACAAGGACTGTGAAATTCTATTGACGTTAAAAATTGAAAAAAGGGAAATAGCAAAGACGATTAAAATAATCATGCCAAGGCCCGTGTTCCTGACCTTATGGAAGGATATTCCCATATCTTCTGACCCTCACAATCCCTTACAATCTACGAACCGAATCTCAGGGTAAGTTGTTCAGAGACATCGCCGGTAGCATAAGGGTGCTCCCTTGGATTTGGCTTTTTGCCAGTTGCCTCATAGCGAGATATACCAAAAAGGTAACTCCCGGTGGTCTCCAATTGGATATCATCCGTGTGATCCGTATTCAGAGACCTCCCAAATTCGACAGTCCACTTTCCGTGCTTCCATTGACCCTTGGCCCTCACATCGGCCCTACTGCCGGTGGGTTGGCGATTGGTAAATCTGCCGAGGGTATCACCTTTGTATTCTGAATAAATATGTGCCTCGTAGGCCGAGGCGCCCAGGTCGCCTCGTCTGCTAAAATAGAATAGATGGCCACTCTTGGAGAGTATCTTTACAGACTTCGGTATCTTAGTTTTACTGAGAACGTGATGTTTGTCATCAGCATACCCCACCGGGTCCGTCCTGTCTGCTTTCCAGAACCAGATATCTGCTTTATACGGTTTATCGGCATAGACACTTAAATCTGCAGGTTCAGGCTCCATACTCCACTTAAAGATAAAACAATCTCCTCTTTCGGGCCCCGTTTTATAAATCTCCAACGCTTTGTCCCATATCAAAGGCTTGTGTTTCCTGGATTCATCCAGATCTGTGAAGATAACCAAAAAAAAGATTTGGTTGTCGGTATAAACCGCTTTCACGGTTACATCAATATCGGCTACGGTATCATGAGTGGTAATCGTTTCAGCCTTAGACCAGACAAGGTCCGTGTCCTTCCCGTCAATAACCGGAGCGACCGTTACCGGCTGAGCCACAATTGTCTGGACGCCAAAGCTTACAGAGGTTACTATAAAAATTAGTACCAAACCAAATAGGATTGCAATCCCCTTATTCATTTTATATGGTCCCTTTCTTGTCTATTAATTTCCTAATATAGAGAATTTTCTTTTGCCAATCATTCGTTAGCAGAAATGTGGTTATCGGCTAATTTTTAAATTTCTTAAACCTAAATTAATTTGCCACTTCACCCCAAACATTGTGCTTCAGGTCCTATAACTTGCTGAAATCGAACTAACCAAATAGAAGCTGGGTTCCGACAGGTGGCGCAAAAACTGACCTGTAAAAAACATTGGCGTAAAGATAGGAATTTGGCTTTACCGATCCTAAAAATGACTGAGCGAAGCGACATCCACAAATCTTCAATCGTCAATATTCAATTCCCGCTTTTCCAGGTTGGGTTTCACTATCGTTTTAATGAAATCTTAATTATATCCGGCCCATGGGGGTGGCGGCCCCGGTTTGGGCCTATCGCCATAGAAAAGGTCATCCATCAGAGAAAAAAGGCGGCGGGCCCATTTTTTTTATCCTACCTGTATTGACTTAGCGATATGACCGTGATTTTATGGCGCACCGATCTGTGGTCTGCACGGCGGCAATTAGTTTCCATCCATAAATGGTCTTTTTGCCCAATCTCGGCGTCAATCGGCGCCTTTATTTGTGCGACGTAGCCAGCTACGTCTCCGCACAACCGCTTGATTTCCTTGACCTTGGACAAAAAATACGGTGGAAAATCGGCTGAGTATACCCGGGTTTGAAAGTCCTCGGGTATAGACTTTCTGTCAGGGCTACGCCATTTAAAAAGGTAATTAACTGAATTCACGAAAGATACCTGCTCGAGAAAATCAATAAAATTTTAAGCACCAAAAACCAAATCCCTGGCCCAGACCGAATTAACGCCGATAGTATTTATTAGCACCAACCGAAAGTTCGTTACGGATGCTAGTTTATACGCATCAAGTCGCGCTCTCCGAGGCGTAGGATCTACGAGCCGGAGGCCAGGGCGGGCTCAAACAAATACCAATAACCAAAATTCAAAACAGGCGCAACGGTCGCAGAACATCTTTTAAGTGATTGGAATGTTTCGGTTATTGGAATTTCAGATTTGGATATTATTTGGGATTTGGGATTTGAGAGTTGGTATTTTAGGTTCGTTTTCAGAGAAGCAAATTATTTTTACCTGAGTCAGTTAGAGTCTACTTTGACATTATCCTGGACTTCCTGTCCTTCTTATTGCTTTTGTTAAAGGTGTTTGGTAATCAGCCTTAATGTCGGCACCTCATATAAAACTTCGTTCATTTAGACAGGATTTACAAGATTTACAGGATTTTTTTGCTTAGTGTGGCTATATCCTGTCCATCCAGCCTGCCGGGGCGAAGCGTTTTAGCGAAGACTGGTTGATCCTGTCAGAAAAATAAAATTGTATTTCGTTAAGTTTTTTATTCGATTAAACTGGCCGCTTCTCAGGCCAGCGGCGGCGCTGAAAAGTGACTCAATATCCTGACCGGAGGAGATTAAATGCAAAATAACATCGATATTTCCCAGGCAATGAAAGTCCACCTGGGCGAAATATTTGAAGACTTGCCTGAGTTGCCGGATTTCGAAAAAGGTATCCGCCGGGCACCCGCCAGGCACTTCACCCTCACCCAAAAAGAAACGCAACTTGCGTTAAAAAACGCCCTGCGCTATGTCCCTGACAAGTGGCACCCAACACTGGCGCCCGAATTCCTGGATGAATTATTGTCAAGAGGAAGAATTTACGGTTACCGATTTCGCCCCCCCGGCCATATTAAGGGCAAACCCATTGATGAGTACGCAGGTAAGTGCATCGAGGGCCAGGCATTTCAAGTGATGATCGACAACAACCTGGATTTTGATGTCGCCCTCTATCCCTATGAACTGGTTACCTATGGTGAGACCGGCCAGGTCTGCCAGAATTGGATGCAGTACCGCCTGATCAAACGGTATCTGGAAGAATTAACCCGAAATCAGACCCTGGTGATGGCGTCCGGACATCCCCTGGGGTTGTTTGCATCTTCTGCGGATGCGCCGCGGACAATTATCACCAACGCCCTGATGGTCGGCTGCTTTGACAACCAGGAAAACTGGCACCGGGCCATGGCACTGGGTGTTGCCAACTATGGGCAGATGACGGCCGGCGGCTGGATGTACATCGGCCCCCAGGGAATTGTGCATGGAACCTACAGTACCATTCTTAACGCGGGGCGAACCAAACTCGGGATTGCGCCGGATCAGGATTTAGCAGGCCGTCTGTTCGTGTCCTCGGGGCTGGGAGGAATGAGCGGTGCCCAGGGCAAGGCAGTGGAAATTGCCAACGGCGTTGCGATCATCGCCGAAATCGACTATTCCCGGGTTCAAACCCGCTTGGATCAGGGATGGATCAAAAAAGCAGTGGAAAATCCCGCCGAAGCCTTTAACCTGGCAATCGAATACCAGCAGAAAAAAAAGAGCATTACCATTGCCTTTTGCGGCAACGTGGTGGATCTAATTGAATATGCGGTCAACAACCATATCAAAATCGATCTGTTGTCGGATCAAACGTCCTGCCACGCGGTCTACGAAGGGGGGTATTGCCCCCAGGGAATCTCATTCGATCAGCGTACCGAGCTTTTAAAATCCGGACACGCCGGTTTCAAGGAAATGGTGGATACAACCTTGAGGCGTCACTACGAGCTGATAAACACCCTCGTTGAAAGGGGAACCTATTTTTTCGACTACGGCAATAGTTTTTTAAAAGCCGTTTACGATGCAGGTGTGGATGATATCTGTAAAAATGGAAAAGATCCTTTGGATGGATTTATTTTTCAATCTTATGTGGAAGACATTATGGGCCCGATTCTATTTGACTATGGTTACGGTCCCTTTCGCTGGGTGTGTCTGAGCGGCAGAGATGAAGACCTTCTCAAGACCGATAAGGCCGCCATGGAATGTATCGATCCGGATCGAAGGTTTCAGGATCGTGACAATTACGTGTGGATTAGGGATGCCGCTCAAAATAAGCTGGTGGTCGGCACAAATTCAACGAGATGGTGCGAAACGGCGAAATCGGACCCGTTATGCTGGGAAGAGACCATCACGATACCGGCGGCACGGATTCTCCCTTCCGCGAAACCGCCAACATCAAAGACGGCAGCAATATTATGGCCGACATGGCCACCCAGTGTTTCGCCGGCAATGCCTGCCGGGGCATGAGTTTGGTAGCCTTGCACAACGGCGGCGGTGTCGGTATCGGCAAGGCCATCAACGGCGGGTTCGGTCTGGTGCTGGACGGCAGTCAACGAATCGATAGCGTCATCAAACAGGCCATCCCCTGGGATGTCATGGGAGGTGTTGCCCGGCGCGCCTGGGCCGGCAACGACAATTCCATCGAAACATCGATCAAATACAATGACATGCGCAGCGGGTCGGACCACATCACGCTGCCGTTTCTGACGGATGAAAATCTAGTTGAAAACCTTGTAGCCAAAGCTTTTGATAGGCTTAAGAAATAGCAAATTGATTATTCGGCCTTTCATCAGAAAAGGCTGAAGGCAAAATACAATCTTGTAGATCTTGTCATAAAAATTAACCTAAAACGAATCAGTTATGTCAAACCTTATAGAGGAAAATGGTGGTCGGCATGAAAAAAATCTTGGAATGTGTGCCCAATTTCAGCGAAGGACGTGATCTGAAAAAAATCGAAAAGATTGTTGAGCCGTTTCGCGGAAAAGACGGCGTTAAGCTATTGGATTACCAGAATGACGAGGATCACAATCGCTCGGTAGTCACTGTGGTTGGTGAACCTGAACCCTTAAAAAACGCCGTCGTCGAAGCCATGGGCGTTGCCGTTGAACTCATCGATATGCGCACTCATAAAGGACAGCATCCCAGAATGGGTGCCATTGATGTGGTTCCCTTTATCCCGGTCAAAAACGTCAGCGTTCAGGAAGCGGTGGATATTTCCAAAGCGACTGCCAAGCTCGCGGCTGAAGCATATACCTTGCCGATTTTTTTATATGAGCAATCGGCTACGCGACCGCAGCGGCAGAACCTGGCAACCATCAGAAAGGGCCAGTACGAGGCCATGGCAGAGAAACTCAGCCAATCGGAATGGGCACCCGATTTCGGACCGCCCCGGGTTCACCCCAGCGCCGGCGTAACGGCCATGGGAGCACGCATGCCCCTGGTGGCCTTTAATGTCAACCTGGATACCAACCGGCTGGAAATCGCCGATCGGATCGCAAAAAAAGTCAGGCACATCAGCGGTGGACTGCGATATTGCAAGGGCATCGGTATCGAGCTAAAAGACAGGGGCATTGTCCAGGTATCGATGAACATGACCGACTACACCAAGACCGCCCTTTACCGTGTGGTCGAACTGATAAAAATTGAAGCCCGGCGCTACGGTGTTAATGTCGTCGGCAGTGAGATCATCGGTCTGGTGCCCATGGAAGCATTAATTGATTCGGCCGTGTATTATCTGGGCGTGGAAGACTTCTCCATGAACCAGGTGCTGGAGTATCGTATTTATGAGTAAGCTGGATGCTCAGTGCTGGATACTCGATTCTGGATACTCGATGCGCGATGGTGGATGCTCGTTGCTCGATAGTGGGCACGCGATGCTCGATACTGGACACACGATGATCGATGAAGGATATTCGAATCGGATTGTGTGGATAAATAGTGAAAAAGTAGCGGATAGAAATATTTAGACATTTTTTATTGGAATTAAACGCTTTTTTTCACCGCAGAGCCGCAAAGTGCGCAGAGAATATTTATTTTATGTTTGCCGTTGAGAGGCCGGCAAACATAAAGGACAATAAGTCTCAAAGGCAAAGAATTGCTTATGCGTGACGGATTGAAAATAGAACACGATGCTATTGCCCGAAGGGCGTGTGTTTTTAACTTTCTGCCCTTGTTCACACCCCGCTAAAGAACAGCGGGGTGTGAACAAGGGCAGAAAGTTAAAGAAAATTCCTCTGCGATCTTTGCGACTCGAGCGAAGCGGGCGGTGAATCCATATCTAAACAATAATGAACTTATCAGTATATCTAAACGAAGGTAACCCCATGAATGGAAATTTAATCGTCAAAAATGCTTCCGAGTTGATCACCTGCAGTGGCTTTGCAGCCAAAAAAGGTCAAGAGATGTCTGATCTGAAGATCATACCGGACGGTGCGGTGGTCGTTAGAGAAGGCATCATAGAAGCGGTCGGAACGACCCAAGATATCATATCGGAACTTGAAAAGACCGATTCCGATTTATCCGGTTTTGACATCATCGATGCTAAAGGTCGGGCCGTACTGCCCGGCTTTGTCGATTCACACACCCATTTCGTTTTCAGCGGTTTTCGCGCCGAAGAATTTTCCTGGCGCCTGCGCGGAGACAGTTATATGGAAATCATGAACCGCGGCGGCGGAATCGTCAACACCGTTCACGCTACCCGCAAGGCAACGATGGAAGAATTGGTTCAATCGGGGATCAACCGGCTCGATTCCATGCTGTCTTTCGGAGTAACCACGGTGGAAGGCAAAAGCGGCTACGGATTGGACTGCGATACGGAAATCAAACAACTTGAAGTCATGGCGCATCTAAACAAAATACACTACCTGGACATTGCCCCGACGTTTCTAGGAGCCCATGCCGTGCCCGAAGCGTATAAAGGCAAAGAAGATGGATTCATCGAATTTATGATGAGCAACGTCTTGCCCCGCGTCGCCGAACGAAATCTGGCGGAATTTTGTGATATCTTCTGCGAAAAAAATGTCTTTTCTGTCGCGCAGTCCCGACACCTCTTAAGTAAAGCAAAAGAGCTGGGATTAAAATTAAAGCTTCATGCCGATGAAATCGTACCAACCGGCGGGGCTGAACTGGC
>CALZJV010000753.1 GCA_945787595.1 uncultured Desulfobacterales bacterium | reverse complement strand
GATTTCATGAAAACCGCTGATCACGTTTTCACCCGGGGTTGCCCATTCGGTGGCATCAATGACTTTTCTTTCAAGGGCCTGGTAAACCTCACCGCCCGGCAAAGAAACAACCGATGCCCCCAATCCGGGAAGGATTTGCGCCCAGGCACCAACGGTCCTCATTTTCAATCCTTTAAAATCATCCAATGTACGGATGGGCTTGTGGGAGTGGGCGAATGCTTCCGGCGGGCGGATGCCGCAAGGGAAGGATATGACGCCGAATTTTTCTTCGCGATACTGCCGCCACAATTGCAGGCCGCCTCCGGTATACAGCCAATGCAACATGGGGACGGATTCCATGCCTCCGGCATAGCCTCCTAAAATGGCCGTTGTCGGACCGCGGCCGATATCATATCCCGGCCAGGTATGTCCCAGCTCGGCAATCCCTTTGCGAACTGTGTCGGTAACTTCCAGAGCCGGCGCAATGGCACCACCCGGCAGTACCTGGATTTTAATCTGTCCCGAGGACAATTCCTCCACATACTTTGCGTATAGCTCCGCCATATCCGTGTACAAAGGAATGCCCGCCGGCCAGGAAGTGGTCATTTTCCATTTGAGAACTTTGGCAGTCGCCGGACCGGCAATAAGCATAACCAAAGCGAAACCTACAACCAGCAATGAAACGATCCTGATGTTTTTTGACATGATATTCTCCTTTCTTTGGGGGTTGACCATCTGATATGTTATCGCATCCGGTCTTTTTGCCGGGTGCGGAATTTCAGAATTAGGCTGAAACCAATTCTTTGCACTTTTGAGCAGCACCCGGTGAATCATACCCATACCCGTCCGCGCCGATTTGATCGGCAAACGCCTGGGTTACCGGTGCACCTCCCACTATAATTTTAACGGAATTTCGAAGGCCGGCCTCTTCTATGGCAACAATGGTGTTTTTCATTTCCACCATGGTTGTTGTCAGCAAGGCACTCAGGGCGATAATATCCGGCTTTTTTTCAATGACGGTTTCGACAAACTTGTCGGTGTTCACCGAGATGCCAAGATCTACCACTGAAAACCCCTGGCCTTCCAGCATCATGATCACCAGGTTTTTACCGATGTCGTGTAGATCCCCCTTGACCGTTCCGATGACCACGGCGCCCAGTTTCTTTTCTTCTTTGCTTGCCAGTTGATCTTTGAAGTGGTCGAGGACGGTCGACATGGTATTGGCCGCCATCATCATTTCCGGGATATAAATTTCGCCGCTTTGGAACTTTTCACCAATCACTGTCATGGCGGGAATCATGCCGTTGCTGACGACATCTTGTGCCTGGATTCCGGCGTTCATATCATTGTGTACCAATTCAATCACCTCTGCGCTTTTGTGGCCCAGCATACCGGATACATATGCTTCCAGGTTTAAGACGGTGGCCGCTCGGGAAACTTGCTGTTTGGGTTTTTCCTGAAACTTCCAGACCTTGCCTTTGACCCTGCCTTTCTCGAGCTCAATCGGGTACTTGCCGAACTCAAAGGTCGCATCCAGCAGTGCTTTCATATTGGCAAGGGGAACGTAATCGGTGATGGAATTAGAGGAGGCCACCATGTATCCGCCGCCGGGGGCGATGGTTCGAATACGTTCATACACTTCGGCACGCACATCATCCGGTGTACCGAGGGTCAGGGTCGAATCGAGATTGAGGTTGCCGATCAGGCATAATTTATTTGCCCATTTTTGTTTGACGGCATCGATATCCATGCAATTGGGCTGGATAGGATTGAAACCGTGAAACCCGCAATCGATCAAATCATCCATGACTTCGGTACAATCCCCGTCACTGTGGAAAACATACCCGATACCTTTGTCGCGACAGACATCACCGATTTTTTTATACCAGGGGAACATATATTTTTTAAGATACTTGGGGTGAATGAGAAGACCGGTGTTGTGGGCGATATCGTCCGGATTTAAGACGGCCCCTACACACGGATGTTCACTGACTCGCATAAAGGTTTCATGTTGGATGCTGCCCACTTTTTCAAACATGGCGGCGATGAGTTCCGGATTATTTTCAAGGGCATTAAAAAATGTCTCGGCCCCCATGAACATCCAGACAGTGGTATAGATTTTGCCCAGAACGAGGACTGCCTTCATGCCTGCAGGCAGGGTCTTGTCCAGGGTATCCCATTTGGACAGATCAAAATCATCCACCGACGGCCACGGATATTTTTCGAATGCTTCCCAGCTGGTAACGACGCCATCGTGCTCCAGAGCCCACTCGCGCTTACGGTCCTGGTCGTACTCGGTCTGAACGGCATCTCCTTTTACGGTCATTCCTTGCGGTGCGCGGACCGGCTCCAAAATCCCGGATGAAGTTGTCATATAATCAAAGCCGGCAGTGTACCAGAAGTCAATCTGATCCTGTAGGGAAGTAATTTTTTTACCCATGAAATTTTCCATGGGCAATTGATCCACATGCCAATCCCCTAAAGGCACCCGGTCGGGTTCTTGACAATTAAGTGCTGTCATGTATCGTTTAAAATCCGGTTTGGGTTCCCTTGCCATTCTTTCTACCTCCTTCAATCTTGTTGGTTGAAGCCGAAATAATTCCTCAATGCATACAAAAATCCTTAAGATTTTGCAACCATTCGATTAAGCAGGGGTCTTAATCCTTCATTATCTCTGTTTATATTTTATATCAGACAGGATAACCCGGATAATCAGGATAAAATACACCTTCGGTGGGAAGAAGAATTTCAAGGTAACAAAGAATCTTATTTACATCTCTAAACTTCCCCTGTATGATAAAACCAATTAATTGCGCTCCTTTAGCCCTTAAGGGAGGATCAACATGGTTTATTTGAAACAAAATCCCCGCTCTCATCTTGAGATGCGGGGTTTTTTTATTTTACGATATAGTGGTTCAATGATAGCCGCCAAGCACCCTCGGAATAAAGGGCAGTAACCAGCAATCAGGATCTTATCGTCAAAGGATCGAACCAACGCAACACAAAGCGGATGGAAAGTATCGCTGATTAAATTGTAACCGGGAGTATGGGGACGGTCATGAAAAAATGCATATCTATTGGATTGAAAATATGATATAAGCTGACCATGCCACGAAAAGCCCGCATAGATGCCCCCGGGGCACTACATCATATTATTTGCCGTGGAATAGAACGGCGAAAAATATTTGATAATGATGCCGATCGGGATAATTTTTTAGAACGTCTTGGAACTATTTTAAAAGAGACGTCAACGCCTTGTTACGGTTGGGCGCTGATCCCCAATCACTTTCATTTATTATTGCGAAGCGGCAAAGCACCGATTTCCACCGTCATGCGCAGGCTGTTAACCGGCTATGTCGTCAGCTACAATCGTCGCCATCGCCGCAACGGGCATCTGTTTCAAAATCGCTTCAAATCCATACTATGTCAGGAAGACCTCTATTTAAAGGAGTTGGTGGCCTATATTCACCTTAATCCATTGCGGGCCAGGATGGTTGCCGATCTAAAAGACCTGGCAAAATATCCTTATGGTGGTCATAGTGTCCTTATGGGCAAACAGAAACGAGACTTTCAAGATGTTGATTATGTGCTGCGGCTATTCGGTGTAAAGGTAGCGGCGGCACGACGCAATTACCGTGAATATGTTCGCAAAAAAATGGGTTTAGGTCAACGTCCTGAGTTGGTTGGCGGAGGATTGCTCAGAAGCAGTGGCGGCTGGGGTGTATTAAAAGCGATGAGCAAAGCGCGCATCCACCTGAAAGGGGATGAACGTATTCTTGGAGACAGCGATTTTGTCAAAGAAATCCTGGCAGAACAGAAGGAGCGGTTTGATCGCCGCTATTGGCTTGAGGCTCAGGGTTATGATATTGATCGAGTCGTGGAGAAGGTGGCTAAAGTCTTTGAGATGGAGCCAGCGGAGGTTCGAAAACCTGGCAATCAACCGCTGCGGGTGAAGGCCAGGAGCCTGGTCTGTTATTGGGCGGTCAGAGAATTGGGGATGAGCGGTACAAGCGTAAGCAAACTGCTGGGTATAGGTCAACCGGCGGTGAGCCGTGCGGTAGTGCGGGGGGAAAAATTGGCTCAGGATATGAATTTAAGTCTAATAAAGTAAGAAATGCATTATTTCATGATCGTCCCCCTTACGGTCCCCCAGATTCTACAACAAAACCGAGCCGAACCAGTCAGTTCAGGTGACAGCCAGGGCCGAGCCGTTTTAGCATATAGCCGGAAAATTGAAATTTTATCGTTTTTATTGATCTCAGTGGAAGCCCTGGCTGCTCCTGACTTTCGCGTTAGCACTCAGGAGATACTATGTGTATAGGGACGTCCATAAAAAAATAAATTAATATCTTTTTGGGTCGATGTTATTTGTGAATTATGCGACGATTAGCTATATTAGATGCACCCGGAGTATTGCATCATATTATTATTTGCAGGATTGAACGCCGTACGATTTTTAGAGATAATTGAGATGCGACCCTTATGTTTTGTCCTATGTTTTGTCCCAGCTTTGGGCGATCTATAACGGAAATAATTTGGATAAACGCTATCGCTAGATGCTCACGAATAGGTAAAAAATGAAAAAAGAAGATTTAGGAAATTCAAAGATACTAAATTTGCTTTTCAAGCCCGCTGGAATATTGATGGGGAGCAGGCTCAGACAGTGGCTCTTTGATCCTGTTAAAACGCTTCGGATTGCTGATATTCAACCTGGACAAAGCATTTTAGAGGTAGGATGTGGTACAGGTTTCTTTACCATTCCAGGAGCGAAGCTGATTGGTGAGCATGGGAGCTTAGTGGCAATGGATATGTCATCCGGATTTCTCGAACAAGTATCAAAAAAAGTGCAAAATGCTAATTTGAAGAATGTCCGAATTGTAAAACGAGATGCTCTGAATGCAGGATTGGAAACAGCGAGCATAGACAAGGTCCTATTGTTTGGTGTGATTCCTTTCCCTTTGTTACCCTTGAACCGACTGTTACCCGAAATGCATCGTGTTCTGAAACCGGAAGGAACCTTGGCTGTGTGGTTGTTTCCGCCTCTGGTGCATTTCTGGGTGCCAAATTCGATCCTTCAGTCCGGATTATTTAATTATATGAACGCCCGAAATAGGGTATATAATTACGTGCGGTGCTAATTTTTAAGGAAAATTTTCCGACGTCCAAATAAACGGGATGGAGCTAACAGGAATATGCAGCGGTTTTGCGCAAAGTTCCCAGATTCTCAAAGTGTGGCGGCCTGCAGCTCATCCAAGATATGCATCTGAATTGAGGAACACTATGAACCGAAAATTAATTTCAAGTGGCTCAGAGTTCGAATCGAAAATTGGCTATTCACGCGCAGTAGTGGATGGCGACTACGTTTTTGTATCAGGTACGACAGGCTTTGACTACGAATCGATGTCAATATCTGAAAATCCTGC
>CALZJV010000752.1 GCA_945787595.1 uncultured Desulfobacterales bacterium | reverse complement strand
ACATCATAAATATTTGGTCACGCTGCTAGGGTATAATTCATATCGCCTTGCGGAAAATGGCATAACGCCGGCATGAAGTTACCCTTTTTCTGCCCCAAAACCATCCCCCAACATAACATTTTGATCATCTTGCCGTCATCCTGCCGTTAACTCCGAACTTTATATTGAGTCTAAGAAAAGAGCAAGTTTGGTCAAAACTAGAACAGGGAGGAAAAATCATGAAACAGACATTCAAGTTTACAAGGTACATCATGGTAATGGTAATGGTCGGGTTGATGCTGGGTTCCGGCATTCCAATGGCAACTGCATCCAAGAATGCGCCGGTAAGAATGGTGCCGCAAAATTTCAGTACCCTGGCCGATACGGTCAGCCCGGCAGTGGTTCACATTCGGGTGGAGAAGACCATCAAGGGTGGCGGGCCGGCTTTTCATCAGTTCGGCCAAAACCCGTTTGGCGGTGACAAGCAGTTCAAAGACTTCTTCGGCCCTAATTTCGGGCAACAGCGTCAGCCGGAATTCAAACAGCCGGGTCAGGGCTCTGGGTTCCTTATTGATAAAGGCGGCTATATAGTGACCAACAATCATGTGGTGGCAAGCGCCGACACGATCAAAGTCATCCTCAAAGATGATACCGAGTACGATGCCAAAATCGTCGGGCGTGATCCTGTAACGGATATCGCCCTGATCAAGATTGACGCCAAAGGCAATCTGCCCACGGTGTCCATGGGAAGTTCCGACGACCTCAAAGTCGGTGAGTGGGTTGCTGCCATCGGGAGTCCTTTCGGTTTGGAGCATACCGTCACCGCCGGCATTGTTAGTGCTAAGGGACGGGTGATTGGCTCCGGTCCTTATGACAATTTCATTCAGACCGATGCCTCAATCAACCCGGGTAACAGCGGCGGCCCCCTGATCAACATGAGCGGGGAGATCGTAGGCATCAATACCATGATCATCGCCGGTGGCAATGGAATCGGCTTTGCCATTCCCATCGATCTGGTCAAAGACATCGTCGCCCAGTTGAAAACCAGCGGTGAGGTCACCCGCGGCTGGCTGGGAGTCACGATTCAGGACCTTAAAGGCGACCTGGCGGGCTATTATGGGGTGACAGACAAAAGCGGCGTGCTAGTTGCCAGTGTCGTGCCGGGCGATCCCGCGGATCAGGCCGGAATTCAGCCCAAGGATATCATTACGGAAATCGACGGCAAAAAGGTAACCACCAGCCGGGACCTGACCAACCTGGCTGCCAAACTGGGGGTCGGCGATACGGCCAGGGTAACGGTTCTACGCGATGGTCGCCAAAAGACTCTCGACGTTAAAGTCGGGAAAAGACCGTTGACCATGGCCGCTGCTTCCGAGCATCAGCGGCAGGAAAAAGAGGGCGAATACGGCTTTGAGGTCACGGAATTAACACCGCAAATCGCCCAACGCTATAACATCAAAGAAACTTCGGGTGTTATCGTCGTCGAGGTTGAGCGCAACAGTAAGGCTCAGGCAGCCGGTATTCAACAAGGTGATCTCATCATCGAGGTCAACCGAAAAAATGTTGCATCGGTTAAAGATTTCATGAACTTGGTCGATTACTATAAGAAAGGTGATGGAATTAATTTACTTGTCAAGCGCATCAACGGCGGCTTGATGGTGATACGCCTGGCATGAGGTAGGTGTAATTCACGGCTGTTGGCTACCAGCAGTTGTTCATTCCATATAATTCGGAATTCGATGATTAGGTTTCAAGTGTCAGAAGACAGAGGTCAGCGGGCAGAAGACAGAGATGGAAAATCCGTAACTCGTAACCCGCCCCCTGAACACAGACCTCTGGAAGTTTGAGTTAATTTACCATCGGCATTGATTTCGACCCGCATGAAGTATACCATAGTACACCCGATTGAACGAAAAAACTCAATCGGGTGTTAATCATATGCGATGGTTATGCGGAATCAGTCTTTTTTAGCGGGCAGTCAGAGGACAGCGAACGCTTGGGTTATATGTACAGCTGTATAAGGATTCAACCATTCAGCCTTTTAAATATTCCGATCAGCAATGGTTTTCGTAACTTTACATTGTTCCGAAAAAGGTTATAATTAAAGGAGCAATAAAAAAATCCGAGAAGACAGATGGTAGATTTATGCGGTTTCTTTTATACAATATACGGTATGCAGCAGGAATTGGCAGGCATTTTCACCTTCCGGTACCTTACAGCGGCTATTTTAAAAACACCAACGGTAATTTAAAAAAGATCGTGGACTTTATAAAATCGGTGAACCCGGATATCATGGGGTTGATCGAGGTGGACAGCGGCTCTTTTCGCTCTGAAAAAAACAACCAGGCTGAGGGTATCGCCTGGGAATTGCAGCACGATCATGTCTATCAGTCAAAGTATCCCGAATCTTCAATGGCCCGTAAGGTGCCCTTGCTGAATAAGCAGGGCAATGCGATGTTGACCAATCAGGAGATTGTTTCCCAGAAGTTTCATTATTTTCGCGAGGGCGTCAAGCGTCTTGTGATTGAACTGGAATTGGCAGACTTCTCGGTTTTTTTGGTACACTTGTCTATTAAATTCCGTCACCGCCATCATCAACTGCAGGATCTGCATACCATGATAAACAAGGAAAAAAAGCCGGTCATTGTGGCGGGAGACGGGAATTGCAATTGTTTCTGGCGGCCACCGGGCTGAAAAATGCCAACGGCAATGGACAGCCCTCCCACCCCAGCCGGGCGCCGCGCCGACAACTGGACTACATCTTTCACAGTCCCGAAATAAAAATCAGCGATTTTCAAATCCCCCAGGTTAAATTCTCCGATCATACGCCCCTGATTTGTGAGTTTGAAATTGAACCACGGGTGCCAGCCCGGCCATCACAAAGTTTAGGAAATTCTGTGGTTAATTAATTTGCGGTTCCGCGGTTCGGAATTCAGCCCGTGTGCTTGCAGGCCGGAAGGTAAACCCACTGGTGGGAGGTATCTTCCACCCTTATTACCTGATCCGCCTTCGGCAGAACACCCGAAAACGAAACTCGTGACCCGAAACTTGCAACCTGCAACCCGCAACTTTTTATCAGAGGACAGAAAACAGATGACAGATGACAGAATACGGATGCCGGAAATCAAATTACATAGATAGTTGAGGGGTCGGGGAGTTTTCGGCCTAAACCCATGATTATAGCGTAGTGGATGATCGCCACCGAAAGCGGATGCTGTCTGAGACCATTCGGGATCGTTATGGATGAACAGCTTTGCTCAGCGGCTTTTATTTAACATCCAATCGCGAATCATCCGTTTTCATTTTGATTGCTGTTCATTCATTACGAGGCCTTAGGGTCGAGTTCATGCGGTTTCGCTGGCGATTATCCATGCAGCGGGTCGGCTCTGAGAAACTCCCCGACCCCTCAGATAGTTCATTCCTAAAACCCTTCTGATCCTCCTGCACCTTCCATTGAGCGATGTCTTACTCTATGCGCTATGCCCTTTGCTCTATGCCCTTTTTGGCTGAAATCCGCAACCCGAAATCAGATGTCAGCCTTCGTATAAAACGGCCAAAATGGTGGCTTTACCGCTTTTTGACGCGATGTGATGCGGAGTGGTGGACAGGTAATAGACGCTGTCGCCGGGTTCCAGTTCAAAATTGTCCTCACCAATCCCCATCTCAACCACACCATCCAGAACGAAGATAAATTCTTCGCCCTCATGCACCGAAACCTCCTTTTCGGGGTCTTCTTCAAGCTGGACAATCAGCGCCTCCATGTGACGGCCTTTGACGTCAGGAGCAAGGCTTTTGTACATATAAACCTGTTTTTGGGTTTTTTGGCTGGTTGAGCGGGATACGGTGCGGCGTTCATTTTTTCGGGTTATCGAATAGAGTTTGTCACCCACTCCCGAAACCAGCCTACCAAAAGCGCTGTCCAGGGCTTTGGATAATTTGATTACGGTACCAAGCTGGGGTTGGGCCTCATTTTTCTCCAAGCTCGATAAAAATTGCACGTCAAATCCGGTCAACTTTGAAAGTTCTTCCAGAGACTGTCCTTTTTCTTCACGTATTTTTCGAATCCGTTGACCGATGTCTTCCAGGCCTTTTGCCGGTTCCGCCTTGATATCACCTGTCAGACCCTCGAAAAAATCAACATTCAGGATTTGTTTGCGACTTTTTTCTTCCATATTTTCTCCTCACTGTTTTTAACACTAGTGGCCCTATGTCCATCGATTCATAAATGCCATGCTGTAATTACTCACTCAGGACTCAGTGCCGGGTAAGTAATAATGTTGGAGTTGTCAATAATGGGCTTTAACCTATTTCGGCCTCCACCCGATACGGATCCGGCTCCGTTCTAGAGGCATCTGGCACCTACATGCCGCGCAATAACAATGCGCTGAACCTCGGAGGTTCCCTCTCCGATATCAAGCAGTTTCTGGTCCCGGTAAAAACGCTCGACATCATATTCTTTCATCAATCCATAGCCCCCGTGAAGCTGAACGGCATGATTGGCACACCGATACATTAATTCGGAACAATAAAGTTTGCCCATGGCGGCTTCCTTGGAAAAAGGCAGGCCGTTGTCCCGCAGCCAGCAGGCTTTATAAAGCAGTAGACGAGCACACTCGATTTCCACGGCCATGTCGGCCAGTTTAAACGCGTTGGCTTGGAAGGTTGCGATAGGTCTGCCGAATTGCTCACGTTCGTTGGTGTATTTGATTGCCATGTCAAAGCATCCCTGAGCCCCTCCCAGGCCCATGGCCCCAATGGACAGGCGTCCACCGTCCAGGGTCTGCATCATCTGGTGGAATCCGTGTCCTCTGGCACCCAACAGGTTTTCTTTGGGAACCCGGCAATCTTCAAAATAAAGCTCACTGGTATTGGATGATCGCCACATCATTTTATCGTGCATTACTTTGGCAGTGTATCCGGGAGTCCCCGCTTCGACGATAATGCAGGAAAGCTCGGGGCGGTTATCATCAAGAACTCCGGTGCGGGCCATGACCGTGACCCCGGTTGTGATATCTGTGGAGGCATTGGTGATAAAAATCTTACTCCCGTTAATGACCCATTCATTACCGTCCAATACTGCGGAGGTAGCACTGCTGGCTGCATCCGAGCCGGCATTGGCTTCGGTTAAACCAAAACCCCAGAGGGCTTCACCGCTGCAAAGTTTCGGTAGATACTTTTTCTTTTGATCTTCATTGCCGAAATAATAAAGCGGCCCGATACCCAGAGAATTTTCCGCCGCCACGGTGGCTGCATGGGAGCCATCGACCCGGGCGATTTCTTCCACGGCAATAATGTAGGACAGGTAATCCATGGCTTGCCCGCCGTATTTCTCGGAAACAAAGACACCGAAAAGACCGAGCTCTGCCATTTTTTGCATGGTTTTATAGGAAAATTCCTCTTTTTCATCCAATTCCCGGGCCATCGGCTTGATCTCTTTTTCAGCAAAACTGCGCACCGAATCCCGTAAAATTTCATGATCCGTAGAAAGGCTAAAATCCATACTCACTCCTTA